>CAZFQG010000007.1:0-64771 GCA_964520785.1 uncultured Planctomycetaceae bacterium | reverse complement strand
CCGGGCCTCCTTCATCGCGGAGATGCACCGGGCGTACACCGCGGTCGTTACCAGCGTGCTCGGAACGCCTAGGTCCAAGGCCAACTGGCTCATCCACTTGCCGGTCCCCTTTGCACCGGCCGTATCGCGGATCAGGTCGACGAGGTACTCGCCGGTCTCCTCGTCCTTCACGCTGAAGATGTCCCGCGTGATTTCGATGAGGTAACTGTCCAACTCGCCGCGGTTCCACTGGGAGAAGACGTCGTAGAGTTCTTCGTTGGAGAGCCCCAGGGCATTCTTGAGCATCCAGTAGGCTTCGCAGATGAGCTGCATGTCGCCGTACTCGATGCCGTTGTGGACCATCTTCACGTAGTGTCCGGCGCCGCGGGCGCCGATCCATTCGCAACACGGAATATCCGCCTTGGGTCCGACCTTCGCCGAAATCGACTGGAAGATGTCTTTCACCAAGGGCCACGCCTTTTCGCTTCCGCCGGGCATGATGCTCGGTCCGAATCGGGCGCCTTCTTCCCCACCGGAAACGCCGGTTCCGATGTACAGCAGGCCGGCCGCCTCGACGCATTTGGTACGGCGTTCGGTATCTTGAAACTGCGTGTTGCCACCGTCGATGATGACGTCCCCCGGGTCCATCAGCCCGATCAATTGCTCGATGACCGAGTCGATCGGCGAGGCCTCCGGATAGAGCTTCGTCTCGAGGGCCGGAATGGCGTCCGGCGATTTGATCATCAACATGACCTTCCGCGGCTTTTCGAGGCTCGCGACGAGTTCCTCGAGCGTCTTGCAGCCGACGATCTTGCGGTTCTTGCCTTTGACTTCGTCCGAATCGACGAATTCCTCCATCTTGCTCGTCGTGCGGTTGTACACCGCGACGGAGAACCCGTGGTCCTCCATGTTGAGCACGAGGTTTTGTCCCATGACGGCCAAACCCATCAGGCCGATATCGCATTTCTGAGTCATTTCCATTCCTTCATTCATATGGGGTTAAGATTGTATCGATCTTTAAGGGCGGCTCCAAAACTCCTCGCGTGGTCCCGGTCGCTTCGCTGTCGGGGTGCCGCTGGCACAAGCGGGCTCAAATGCGCGCCGCCGGCAACGTGTCCGTCATCTCGCGACGGTCCGTTCCTCCTTCGCCGCCTGGACTTGCCGTTCCAGCCAGGAGACGAACTTCAACCGCGTCGGAAAGCGGATCGCCATCAACGCCACGAGGGCCGCCGCGATCCCCAGGGACAGGATACTGCCGTCAATCAATACGACCACGAGGTTGAAAAAGGCGGCTCCCTCGATCAACGCGAACGAGAGGATCGTCCGCATTTGGAACGCCTGAGCCAATTCGGCGGTCGCGGCCATCCACTCGGTTGCTTCGGATGCCTCGAGCGGAATCTTCCGCCGCGCGGCGCCGTCGATGATAGGAATCGCGACCGTGCTCGCGACCGCCGTCACGACGGCGAAAAACGCGGCCAAGAGCGTCAACATGCCGGTCCGCGCCGCCAGCGCGCCGCCGCGGACGATAACGGCGATGAACGCGAACACCAGCGCGCCGCTCATCAGACCCGCCGCGATGAGCTGTGACGGCTGGACAAGCCGTCCAACCCGCTTCAACCAGTCTTGCGACTGCTCCATCACGAAGATCCTCCGGGATTGGGCTGCCAGGTTTTAGGGGAGGCGGTCTCGGTACCGTGTCGTTCGGCGACCTACACCGCGATCTCAGGCCCTCCCCCGGCATGAGGGGCCTACTACTGCTCTACCGGCCAAGGCGGTTTTTCCGGCAGATAACTGTTGAACTCTTCCAGAAGCGCCTCTTGGTACTCGCCGGCGAAGGTTCCGCCGAGGAACCGATCGATGCCTTCTTCATGGAACCGCTTCCAACTCGCCTCTTCCGCGCCCGGATTGATGGGATAGAACAGCGCGTCGTTCGCGACGGCCGCCTTATAATCACCGGGGGCGTCGCCGATCATCAGCGTGTGGCCCTGGGAGTACTTTGCCGCCAGACCAAGCGACTCCTTCTTCGTGCCGGCCTCCTGACCGCAAATCGCCACCACGTACCGCGCAAGATCGTGCTCTTCCCATTCGCGTTCTAGCGCCTCTTGGGGGGTTGCGGAACATACCAGGAGGTCGGCCGTCCCGTCGAGCTTCTGGAGGCTCTCGCGAACGAAGGGGAACGGGGGAACGCCGCGGACCATTCCGGCGACCGACTCATTCACCGCCTTCGACCAGGCCAGAACCAACTTCAAATCCGGATCATCGTGTTCGGCCACGTAGGCTTCCAGGGCCGGGTTGCCCAGCTTCGTCTCCTTCGCGATCCAATCCCGTAGCGACCGCGGAATGGTGATCTTCACGCCGCGGGCTTTCACCTCCGGGCGTTTCTGGAGCCATTCAAGCGTTTCCACCAAGGCCGGGAATCGGTTTACGCCGCGGCTCTTGCTGTAGAGGTTGACGAACTCGGCCGCTTCCCGGGCGTACTTGCTCACGCCCTGCAGTTCCATGTAGTTGACGATATTCGGGATGAAGCATTCCTTGTGCTTCAGCTCCATCGTGTCAAACGCACAACCATCGGAATCGATCCCGACCAGAAAATCGTGTTTTGGTGTTATTTCTCGCATGGTCTCGTAGGTGGTTGGTTGAAGTGGTACGGTGACGGAGTGGCAGAAGGGGGAGTGCTCAGCGATCCGCCTGGGGTACGTAGTGGGGGCATTTCTTCTCCGCCAGGATCGGCTCGAACCTGGTCATTCGCTGCCGTCCGCCGACCATCGGCAGACTGGGCATGTCTTCGCCGACGAGCGGCCTGGCGTAGCGAACGAAATCGTCCGTCACGTCGTTGCCGCTCGCGGAAATCCACGAAGCCGGGAACGTCCGCTCGCTGTTGGCGACCTCCGGCAAGGGAACCTTGTCGTAGCGGACGTTGTAAATGAACCCTTCATCGCGGAGGATCGTCGACATGAAGCCGCCTTGACCGGTCGCCGCCAGTTCCACCGCCTTCTGACCGCTACGGTAGGCCTCGTCCAGGTCGACGACCGAGGCATGTGCCATGTTGTGCCGCTGGTCCGTCCCGGAGACGTTCCCCCGCGCGGCCCCTTTCGCCGCCAGGCCGGCCTGGTTCAGATAATTGACGACCACCTGTGCCACCGTGATCTGACTGGAACTGAACGAGGTGTGCCCGAATGAGTCTTTTACTTCGCCCAGATCGCCGACGTCGAAACCTTCACTGACGACAACGACGCAGCGCCCGGATTGCTTGAGCTCCTCGTTGACCTTCTCGGCCATTTCCGCCAGAGAGCAAGGGCTCTCGGCCAGATAGATTTGCAGCGGCATTTCGCGTCGTGGGTCGGCCAGTCGGGCGGCCGCCGGGATGAACCCGATCTTGCGGCCCATCGCCTGCATCACCAAAACCGGATCGGCGGGGCACGAACCCTTGTTTTCTTCGTTCGCGTTCTGGACCATGTGCATCCAGTACTTCGCGGTCGAGGCGTAACCCGGGGTGTGGTCGATCAGTTTGAACTCGCTGTCGCCGACGTCATTGTCGATCGTCTTGGGTACGCCGACGCCGACGAGGTCCAGCCCCTTCTTCCGGGCCAGAAGGGCAATCTTGTTCGCGGTATCCATCGAGTCGTTGCCGCCGTTGTAGAGGAAATAGCCGACGTCGTGGGCCTTGAAGACGTCGATCACCCGGTCGAAATCCTCTTCCTGCCAGTCTTTGAGTTTATAACGACAGGTTCCGATGGACCCCGCTGAAGGGGTATATCGAAGCAGGGCAATCTCCTCGTCCGGCTGGTCTGAAAGATTGAGCAGCTCCTCTTTCAGTACGCCCTCAATTCCGTGAACCGCACCGTAGACCGTGCCGAGATTCGCAAATTCGCGAGCCGCTTCGATCACACCGCGCAGACTACTGTTAATAACCGGGGTCGGCCCCCCGCTTTGAGCCACGACCAAGTTTTTTGGCTTCGACATTTCCGAATTCCCCACTAATACATATTGAACGACTAGCCCTTCTCTACGAATTGTGGGATTGTACAGGAAAAGCTTGGCCGGGGCAATGAGGTGGAACACACAGCGGCGCCCGCCGCCGGGTCATCGAGAGGATGCCCGCCTGGAACCCCCGCGAGACCGGAAAACGGCCAGAATGCAACTCAATGGGTCGCCATCCGGGAAGATTAGCATCGGCGTGCGAATCCGCGCTTTTCGACTATACCCAGCGCTTCGATTCGCTCAGGCCCAGCTTCGGAAAGGTCACGATCGCCACCAGAATCAAGAGCCAGCCGGCCAGCGCGAAGTAGGGGTGCGATTCATGAACGGGTATCGTGCCGAATTCGGGGTCGAGCCCCTCGCGGACCATCAGAGGCGATCTCGACACGATGGTGGACAAGATTCCACACGCGAAGAACACGCAGGGCACCCACCACAGCTCGCGCCATTTCTCCCAAGCCGTGGTCAGCAAGACCGGCAGGAACAACAGCGATATGATGCACGCGGCCGCGCCGCTGAGCATGGTCCCGAAGGGAATAGCCGCCAACGCACCGAGAAAAGCGATGGGACCCTCGTAATACGGCCCGAGTTGCTGGAAAAACACAACGAACCCACCCACGAGTGCCGCCGTGATGATTCGCGTGATCATTGGTCCGCCTTCCTCCCACTCACCCGGCCGCCTCGATCCTCTCCTTCCCCATGTACGGCCGGAGGACTTCGGGGATGACCACGGAACCGTCGGCCTGTTGGTAGTTTTCCAGGATGGCAATGAGGCCGCGGCTTAGGGCAATGGCGGTGCCGTTGAGGGTGTGGATAAAATGGGTGCCTTTCTTGCCCTTCTCGCGGTAGCGGATGTTCAGCCGCCGCGACTGATAGTCGGTGCAGTTCGACGTGCTGGTCACCTCGCCGTAGTCCCCCCGGCCGGGCATCCAGGCCTCCAGGTCGTACTTGCGATACGCCGGGCCGCCGAGGTCGCCGGTCGCCGTGTCGACGACGCGGTAGGGAATGCCCAAGGCGTCGAAAATGCGGCACTCCATCTCGCGGAGTTCCTCGTGCATCGCCTCGCTCTGATCCGGAAGGGTGAAGGCGAACATCTCCACCTTCGTGAACTGGTGGACGCGGTAGAGCCCCCGGGTGGCGCGGCCGTGGGCGCCCGCCTCCGTCCGGAAGCAGTGGCTGATGCCGCAGACCCGGACCGGGAGGATTTCCGCGTCGACCGTCTCACCGGCCAGACGTCCACCAAGCGTGATTTCCGCCGTGGCGATCAGGCTCAGGTCGCTGTTCTCGATCGTGTAAATCTGCGTCTCCGGACCTCGCGGAATATACCCGACCCCCTCCAGAATTTCGTTCCGTGCCAAGTCGGGCGTGGTAATGGGAATGTAGCCTTCCTTCACGAGGAAGTTCACCGCGAACTGCTGCATCGCCAGTTCCAAGAGCACCGCGTCGCGCTTGAGGAAGTAGAACCCGTGCCCCGCCACCCTGGCTCCCCCCTCGAAGTCCATCAGATCGAGCTTCTCCCCCAGCTCGACGTGGTCCAGCGGCTTGAAGCCGAACTCGGGAATCGGCGTCTTCCCCTTGGCGATCTCCAGATTCGCCTTGTCGTCCACCCCGACCGGCACGTCCGGGTGGGAGAGGTTCGGAATCATCCGGTGGATGCCGTCGAGTTCCTCCGTCAACGCGGCCAGCTCTTCGCGGAGGGCGGAGACCTCCTCCCTTAGCCGGCGCCCCTCGGCAACCCGGTCCTCCCGCTCCGTCTGGTCCTTCGCCTTGCCGATCGACTTGGAGACCTCGTTCGCCCGGCGGTTGACGTCGTCCACGCGGGTTTGCAGTTCCTTCCGCCGGCCCTCCAGGGCGACGAACTGAGAGACATCCACTTCGATATTCCGGTTGACGCAGTTCTTCTGGACGAGGTCGGCGTTTTCGAGGATGAATTTGCGGTCTAGCATGGGAAGGGATGGTGAATGAGGACTGGTGGTTGGTGGTTGGGCGATTGGGGCGAAAAGCTACTTCTGGAGTTCATCGAGCAGTCCCACCGACGCTTCGATGCCGCGGTGGAAGTCCTTTAGCAGGAACCGCTCGTTGGGGCTGTGGGTGTTATCGTCATCCTGAGCCCAGCCGAGCAGCAGGACGTCCGCCTGGAGAGTCTCCGCGAAAGTCGTCATAATCGGAATGGACCCGCCTTCGCGGTTGTAAATCGGCGCGACGCCGAACGCCTTCTCAATCGCCCTGGCGGCCGCGCGGACGAAAGGACTATCAAGCGAAACGAGCAATCCGCCCGCCCCGTGCAACTCCGACCATTCCATGCGAATCCCCCTCGGGAGCAGCCCCTCCATAAAGGCCTGCACCTTCCGGCCGATCTCCTTCGGGTCTTGATTCGGCACGAGGCGGAAGCTGATCTTCGCGCTCGCCGTGGCCGGCAGTACCGTCTTCGCCCCTTCGCCGGAGTACCCGGAGGTCAACCCGCACAGGTCGTAACTCGGCCGGGCCCAGCGGCGTTCGAGCGTGGTGTAGCCGGCTTCGCCGTGCAGTTCGATAACCCCCAGCTCCGCGGCGAAGGCGCTTTCGTCAAACGGAAGGGCGGCGAACTGCTCCCGCTCGCGCTGAGCGAGGGGGACTACGTCGTCGTAGAACCCCGGCACCTGAATCCGGCCGTCCCGGTCCACCAGATGAGACAGCATCTCGACCAGGGCGTTCGCCGGATTCATCACGCATCCGCCGAACGAGCCGGAGTGCAGATCCCGCGCCGCTCCGGTCAGCTTCATCTCGAAATAGGCGATCCCGCGGAGGCCGTAGGTAATCGCCGGCCGGTCCGGGCCGAACTGGCACGTGTCGCTCACGACGACGCAATCGCACGCCAGCAGCTCGGCGTTTTCGGCGATGAACCGCTCAAGGCTCTCGCTGCCGACCTCCTCCTCCCCCTCGAAGATGAACTTGACGTTCACCGGGAGTTCCCCGCGGACCTTCGTCCACGCCTCCATCGCCTTCAGATGCGTCAGGAGCTGGCCCTTGTCGTCGGCCGAACCCCTGGCGTAGACCCTGCCCTCGCGGATGGACGGTTCGAAAGGGGGTGTGATCCACTTGTCCAGCGGGTCGGCGGGTTGGACGTCGAAATGGCCGTAGTACAGCAACGTGGGCCGCCCCTGCACCTGGGGACCTTCCGCATAAACCAGCGGATGGCGGTTGGTTTGAATGAACCGGACGTTGAAACCAATCTCCGCAAGCTGCCATTCCACCCATTTGGCGGATTCAATAACACTTTCTCGAAGGGAGGAGTCCGCACTGACGCTGGGGATTCGGAGGAATTGACACAATTCCTCTTCAAATCGGCACGCATTTTCGCTTAAATAGGTTTTTATGGAGGACATATGCTGGGTAGCTTGGCATTCTAGTGACGATAAACAGAATAGGCAAAAGGAAAGGGCTCATTGTGCGCAAACGTTGAGTTTTCTTCTGGCCGCAAGCCCTTCATGCCGGTTAAATATAACAGTTGTGAGATTCATCAAAACGGCGAATCGGCCGAGCGGGACCAGGGTCGACCCGGTTCTACTCCCGCCCTACTTCCCAGACTAAGAGGGAAGCGCGCGTACCGGTCGAACGTCGACTGAATCTCGATTGTCTCACGGATTGTATCCGCCGCCCGCCAGGATTCCAACCCGATCGAGGCCAGGAGCCCATGAGTAACGGCAACAGCGCCGTCGTCGAGCCGACGGTCACGCCGAAAAGGCGTACTCGGCCGGAGGACGACCAACAACGTAAGCGTCAGCCCCGCTACCAGGTGATTCTCTGGAATGACGAGGAGCATTCGTACGAGTATGTCATCATTATGCTCACAACGCTTTTCGGGCATCCCCCGGAGAAGGGGTTTCTATTGGCGAAGGAGATCGACACGCAGGGCCGCGCGGTCGTTTTGACCACGACCAGGGAACATGCCGAGCTGAAGCGGGATCAGATCCACGCCTTCGGCAAGGATGACCTCGTCGGGGGTTGCACGGGTTCGATGTGGGCGACGATTGAGCCGGTTCCGGAATGATCGCATCTACTTCAGCTCGCGGAGCAGCTCGATCCGATCAAACTTCGCGGTACCGCCCATCGCCGTAGGAGCGATGCCGGTAAGGGTAAACGTGCCGAAATCGGCCCAAAGATCCCGCGTTACGACGGTCCATTCGGAGGGGGCATGCGGCTGGATTTCAACGGCGGCCCACCCGGTCGTGTTCTCGCCGCAGTAGTACCTGCGAAGCGAGGCGTCCGCGGGGGGCCACGAACCATTCGCCGCCAGTTCGAGCATCATGCCGGTCGCCCCAGCCGACTTCCAGGCGAAACGAACGTAGCGGTACTCCCCCGGTGCCGGACTCTCCGCGATGCGATATTCCCAACCGTCGATGTTCGCGGATTGCCGCTGCAACGGCGTGATCGCCAGACAGACCCTGCCGCTGAACGAGTCGGAATCGTCGAGCGACGCGGTGCCGGGACCTTCGCGCAACGCGTCCACGAATTCGGGTTGATCGTCGAAGAGGGTGACCGTGGAAGGTGGAACCGGTCCCAATGTCTCGCGGAGATAGGCGATTAAATCGGCCACGTCTTTCGGCGAAACGAGTTTCTCCAATTCCTCCGGCATCATCGACAGGGGAGACTCCTCCATTTCGTCTATATCGCGGCGGAGAATCGTTTCCTCCGCACCCTCCTCCTGCCTCAGCGTGACGCTCGTCGCCGTTTCGGAACCCAGTACCCCGGTGAAGATGCGCCCGTCTTGCGTTACGATCGAGTAATTCTGATATCCGACCGTGATCTCGCGAGCCGGGTCCAGGATGTCCGAGACGAGCGTTTCGTCGGCGCGGCGGGTAATACTTCCCAAATCGGGTCCGACCTCGAATCCGCGTCCTTCGAGCTTATGGCATTTCGCGCACTGCTCGTCGAAAACGACGCGTCCGTGCCGGACGTCGTGTTCGCCTTCTAGCGCGACGACGTATCTCGCCAGGACTTCCTCGCGTTCCTTTCGGGTCGGGCCGTCCCCCAACAATCGGCGAGCCCGCTCTTTCAAGGGGGGGTCGCGGTTTTCCATGAGGCGGACCCGTCGAGCGGGATCCAGGGCCGCCGGTCGCAACGCCCCGGCCTCCACGGCGTCGAGCAACCCGGCCAGGCGGTTTTCCCGGGCGAAGACGGCGTCGAGGACGGCCGTCTGGAGTTTCGGAGTGAAGCGGACGAAATCGGCGAGAAGGACCTCGCTCACCCGCGGATCGTCGAAGGAGGAGAGAGTCTTGATCGCCGCGAGCTGTATCGCGGGTAGTTGCGTCGGCGCGAGAAGTTCCTCGGTCAGTTCAGCCACGTCTTCGAAGGCCGCGCTTTGGAGGAGCCTCAGCGCGACGAGGCGTTCTTCTTCGGAAAGTTCGAAGTCTCGGGCCGTCTCGAGCGCTGACGTGAGAACGGCGCGAAGCTCTTCGCTGTCTTCCAGGCGAAGCCGTCCGGCCACCTCGACGGCCAGACCCTGAACCGCCACCGAGTCATCGCGCAAGAGCCGGCAAAGGGCATCGCGCCCGCGCGCCGATTCGAGCGGCCGCGGTTTTCCCCGGTTCAGTCCCTCCACAAGGCCTTTGAGTACGGCGGTCCGTCCCGGCTGGGCCGCGTTCGCTTCGGCGACGGCCCTGAGCGTATTCGCCATCTCCTCGGCATCGCGGCGCGTTCCGATCACCGCGGCCAGCTTGGGAATGAGGACCGTCGCCTCACCGGAATCTTCGCTAAGCAACTCGGCCAGCAATGTTGCCGCCGTGCCAGCCGAGGAACTGAGAACCGCGTCGGCCATCCAAGGCTCGTTGCCGTGGTTCCGTGCCAGTCTCGCCAGAGCCGCGGCCGCTTCCGGACTCTCGGTTTCTCCCAGCGAGAGGGCCAGTTGCAGACGGACCTTGGCGTCCGATTCGTGCTCGGCCATGGCGAGGACTTTCGTCCGAATCTCCGCGCTGGCGTCGAGCCACGGTTCCGCGAGCCGCACCGCGTGCGTCCGGACGGCGAAATGTCCATCCGAGAGCGCCCCTCGAAGAACGCCCGGTTTCAGAATTCCCAGACCATCGAGCGCGCAAAGGGCGTGCAACCGCGCGCGCGGCGTCCGACCCTCGCGGACGAGCGCCGCCAAGGCCGCCGCGGCCGAATGGTCGTTCCGCTCCACGAGTACGCGCTGTGCCGTCTCGCGCCACCAGGCGTTCGCGGAATTCAGGTGTTCGACGAGGGCGGCGGTCGAGTCCTTCGTCAAATCGACCGGCCGCCACGGACGAGCGTCCTTCGCTTTCAATCGCCAGATCCGTCCCCTGTCATGACCGGCGATGAGCGATTCGACGTATTGCTGTTGAAGGGATCGCGGGATGGCGGAATAATCCTCGATGATCTCGCGGTACATGTCGACGATGTAGATCGCTCCGTCGGGCCCTTGGGCCATGTTGACCGGCCGGAACCATATCTCCTCCGTCGCGAGGAACTCCGTCTTATCGTCCCGGGCGCGCGATGCCGTGAAACCGGCCCCTTCGCGGTGAACGAGACACCGATGGATCAGGTTCTGAGCATTCTCGCAGAAGAAGTAATTGTCTCGGCGGTAGCGCTGCGGCAGGTCGTCTCCGCGGTAGATCAGATTCCCGCGCGCCGACGTGACGAACCCGTTGGGAGTCGCCTCCTGCGCGCCGTAAAACCGGAGCCATGCCGGATCCCGACCCCGCTTCATCCGCCAGGGGTGTGGTTGACTGACCGGGTAGAGATCGCTGTAGGGCAGAAGGGAGACGATCCCGGCTTCCGCGGAGTGGAACGGATTTCTCGCGAGATAGCGGTACGGCAGGGGAACCACACAGCGGACCGGCTGCGATTGGATGATGTAGAATCGGTCTCCCCAGTCGTTCGTCGCGTGGCCGAATTGGCCGTCGCCGGTGGTCCGCTCCTGGACGCCGCCGCCCGGCTTGAAACGGTAGCCGCCGTCGTAATAAATCCAATTGTCGAGATTCCATCGGGGATTGCTCGGACGGTTCCACATCGGACCGCCGTCCGTCTGATAGAGCACCTCTCGGACCTCGGCGACGCCGTCGCCGTCCCGGTCGGCCAGGAACAGGACGTCCGGAGAACAGACGACGATCACGCCGTCACGCACCGGGCAAACACCGTAGCACGGCGGAAGCCGATCCGCCCAGACATGGGCTTTGTCGAAACGGCCGTCGCCGTCGAGGTCCTCCAGCAGCTTGACCGTGCCGTATTGTCCCTCTTCGGCCCTTTGCTGCGCCTCGGGACTGGCGTCGATCCGCCGGACTTGAGTATCGAGAACGCCCGTCTTGTTCAATTCCTGAATATCGTAATACCCCTCCAGATTGTATCCGTGAATCTCGCACACGAATATCCGTCCCCTCGCGTCGAATGCCATGTCGACCGGATCATCGAGCAGTTCGTCCCCGGCTACCAGTTCAATCGCCAGCCCCGGTTCCATCCGGAAGAGGGATGCACTGACCTCCGGCGGATTCGGTTTCGGGGCGTCGGTGGGAGCGGGGATGCCCTCCGCCGCGACACCGGCGCCGAGAAGGCTCAGCAAGACGGGTGCGAGAAAAACGGCCGGCCGCTGGGCAATCGTCCTCATGTTGACGTCTCCGGGGGGGAAGAAAGGCGACGGAAGCGCGGAAAACCGCCGCTTCCCACGCCGTCGAGTGTACACCCGCGGCGCGGAGGAGTCAATGAGACGGCAGAAAACACGATGCCACCGCGTGCCCCGGACTACCCGAGTTCACCGGCTTTCGACGGTCCGGCCGGGGCCTCTGAATCCGTGTGCGGTCCTCTTAATATCGCTGATAGGAGTCGTTCCCCGGTGGCGTGGCCGTCTGGACGGCCGGGTGCGAGAGGTGTGCCGGTTGGAGCGATTCACTCGGCCCGGTCGGGAGAACGAGCTTCATTCCCGGCGTGAGATAGTCATAGTCGTCCCCCAGTTGGTTCCGGTTGAGCGCGACGATCTCTCCCCAGCGCGAGGCGTTTTCGAGCTCATACCGCGCGATGTCGTAAAGGGTGTCTCCGGCCTGCACGACGTAGACGCGGTCGCCGGCCGTGGACTGGCCGGTTCCCCCGAGCGAAGCGCGGCGCCGCCGCGTCTCTTCCTTCTCCTCCGAAGGGCATGATTCGGGATACTTTTCGCGGAGCACCGCCAAGTCGGGGACGTCGATGACGGCGCCGGCGCGGAGGCGGTGCGGGTTGGGGCATTCGTCGCGGTTGTGCTCCGCCAATGCACGATAATAGACGCCGCTCCCGTAGAGCCGCTGGGATATTTTCCAGAAGCTATCGTTCGGTTGCACGGTCAGCTTACCGTCCTCCGCCGCGGACGAACCCGGAACCGTCGGTGCATAGCTTCTGGTGGAGGACGCCGACGAAGCAGGCCGATAGGAGGGCGCGGCGGGATCCGAAGTCGGTTGAAACCGCGCACCGCCGGTTTCATCGGGAGTCCGGTACGGGGAGCCCGACGGTCGGTAAGAAGGAGCGTTTTCGTAGTTACGAGACGAGTTCATGTCGCGTGGCGACGATGCACCCTCGCCGATGGATTCCGACCGGTACGCGCCGCTGGTTGAATTCGAGGCGTCGGCATTCGTTCCGTAATGCTGATAGGGAACCAACTCGCGGGAAGGCGACGCGAAGCCGGGTTCCGGCTCCTCGCTGGGCGAAGAGGACGTGGAATGGCCATCCGGCTCACCTTGGCGGCTAGCCGCCGGGGGAAACGGATTGTACGGCGACGCCGCGTATCGGGAATCGACCTTTTCCGAGGCCGGCCCGGAGGGGTCGTCCGGTTCGGGGGCCCGGGGCATGAAACTGGGCGGACCGGGGGAGGACCCGTTCCGCGTCACCCTCTCCTCGCCGACCAAGATCGAGGAACTCGCGGTATCGTCGTCGGTTTCGTCGCGGCGCGGGGGGTCCGGCGGTTGATCGGAGTGCGCCGGGATGACCGTCGGCTTTTCAAGGAGGACGAATTCGGAAGCCGAACGCATCGACCGCGACGAAGAACCTCCGTTTGGAATGGATTCGTCGTCGTTCCTTTCGGATTCCTTCTCGCCGGTGGCGACGACCGCCGTGTCACCGTCCTCGGGAGGACCATCGCCGCTTCGCAACAGACCCCGTCCAAGCACGGCAATCAGAATAACGACCAGACCTCCGACCGCGGCAAGACTGATTTTGACCTCCTTGCCCATATTTCTTCTCCTACTCGACTACAAAAGCCGCCCCGGTTTTCTTCGCGAGGCGAAATGCCGCGTCGCGGTGCCCCTGGGGAACGCGAAGCGGTACGATACGGCACCCACTTCAGCCGCGCCGGACGGCCACGCGGAGTCGCGCGCTTCGGGATCTCGGATTTTCTTCGGTTTCCACATCGCTCGGTACGATCGGCCGTTTCGTCCGGACCTCCAGACGAGGATCGTCGCGGAAGGCGGTCTTTACCCGGCGGTCTTCCAGGGAATGAAAGCTGATAATTGCCAAAACCGCGCCGGGCTTCATGACCCCCGGAAACCGCCGCAAGGCGATCTCGAGGGATTTCAGTTCATCATTCGAGGCGATCCGCAGAGCCTGAAACGTTCTAGTGGCCGGGTCCAACCGCTTCTGGGACGGCGCCGGCGGGACTATGTCGCGGACCAACTCGGCCAACGCCGCGGCGGTCCGAATCGGACTGGCTCTCCGCCGTCCAACAATCGCCTGGGCGATCCGGCGACTGTACCGTTCCTCGCCATAGGAATAAATCAAATCGGCAAGTGTCTCCGGCCGCATCCGGTTCAGCCATCGCCAGGTCGGTTCCCCCTGGGTCGGGTCGAACCGCAAATCGAGCGGCCCGTCGCCGGAGAAACTGAACCCGCGCCCGGGATCGGCCAGTTGGTCGCTGGAGAGACCCAAGTCGAGCACGATTCCGTCCACTTTTTCGACCTCGATACTCTCCAAGACTTCCGGAAGATCACAAAAATTCGCCTGAGCCACGCGTATCGGTCGTCCGGCAAGTTGGGTTTCGGCGGCAGCAATCGCTTGAGGATCGCGGTCCAAACCGAGAACGAATCCTCCGGGTTCCACTCGCTCCGCCAATGCGGCGGAATGGCCTCCGCCTCCCAAGGTGCCATCAACCAGGACCATTCCGGGACGCGGCGCAACCGTCTCGACGATTTCGCGCAGCAATACCGGGACATGAATCGAGGGAGATTCGGCCATAGTCGGCGCTATTCATACCCGAACCGCCGATTTGACGCAAGAGGAGATTCGCGCGAACTCGGAAAAATGAGAAAGACCTATTAACCCTCCTCCCGTTCAATTTGCTCCATCACATCGTCCGGAATGTTGAAATTCGCCGCCACGTCCTGCACGTCATCGTGGTCGTCTAGACGTTCCATCAGCTTCAATACCTTCCGCGCGTTGTCCGGATCGAGGTCGACCGTAGTCTGCGGAATCCGGGTAATTTCGGCAACCTCGGTCTCGATTCCGGCCTCCTTGATTGCCGCGCGAACGTCGCCGAAGATACCGGGGTCACAGGTAATCTCGAACGTACTCCCTTCGGACTTGACGTCGTCGGCTCCCGTCTCAAGGGCGAGTTCCATCAGCCTGTCTTCATCGGCTTTGTCGTCCGCGATAACGAAGAGGCCTTTGGAGTCGAACAGATAGGAAACACAACCGGTGCTGCCGAGTTTCCCATCGCTCATCTCGAAAAGCTTGCGGATTTCCGGAGCGGTGCGGTTTCGGTTGTCGGTGAGAACCTCGCACAGAACGGCGACACCGGCCGCGGCATAACCTTCGTAGATCACCTCTTCCAGATTGCCCCCATCGAGTTCTCCGGTCCCCTTCTTGATTGCCCTTTGGATATTGTCCTTGGGCATGCTGACGGCCTTCGCGTCGTCAATCGCGTACCGTAGCCGCAGGTTCATCCCCGGATCTGGGCCGCCAGTCCGCGCCGCCACGATGATCGCTTTGGCCAGCTTGCTCCAGAGCTTTCCCCGCTTCGCGTCGACAAGGGCCTTCTTGTGTTTGATTCCGGCCCAGTGAGAGTGTCCAGCCATCTAATCTCGTCCTCGTTTTTGTTCGTACGGCTCCTGGCCGTCGTTCAGTTTTTCCTCGTGCAAGGCTCTTGCGTTCGTTGTTCCAGTAGTCCCCGCGAACGTCCATCTCGCCGGGGTTCCCCTTCGATTCCAGCGCTCCGACGAACACCGCGCCCAGGTAGCCCCTGCCCGGAACCCCTCCAAGGGGCCGTTCTGCATGGAGCGTAGGCCCACGGAGCCAATTGAGCTGCTCAGGCCTCCTTGGGTTTTCCCGGGCGAGAATTACGCGTGGCGAACGGCTGGTTCGCTTCGATAAGAGAGTATTTTATTTTCATTTACAGACAAGGGCAAGCCGGTAGTCATTCCGTCATTCCGGCTGTTATCGACGCATTATTCACTGGTACCCGAAGGGCTTCCTCTCGATTTCGCCATGCACTCGCCTGGAATGGTAGGCATTTTCCGATAAAACCCCGTGAATGACAAGTTTTTGAGGCAGAGGGGTATTGACAAAACCGGGTTGTTCGACAAGAATTCTGGTATCGTTCCTTTCCAAATAAGCGAAATTCTTTGCTGAATTGGTGCGAAGGGAGGGCTCGCACCTGTCGGATCACTGAGGACATCCACGGAGGGTGAGGTTACTATGCCTGTTGCAGAACGGGTTCGCGACGATCGGCGCGGCCGCGCTCAACGAGCGCTGACACGCAGCCACGTTTACGATATCCGGCGGCTTGCCGTCGACCGCCACGACGGCAACGTCGTGATTTCCGGCTCTGTTTCGAGCTTCTACTTCAAGCAGTTGGCCCAAGAGTTGGTGCTCGCGGAAGTCGGAAACACCGACCAAGTTCGCAACGAGGTCGAGGTAGACTGAGAGGGCCTTGCGGCGAACTGGTCGGGACCGCCGGGGGCTTTCTTGAAGTGGGTGGCCTGTCTATGGAAAACCACGCATAAGTCATTAAAAAAGCTCGCCACACGCCTGTCAGATATCGACGTGTGACGAGCTTCCACCGCGGGAATACATCTGACGCCTCGTGCGGTGTCCCTGCCGGAAGGCCGTCGGTGAGGCAGCCGAACCTAATCTCCCGGCATTTGAATTCTACTGCGCAAACCACGCGGTGGCAAGTCGCGAATTCCCTATCTTGTCCATAGCTCCTAAGCCGCATTTCGACGGAGAGGAACGATTCCGCGGGAGGCCGCCTGAAAGAGGCATCCTGTGGCCAGAGCGGAGCGTGCGGGGACGAATGCGGCCGGTCTTCTTCCGGTGAAATGGTTTAAGCCGATTCTGCCGAGGACACGTTGGAAAAAGTCAACGCTACCCGTTGATTTTTTGCAGCACGCCCACTTAAGCAGTGGTACTCTTGAATGATGTATTGGCCTCGGCACGCGCCGAGCCTTTCGACAAAGGGTCAGTTTTTGCCGGTCGAGACCATACACCCCCCAGAAAACACGGCATGGCGGAATGTTTCCGCCGCGCAACCAGCCGCCCCGCCCTACCCCCTTCGTCAAGGTGCGATCCACGGAAGGCCCTTGACCCGGCGGTCCCGCGACGGTTGAGCTCCCGACCCCGTGTTTTAACGCCCTCGAGGCCGAGGAGAGGCCGTGAGGACCCCGCCAAATTACCTCCTATCGCCGATTTTCCTCCTGCTCGCCCAGGCGATGCTCGGCGGCGGCTGCGCAACGTGCGAGCTGCCTCGGATCGATCCCTCCGGAGAGCGGATATTCCTTCCGCAATCGGCCCAGCCGGTCCCGGTCGGGGCGCCAATTGCCGCGCAACCCGCTCTCGCCGGTGCCTGTGATGCCTGTGGACCGGCCGCGCCGGTCGTCCCTGTCCCTGCCGCCGCCGTTTCGGTGCCCGTCGCGGAGGGTGGCCCGGTCACGGTTGATCAGAAACGGCCGAAGTTCGAACTGATCGTCTCTCCCGGAAAAACGATTGCGCCGGTCGGAAGCGAGGTGATTCTCCTGGCGGGTATTCGCGACCGGGACAATTATCTACGAACGAATGAACGCGTGGAGTGGATCCTTACGCCGGAAAGCGCCGGATATTTCGTGAAACTGAAGGAATCCACTTGGTGCGATTATTTGGCGCTGGACTTCAGCCACCCCCGAAAGATCAACAGTCGGTACGCCGTGGGAAGTACAACCCGACTGGGCGAAACACTCACGAGAGGGACGCCGACGCCGTCGGACGACGTCGAGGTGCTGCGCGGTCAGGCATGGATATCGGTCACTTCGCCCACGGAAGGAATCAGTCGGGTAACCGTCTTTTCGGACAAAATCCAAGAGTGGGACTCTCGCCGCAAGACGGCGATCATCCATTGGATTGACGCGGAGTACGGATTTCCCGCCCCGAAGCTTGGCGCCGCCGGATCACGGCAACTCCTGACGACGACCGTCCAGCGTCACAGCGACCTGGTTCCCTGTGTCGGCTGGTCGGTCCGCTACCGGGTCACGAGCGGTCCTTCCGCGGGATTCTCGCCGAATGGAGCGGCGGAGATCGAGGTCCCGGTCAACGAGTCGGGACAGGCAACGGTCGAACTTTTCCAGCCAACCCCGACCGCCGGGGTGAATACGATAGCGATTGAGATATTCCGCCCCCCCATGAACGGGGCTGAAAAAGTGCGGATTGGAAACGGTACGACCACCGTCGAATGGACCGCGCCGAAGATGCGCGTTGAGAAGACCGGGCCGGCCCAGGCCGCATTGAACGACGACATCCGTTACCGCATCGTGGTCACCAACCCGGGGCCGACGACGCCCAGCAGTGTCACCCTGATGGACGAGATTCCAGTGGGGTGCGAGTTCATTACCTCCGACCCGCCGGCCCAAAGAGCGGGAAACGAGCTGACCTGGCAAGTCGGTCCGGTCGCGCCGAATCAGGCACTCTCTTATGACGTCACGCTTCGCCCGACGCGGCCCGGCACCCTCACGTCGTGTGCCAGGGTTGCGGCCGAGGGAGGGGTGGTCGGGCAGTCCTGTATTTCGACGGAAGTCGCGGCGCCGGCAATCACGGTCCAAGTGTCCGGTCCGACCGCCGCCCAGATCGGCCAAACCGTCCACTTTGAAATCGCCGTCACGAACCGCGGCCGGGCAACGGCCGCCGGGTTGCTCATCAAGGCGCGGTTCGACGACGGACTCGTCCACGCGCAGGCCAGAAGCCCCATTGAACGGGACCTCGGCACCCTCGCTCCGGGCGAAACGCGAACCGTCGGCGTCGATTACACCGTCATCAAGCCGGGCCTTCTCCGCCAGCAGGTGGAAGTGACCGGGCCTAGCGGGATATACGCCTCGCAAGAGACAACACTCACCGCGACGGAAGCGGCCGCTGTACCACCGCCCTCAAGTACACCGAGCCCCCCACCTTCAACGGGTCCCGGACCAGACTTTCCTACCGGACCGACAGGCCCACGGCCAGGAATTCCCGGTTCCGGTGACGCGGCGACGCGTCCTCCCGTTTCGGTTCGAATGTCGCTGCCGGCGTCCGCGGTCGTCGGCCAGAAGATCGAAATCGGAATTGACGTTCGAAACCGGGGAGCCGAGGCGATTCGTGGAGCGAAGCTGACGCTCTACCTGAACAAGGCGCTCGATCCGAAGGAGGCCACCGAGGGGCTAAGCTACACGGACGACCCAAACGAATGGTATTGGGATATCCTGAAAATCGATCCGGAGAATCCGAACCGACTCTTCCGCGTCGCGTGCGAATGTGTCGATTCCGGTTCCGCGCTTCCGGTGGTCGCGGCGCTTCAAATGGAATCGGGGGCGATCATCGAAGAGCGTAAGACGATCACGATTCGCCCCGCCGGCGACCGATCACCCATGCCACTATCAGGGGGACCGACGCTCCCCGAGGTGACGGAAACCCCGCGGCTTGAGGTCTCCGCGTCGGATCTAGACGATCCGATGAACGTGGGGAGGGAAACGTCCTACCACATCATTGTTAAGAATACCGGGCGAACGACCGCACGGAACGTCGCCGTGGTCGTAAACCTACCCAGGAACCTGCGGCCGGTCTCCATCGGTACGTTTCCAGAATTCAGTATCGACGGACAGAGAATAAAATTCGTTCCGACTCCGACATTGGCCCCCAATGCCACGCAGGATTACCGCGTCCGCGCACGCGCCGACGAACCTGGCCGGGCGATGGTCGAGGTCGACGTCACGGCTCAGGGCCTGGAGATTCCGGTGACCGCCAAGGAGGAGACCGAGGTTCTCGCCGCGCCCTAGAGAACTTCTTGCGACGTCACCTTCCGTCGATCGGCAGTTCAAACAATGCCCCGTTTCGTCCTCCTCCGTCACGATCATCCTCGCGGGGTACATTGGGACCTCATGCTCGAGGACCAGGGTATTCTCGCGACTTGGGCTTTGCCCCAAGTGCCCACGATCCCGGCGGAACTCGATGCTGAGCGGCTTTTTGATCACAACCTTCATTTCCTATCGTACGAAGGACCCCTCTCGCAGGGGAAAGGTGGTGTCACCCGGGTCACGGCCGGTAAGTACCAGACCGTTCTTCGAAACGAAATTGTCTGGATAGTTCATCTGTATTCGGAGATGCTGACCGGTCGGCTCGAACTCGTTCCTCAGGAAAACGACATATCGGTCTGGCGTTGCAGGTTTTGTAGCGACACGTAGACGCAGCCCATCGGCTGTTTCCAGGTTCACGTACCCCCTCGCAGGGTCGGTACGGCGGCGCCGTACAATTAGTGCGCGACACTCCTGGTTTTCCTCGGACAATTCCGCAAGACTCCTGGCGCCACGGCAACAGTTTTCGTGGCCATGATGGCGATGACTCAGCCCAAACCAAAGGCACATTCCCCCTCCACGGCGGTAATCGACTGGAAGTCGGTCCTCACCGAGAATGATCGTTGGCTGAGGACCGTTGTGTACGCGAGGCTCGGTGACGTTCACGCGGTGGACGAGGTGATGCAAGAGGTGTCCCTGGCGGCCGTCAAGCAACAGGCTCCGATCCACGATCCCGCGAAGGTGGCGCCTTGGCTTTACCGTTTAGCGGTGACGCAGTCGCTGATGTATCGGCGGAAGATGGGTCGGCGACGAAAACTGACGGACCGGTTCGCCGAGCGGAATCGGCCCGCGGAGTCCGACAATCGCGAGCGCGATCCCCTGGGCCGGCTTCTCGTGGAAGAACGTCGTGCTCAAGTGCGAGCGGCGATCAAGCGTTTGCCGAAGCGGGACGCGGAGCTGTTGATGCTGAAATACACGCAGGATTGGAGTTACAAGCGGATTGCGGCCCATCTGGGACTGACAACGAGCGCCGTCGAGGCACGACTCCACCGGGCGCGGGCCCGGCTGCGAGACGAATTGGCCGCTTTCTCGGCCGATGAGGTGGAACGATGAAGGCACGCGACGAACACACGTACGAAGATTTTGACAACAATCCGATCGACGAGACCGAATTGGACTTGTTGGTCGACGGTGAACTGGACGAATCGAAGCGACGCGAGTTGCTGACTCGTCTGGAGGCGGCGCCGCATGGATGGCGCCGTTGCGCACTGGCTTTCCTGGAGGCCCAGTGCCTGCGCGAATCGTTTGCCGAAGCACTGGCGGAAGCGGTTCCCCCGGCTCCGGTTTCGAAACCGACCCCTTCCCAACCCGACCCGATTGACCCGGCTCGCCGGCCGAGACGTCTGAGCGTCGTCGGCGCCATGGCCGCGAGTTTTTTGGTCGCGCTTGCCGGGGTCTGGTATCTGCGGGGCGACGGCGTCCCATCGGCGATGCCTCCGACCGTTGATGTCGCGACGCACGTCGCAACACCCACCGTAGACCCGAAACCGGCGCCGGAACCGCTTCCGACGGCGACGGCCGTTCAGGAATCGTCCGAACCATGGCAGGTCGTCAACGTGGGTTCTCCCGAACTTGCCGAGGCGCCGGCGTTTCAATTTCCGGCCGTCGAGCGAGACCGGTTCGACCGGGCCGACGTCGACCGTCTTTCCGGCGGCGCGCCCCTCCGCTTCGTTAAGTCGCTCGAAGATTCCGGACACCGCCTGCTGCGGTCCCGGCACTACGTCCCGGTAACGCTGCAGGATGGACGGAGTATGGTGGTTCCGGTCGACGATTATGACGTCAAGCGGGATTCCCCCCGGTTCCAGTGAGGAAATCCGGAGAGAACCGGCGAACGAAGCCGTCAACGGAGAAGAAGATTCGGGGCGGAAACGTGAAATAGTGTGAACGAAGAGTCAGAGTAGAGTCAGTTTTGGGAGACCGAATGATGAGATGGATTGTACGGATCGGTGGATTAGTCCTCGTGATTGGTATTGCGGCCGCCGTGGCGGCGGCCATCCAACCGGGGAATCAGGAAGAGACGGCGGCGAAAAACGCCGAATCGGCCGACGCGGCGACCGTCGATACGGTGGAAGCGCCCGCCTACTGGTTGGGCATTGAATGCCGTCCGGTCCCGCCGGTGTTGGCGACGCAGTTGGCGCTTCCGGAAGGAGAAGGGGTTTACGTCGAATCGGTCGTACCGGAGAGCCCCGCCGCGAAGGCGGAAATCCTGCGACATGACATCCTCCTGAAGGCGGGCGGCGCGAAGCTCGACTCCGTCCCGGCACTCGTGGATGTCGTCGCGGCTTCGGAGGGTAAACCGATCGCCTTGGAACTGATCCGCGCCGGTAAACGGCTGGAACTGGAGGTCACTCCGGGTGAACGGCCCGTCGTCATCCGCGATATCGAGGAAGACAACTCGCCACGGCTCGGGCCGATGGGCGAATGGCTCGATGTTTTCGGCGGCGGAATGGGTGGGCGGCTCGGTCCGCGGTTCCGCGTTTTGCACCCCGGGGTGATCCTGCCGGGTGGCGCGAAGACCGGTTTCGAACTGGACGAGGGAACCGCGGTTACCATCATCCGCCGTGGCAACCAACCGGCCGAGATCAAGGTCCAGAGAAACGGCGAGACATACGAGACGACCGAGGACGATCTCGATATGCTGCCGGAAGACCTCCGAGGCACGGTCGAGTCGATGCTGGGCGGTCCCTTCCAAGGGGGCGGTAACGTATTGACCATCGGACCCAAGATGGGTGCCTCGGGCGCAATGCCTTCTCATGACGAGATCCGCAAGGAGATGGAACGGTTCATCCGCGAAATGAACCGGGACATGGAGGAGATGCGACGTCGCATGCAGGAACTGGTGCCGGCCCAGCCGCAAGCGCCCGCGAAACCCAAGGGGAGCTTCTAGGTCGCCAACGGCACTCCCTCGCGTCGCGTCAACCGCGCCGGTTCGAGGGATTGCCGGAACGCATTAGATTGGAAGAAGCACGAGAACCGATTTCGAAGGGGGCGGTCCGGCTTTCGCCGCGGTTCACCGCGCAAAGCACGGACCGCCCCCTTCTTCGTGGATTTCGAGGCAACCGGCCGCCGGGTCTTCACCGATCGCGCCAGCCCGAATTGGCGCGTTCTCAAGGCGATTCGCGGCGACGCGCGGCGATCCCGTTCGAACCTCGAAAGCTCTTTCCGGATGTGTTCTATGCCTCGCCCGGCGCGCGGGTCTTCCATTTCCCCCGGGTGAAGTCAGGAACTTCCACGCTGCTCGCTCCGGCGTCGATGGAGGCTTTGGAGAGGGGGATGATGCTGCTCCAGGCGGCGCTGTCGTAGACGTCGACTTGGGGCTCGCGGTCTTCGTGAATCGCTCGGACGAATTCGAATAGCTGGAGAAAATCACCCCCTCCGTGTCCGGCGGTGGCGGCCCGGTCTCCTTCCGCCTTCCAAAGTTGATGCCGATGCCGTTCGAGGTACGCCGTCACCGGCTCCCATTGATGCGAGGGGCTCTTCCCGTCGACGTAGATTCCCTGACGCGAGTCGAACACTCCCTCGGTTCCTTGGATCAGATAGAAATTCGAGAGGGGCCGGCACGAGCTGATGTCGTAGTAGACGGTAATCAGCCGGTCTTGGGCGGTCTTGATCAACGTGACGCAGTGGCCGCCCCCCTTGAACGCGATTTTCGCTTGTTCGCTCTCGGCGCCGAATTTCCGCACGGCATAGGCGTGGGGCGCCAGCGCCTCACTCGTCGCGCTGGTGAGGGATACCATGAGGTCCCCCCGATTGACGTCCATCCACTTCGCCACCGGTCCCAGGGAGTGCGTGGGATAACGATTTCCGTAGAAGTCGCGGGTCATCTCTCCACGCCAGGTGAGTTCTCCCCTGCTGTTGAATTTCAGGGAATTGCAGTCGTGGATGTAGGAACATTCCGCGTAGTAACATTTCCCGAGGATCCCCTGGTGGACCATGTTGTAGATCGCCAGGTAGAGGTCCATGTAATGGACGTTTTCCAGGAGCATATACTTCTTGCCGGTCTTCTCCTTGGTATCGACCAGCGCCCAGCAATCCTCGAGCCTGTCGGCACCCGGCACCTCCGAGGCGACATGTTTCCCGGCGTTCATCGAGTCGACGGCCATTTCGGCGTGCCAGCTCATGGGGGTGGCGATCAGGACGGCGTCGAAATCGTCCCTCGCGAGCATCCGGCGGTAGTCGTAGTCTCCCTTGCAAAATCCCTCCGGGGTATTTCCCCGTTCCTTTTCAACGACCCGCGCGGCCCGGCCGTAGTGGTCTTCGTTGATGTCGCAGATCACCGGGATTTCGATCCCCTCGAGGCGAAGCAGTTGCCGCAGCAGCGAGGTCCCGCGGCTCCCAACCCCGATCACGCCGAACCGCAACGGCTTGGGGTGCTTCTTCTCTTCTTCGGCGAAGACGTGCGGCGCGACGACGGCCGCGGCGGTGGTGGATGCGAGAAAGGCTCTTCTGGATGGATTCATGGCAGGCTTTCAAGGGTATGGACTGATGTATGTAGGACGGGTGGTTTTTATGATTCTCCGCGGTCCACGTCCTTGTGCTGGTCGCGGTGGTGCTGTCCGCCGTAGTCGGTCG
This sequence comes from uncultured Planctomycetaceae bacterium, assembly GCA_964520785.1. Lineage (GTDB taxonomy): Bacteria > Planctomycetota > Planctomycetia > Pirellulales > Thermoguttaceae > CAZFQG01. The sequence continues at coordinate 40,949 of CAZFQG010000007.1, read as the reverse complement.
TCTTCCACGGTTCGAGTTTGCCGTCGCGGCCCCCTGCCTCCGCCTTGGCGATGAGCCGCTCCATCTCCTGCTCGTCCACCGGCTTGAAGCTCCGTGCCATGGCCAGGTCCTGCAGCAGATTCTCGCGGGATTGGATGCCGCAGATGAGGGAGGTAATCGGAAGGGAAAGGGCGAAGCGGCGGCAAAGTTCGGCCGGAACGCCGATCTCTTTCGGCAACCGGCCTCCGGCAAGGCCCTTCATGCCGATGGGGGCGATTTGTTTTTCCCGGCAGACCGGTAGCACCTCTTCCTGAAAGCTCCGGTAGTGGGCATCGAACAGGTTGATCGGCATTTGGACGGCGTCCCAGGCAAACGGCCGGTCGATCGTCCGCAGGAGGTGCATCGGAGCGCGGTGACCGGTGAAGCCGATGTAACGGACCTTGCCCTCCTTGCGCGCCTCGATCGCGGCCTTCACGCCCCCTTGGTCGAAGAGCCAATCGGCGTCGACGGCCCAGTTGATTTCGTGGAACTGCCACAGGTCGATCCGGTCGGTCTTCAGGCGACGAAGGCTGTCTTCCAAATGTTTCTTCGCCCCCTCGTAATCGCGGTCACAAACCTTGGTCATCAAGAAGACCTTGTCGCGGCGGCCTTCGTCCGCCAGGGCCTTGCCCATGATCTCCTCACTCCCCCCGCCATGATAATCCCAGGCGTTGTCGAAAAAGGTCATCCCCTCGTCGATTGCCTCGTGCATGACGCGGATCGCGTCCGCGTCGTCCAGGAGCCGGATGTGGTACCCGCCGAGACCGACGATGGAAATCCGTTCGTCATGCCGCCCCAGTTTTCGCGTCGCAATGCCGCTGGCCCCGTCGCGCTGCATCGCCAGCGCCTCGGCCCCAAACCCGGTCGCCGCCAGCGAGGCCATGGCGGCCTTCAGAAAATCGCGTCTCTCCAGTGAGAAATGACTCGTATCGCATCGCATGATCGCTCTCCCGTAACAAAACACTCGGGGATTATTGTGTTAATTTCCCCAGATTGGCGGACTCGGAATACAATTATACCGCGTCCGACCCCCTGTTGCCCATCAAGGGTTGCGATTCGATCGAACACTTGTCTCGGAGGAGCCGGCGAAGGACTCCGAACCCAAAGTCAACCCACGCCGTTTGGGGATTACGCATATCCCGTAGACCTCCCAGATTGCCAGCGAGCGTTTTTCGGCGACCACGAACCGCGCAAACCAATCCTGCGATTCGTGAACCTGGTTGCCGAGCACGCATTCGGTGCCTCGGACCAGGAACTACAACGCTCCATACACCTCGAGGGTTTTGCGGAGCACGGCCTCCTGCTCGGGGGTCAAGGGGGTCATGGGGAGACGCAGTTCGCCCGTATCTCGGCCGAGGAGCTTCATCGCCGCCTTGATCGGAATGGGGTTGGTCGCCAGCGAAAGCATGTCCCTGCAAAGGGGGAAGAGCTTGTAGTGGAATTCCGTCGCCTTCGCCGTGTCGCCGGCGCGAAAGGCGTCGACCATGGCGATCATATCCTTCGGCAATATGTTTCCCACGACGCTGATGACTCCGCGGCCGCCGATGGACAGAAGCGGCAGTGTCAGGCTGTCGTCGCCGCTCAACAGTGTGACGTCGGCGCCGGCAAGGATGCGAGACGCCTGGTCCATCGAACCGGTCGCCTCCTTGACCATGGTAATGTTCTCGATTTCCGCGAGGCGGCAGATCGTTTCCGGTTCAATGTTCTTCGCGCTGCGTCCGGGGATGTTGTAGACGCAGATCGGAATGTCGACCGCTGCGGCGAGCGCCTTGTAGTGCTGGTAAAACCCCTCCTGGGTCGGCTTATTGTAGTACGGGGCTACCACGAGCGCCGCGTCCGCGCCCGCCTTCTGGGCCCATCGGGTCAGCCGGAGGGCCTCCTTCGTGCTGTTGGAACCGGTTCCGGCCATGACCTTCACGCGCCCGGCGGCCGCTTCGACCACGGCTTTGATCACCGCTTCGTGCTCTTCGTGCGACAGGGTGGGCGATTCGCCCGTCGTCCCGACCGGACAGACGCACGTCACGCCGGCATCGACCTGGAATTCCACCTGGGCTCCCAGCGCGTCCAAATCGACCGCGTCATCGCGGAACGGGGTAATCAGGGCAACGGAAACGCCGGCATATTCTTCGGATCGTGTCATGATTCCAGTAGGTCCCGCGCGAAGGGCGGGACATCTCCCTTTGAGGATGCTAATGGGCTCCGCCGCAAGGCGAACCCTTCGGATTGGGACTGGGACAGACCCCGCCGCCCGGCGAGGCCTCCTCGATGGAACGGTTGGTTACTCGCTAAGAAATCAGGGACTTCATTTCGCGGACGGCCCGTTCCAGGCCGACCATGATGGCCCGGGCAATGATACTGTGACCGATGTTGAGTTCGTGCATTCCGGTGATGGCGGCGACCGGTTTCACGTTCCGGTAGGTAAGACCGTGTCCGGCGTGAAGGACCATTCCCGCGTCGCGGATGGCGACGCCGGCCCCCCTGAGGATGTCCAATTCGGCCGCCTGTTCGGCCCCCCCTCGGGCATTGGCATACTGCCCGGTATGCAGTTCGACCGCCTCGGCGCCGAGTTCGGCGGCCGCTTCGATCTGGGCGATTTCCGGGTCGAGGAATAGGCTCACGACGATCCCGGCGTCTTGCAGCCGCTTGACGGTCTCTCCGACGCGCGACTTGTGGGTCACGACGTCCAATCCGCCTTCAGTGGTGATTTCCTCACGTTTTTCAGGGACGAGGGTTGCCTGGTCGGGCCTGAGCCCCCGCGCGATTTCAATTACCTCGTCCTCGCAAGCCATCTCGAGATTAAGTTTAACCGCGACCGTTTGCCGCATGATCTCCAGATCGCGGTCCTGGATGTGCCGCCGGTCTTCGCGGAGATGCAGCGTGATTCCGTCGGCTCCGCCGAGTTCCGCCAACACGGCCGCCCAAACCGGGTCCGGCTCGTTCGTCTTACGCGCCTCGCGGACGGTCGCCACGTGATCGATATTAACGCCAAGTTCACACATGGATAATGGATCTCTTAAGTCTTTGTTCTTCTTCATTTCCCCAACGAACGGTCACCGCCGATCTTCGTTGGTCAGGCTTTTTTCGACTGAATCGGCCCTCGACGCGATGTTCTCGATCCGCTTGGCCAAGGTGCTAGGCGTTACGGACGCGGCCAGCATCGTCTCGACCATCACGATCTGGGGTTGGCCTCCCACGTCGCGGATCGCGAAGGCCCCGGCCGGAATCGTCATATTCTTCCGCAGCAGAGCCTCGTAGTACTTCGGGTTCGCCGGGCCGCACTCGCTGTAGATGACGACCAACTCCTCCCCGTCGGAGTCCGCCTTTCCAAAAAACACGGCCACCTTCTGAAAGCGGTCGCCGGGAACGGACAGCTTAAAGATGTACGTCTCTCCGGACCCGGTCGGATGGACGCCGAGCAGCTCCGAGGTCTTACGAACGCAATCGACGATGTCGAGGCCCTCGGTCAGCTTGCCGGGTTCCCCCAAAGCCTTCTTCCACCGCGAAACGTCGGCGCCGAAATCCTTGCCGGTGATACGCGTCAACGCTTCGCACACGTCGAGAATCAACACGCCGCGCTCGAGCAAGCCGATGAGCGGTTCGATTGCCTCTTTCGAGCGGAGTTCTCCCAACGATTCAACCGCTGACCAAACAACCGACTCATTAGGGGAATCTAAACAGCCCAAAAGTGGCTGCACCGCTCCCACGGCAATCAGGTTCCGCCGTGCCGTACGCCGTGTCGAAGGGTCGTACAGTTGTCGAACCCATAACTCCGTGTTTCCTTCCGCCATCGCCTTGCCTCCGTCGAAGACCAAATTGCCAGCGTGGCCGCATTATAAGCCAATCAGACCGGACCGCAACCGAACACGGACACTCTCCAGGAGGAAGTTTTTGTCGAGAGCGCCAATTCCCTTAATAAACAAACGCACTCAATGTTCACTTTTTTTCCGTGAGAACTGTGACAATGGCAGGAAGTACGCAAAACGGATGGTCGAGATTCCCCCCCAATATGCCCCTATCTCCGGGTGTCCCTCCGGTACCGTGGAAACCGATCTTGGACGGCCTGAACCGAGAGTTCTTCCAGACGCATCGCTTCCATAGCCCGGGTGGCGGCTTCGGCGGCCTGGATGGTCGTGATGCAGGGGATGCCGTGGGAGACGGCCGTGGCGCGAATCTTGCCCTCGTCGGTCCGCGCCCCTTTTCCGCTGGGGGTATTCATGACGAGGTTCAAGTCGCCGTTGGCCATGTAGTCGATGAAGTTCGGGTGGCCCTCTTTGATTTTCTTCACCCGCTCTACCGGGATGCCGGCCTCTTCGAGCACGGCCGCGGTGCCTCGGGTGGCGACGAGTTCGAAGCCGAGCGCCTTGAGGCGCAGCGCTATATCGACGACGTATTTTTTCGCCCGATTGTCGATACTCAGAGCGATCTTCCCTTGCGTGGGGAGAACGGATCCGGCGGCGATTTGACTTTTCGCGAAAGCGATGGAGAAGCGTTCGCTGACGCCCATGACCTCGCCGGTGGACTTCATTTCCGGCCCGAGGACGATATCGACGCCGCTGAACTTGACGAAGGGGAACACGGCCTCCTTCACGCTGACGTGGGCGGGGATCGGTTCGCGGTCGTAGCCGAGTTCCGCGAGCGAAACGCCCACCATGACCGACGCGGCCGCCTTGGCCAGGGGCATTCCGATCGCCTTGGACACGAAGGGGACCGTCCGGCTGGCGCGGGGGTTGACTTCGAGTACGTAGACGACCGGCCGGCCGTCCTCTTGCTTGATGGCGAACTGGACGTTCATCAGTCCTATGACACCGAGTTCCTTGGCCATTTTTTCGGTCGCGGCGCGAATCTCGGCCGTGACCGGCCCCGGGAGCGAATAGGGGGGGATGGCGCAGGCGGAGTCGCCGGAATGGACGCCCGCCGCTTCGATATGCTCCATGATTCCGGCGACGATCACCCGGTTTCCGTCGCTGATCGCGTCGACGTCGACCTCGATGGCGTCTTCGAGGAAGCGGTCGATCAATACCGGCTGCCCCTGCGCGACGATGAACGCCTCGCTGACGAAGCGGTCGAATTGCGACAGATCGTAACAGATTTCCATCGCGCGGCCGCCGAGGACGTAGCTGGGCCGGACCAGGACCGGGTACCCGACCTTGTCGACGACGGCCCTCGCCTGCGCCATGGTTCGCGCGATTCCGTTTGCCGGCTGCTGCAAACCGGTCCGGCGGAGAAGCCGCATGAATTTCTCGCGGTCTTCGGCCGCCTCGATCGTATCGACGCTCGTCCCGATGATGGGAACCCCGGCGTTGGAGAGTGCGCGGGCCAGGTTCAACGGCGTCTGGCCGCCGAACTGGACGATAACGCCGTCCGGATTCAGGCGGTCGCAAATATTGAGTACGTCCTCCGTCGTCAAAGGTTCGAAAAAGAGCAGGTCGCTCGTGTCGTAGTCGGTGCTGACCGTCTCGGGGTTCGAGTTGACCATGATCGACTCCATCCCCAAGTCGCGCAGCGCGAAGCTCGCGTGGCAGCAACAGTAGTCGAATTCGATCCCCTGGCCGATCCGGTTCGGGCCGCCGCCGAGGATCATGATCCGCTTCTTGCCGGTTTTCGGCGGCGTCTCGTCATCGTCTTCGTACGTGGAATAGTAGTAGGGGGTATAGGCCTCGAACTCGGCGGCGCACGTGTCGACCGCCTTGAACGTCGCGACGATGCCGCGGCGTTTGCGTTCGGCCCGGACGTCCATTTCGGTGGTTCCCCAGATCGACGCCAGTTGGCGGTCGCAATAGCCGAACTGCTTCGCCTTCTTGAACGTCGCGTCGTCGACCGCGTCCATGCCGCTGAAACGCAGGAGGATTTCCTCGAATTCGACGAGTTGGAGGAGATTGTCCAGGAACCACGGGTCGATCCCGGTGAGTTCGTGAATTTCGTCGATCGACATGCCGTATTTGATCGCGTACCTCAGGTGCCACACTCTTTGGGCGCCCGGCACGGCCAGTTTCGCGCGGACTTCGTCCTTGCTCGGCTGTTCGTCGGTTCCCCACAGGTCCTTGCCGTCGTGGCCGAAGCCGAAACTGCCGACCTCCAATCCGCGCAGCGCCTTCTGGAACGACTCCTTGAACGTCCGTCCGATCGCCATCGTCTCGCCGACGCTCTTCATCTGCGTCGTGAGAACCGGGTTCGCCTCGGGGAATTTCTCGAACGCGAATCGCGGGATCTTGGTGACGACGTAGTCGATCGTCGGTTCGAAACAGGCGACCGTCTTCTTGGTGATATCGTTGGGCAGTTCGTGCAGGCGGTAGCCGACGGCCAGTTTCGCGGCGATCTTCGCGATTGGAAACCCGGTCGCCTTCGACGCTAGGGCGCTGGAACGGCTCACCCGGGGATTCATTTCGATGACGACCATCCGGCCCGTCTGGGGATGGATGGCGAATTGGATGTTCGACCCGCCCGTCTCGACGCCGATCTCGCGGATGACGGCGAACGAGGCGTCGCGCATCCGTTGATATTCCTTATCCGTCAGGGTCTGCGCCGGGGCGACGGTAATCGAATCCCCGGTATGGACTCCCATCGGGTCGAAGTTCTCGATGGCGCAGATGATCACGCAGTTGTCGTCCCGGTCGCGCATCACCTCCATCTCGAATTCCTTCCACCCCAGGACCGATTCCTCCAGGAGAACCTGATCGATGGGAGAGGCACTCAAGCCCCATGCGACGAGTTCCTCGAATTCCTCGCGGTTGTATGCGATGCTCGACCCGCTTCCGCCGAGCGTGAAGCTGGGACGGACCACGCACGGGAGCCCCACCCGTTTGAGAACCTCCTTCGCCTCCTTGAGCGACTCGACCGTTTCTCCGCGGCAGACCTCCAGTCCGATTTTCTCCATCGCCGCCTTGAATTGCTCGCGGTCCTCCGCCTTGGCGATCACCCGGGCATTCGCGCCAAGCATCTCGACCCCGAATTTCTCGAGCACTCCGTGCTTCGCCAGGTCCATCGCCAGGTTCAAGCCCGTCTGGCCGCCGAGCGTCGGGAGCAAGGCATCGGGACGTTCCTTCTCAATGACCTTCGCGACGATCTGCCAGGTGAGGGGCTCGATGTAGGTCCGGTCCGCCATCTCCGGATCGGTCATGATCGTCGCCGGATTCGAATTGACCAGCGTCACCTCATAACCCTCTTCGCGGAGCGCTTTGCACGCCTGCGTCCCCGAATAATCGAATTCGCACGCCTGGCCGATAATAATCGGGCCGGACCCGATGAGGAGAATCTTGTGAATGTCGTCGCGCCGTGGCACCGATGTACACCTCTTTGGAGAAATTACTCGCCTTCCGCCACGTTTGGGCAGCGAGGCGTATAAAATTGCTCCATTCTAACACGACATGAGGAAACCGGCAACCAAGCGAGGTAGACGGCCGGCAATGTCTAAGCCCCTTCCATGGAGGGGATTAAGGGCATTGACCGGCCTTATCACCAGGGATAGATTAACGCTTGGTCAACATTCAACCCTGACGCAAAAGCACTGCGGTTGCCCGAAAGGAATTAAAATAGTCAAGCCGAACATTTGTATTTGACACGCTGCTAGGCTGAACTGACCTTCGTTCCGGACGGCTTGCTTCGTAGCCGCCGCGCTCGGTGTTTCGTGGTGCCATCTACCCCCCTTACGATGCTCCTGACGCTATCCACGACCCACCGCCCGGCCACCGACCTCGGACACCTGCTCCACAAGCATCCGGACCGCTGCCAGAGCTTCGACTTGAGCTTCGGCAAGGCCCACGTCTTCTACCCGGCCGCGACCGACGAGCGATGCGCCGCCTGCTTGCTACTGGATGTGGACCCCGTCGGCCTGGTTCGCGGCCGGGGCGACTGGAAAGATGGACTCCTGGACCAGTACGTCAACGACCGCCCGTTTGTCGCGTCATCGCTGATGAGCGTGGCGATTTCGCGGGTGTTCGGCTCGGCGCTGTCCGGCAGATCGAAGGAACGGGCCGAATTGGCGTCGACCAAGATTCCGCTGGTCGCGAACATTGACGTGCTTCCCGTACGAGGCGGCGAGGAACTCTTGCACCGAATGTTCGAGCCGCTCGGCTACACGGTTGAGGCCACGCGGCACCCGCTCGATGAGAAGTTCCCCGAGTGGGGCGAGGGGCCGTATTTCTCCGTGCGGCTCGAACAATCGACAACCGTCGCGCAATTGCTTTCGCACCTCTACGTCCTCATCCCCGTCTTTGATGGAAAGAAACACTATTTCATTGGGCCGGACGAGGTGGAGAAGCTGCTCGCCAAGGGCGAGTCGTGGCTTTCGGACCACCCGGAGCGTGCGACCATCACCCGGCGGTATCTGCTCAAGAGGCCGAGTCTTGTCCGCCAGGCGCTGGCCCGACTGGTGGAGGAGGAAGTGGTCGACTCGGGTGACGAACCGGAGGACGAAGCCCCCACATCGCTGCCAACCGAGCGCGAGTTGAGCCTGAACGAGCAGCGGCTGGGTGCCGCCCTCGCCGCGCTGCGGGCTTCCGGAGCGAAACGCGTGCTCGACCTCGGCTGCGGGGAGGGAAGACTCCTCCGCGAATTGCTCGCCGACAGGCAATTCACCGAGATCGTCGGAATGGACGTATCCATCCGGTCCCTCGAAATCGCCCACCGTCGGCTGAAACTCGACCGTCCGCCTCCGCGACAACGGGAGCGGATCGGCCTTATCCACGGGGCCCTCACCTACCGGGACGCGCGTCTGGCGAACTTCGACGCCGCGGTGATTGTCGAAGTCATCGAACACCTGGATCCCGCGCGGCTGAAGGCCTTCGAACGGGTCGTCTTCGAACACGCCCGACCGCGAACCGTCGTCCTGACAACGCCGAACCGCGAGTACAACGTGATGTGGGAGTCGCTCCCGCCCGGCGCCATGCGGCACGGCGACCACCGTTTTGAGTGGACTCGGGCCGAGTTCCAGGCCTGGGCGGACGGCGTGGCGGAGCGGTTCGGGTATTCGGTGCGGTATTTGCCGGTCGGCCCGGAGGAGGCGGAGATGGGAGGGGCGTCGCAGATGGGAGTGTTTGAGAGAGGGGGAGCCGATGGATAGACGAAGTCCGTAAGGTGCGATTCGTCGCACCGTTTTCCTCACGGAGTATAACGCGAAATCAGGAGATGAACGTCAATGGACGGTGGCAAGGACGACAGACGGCCCGAGGGGGAGCTGTTGGTATACCAAGGCGAGGGGCTGGACCAACCGATTCGGGTGCTCCTGGAAGGAGAAACGGTTTGGCTGACTCAGCGCCTGATGGCGGAGCTGTTTCAAATCGGTGTAAACACCGTAAATCACCATATAAAAGAGATTTACGACGATGCGGAACTGCTCCCGGAGGCAACTATTCGAAAATATCGAATAGTTCAAACCGAAGGAACTCGGCAGGTCAACCGTCTCGTAGACCACTACAATTTGGAGATGATCCTCGCCGTCGGGTACCGGGTGCGTTCCCGCCGGGGGGTGCAGTTCCGCCAGTGGGCCACGGCGCGGCTGAAGGAGTATCTCGTCAAAGGCTTTACGCTGGACGACGAACGGCTCAAGGGGGAATCCAAGGCGGCCGACTACTTCGACGAGTTGCTCGCCCGAATCCGGGAGATTCGCGCCAGCGAGGCGAGGGTGTATTTGATGGTCCGCAACATTTTCGCCCTGGCTTGCGACTACGAAGAAGGGTCCGAGGAGACGCAACGCTTCTTCGCCACGATGCAGAACAAGATGCACTTCGCGGCCACGCGATTGACCGCGGCGGAGATCGTGAAGCGGCGGGCCGACGCCTCATTAGCGAATATGGGGCTGACCAGTTGGAAAGGCTCGCGCGTTCTCAAACGCGATGTCTCGACGGCAAAGAACTATCTCGACAGCCGGGAAAGGGACGCCGTCAACGCCAAGACCGGTGAGCCGGTGACGGCAACCCGGCGGAGGCTATCGCGGATTTACGACCTCCCCATGCGAGATGAATACAGCGACTTTGTCCGAGACCTGATTGGCGGGGCAAGCTAACCACAATGCCGACCTTTTCCATCCCCAACCTCTCCCTCGTCGTCCTCATCGGCCCCAGTGGCTCCGGCAAGACGACCTTCGCCCGGCAGCACTTCCTCCCGACGGAGGTGCTATCGAGCGACAATTGCCGTGGCCTGGTCAGCGATGACGAAAACAATCAGACCGCGACGAACGACGCCTTCGACGTGCTGCACTACATCGCCGCCAAGCGTCTGGCCGCCCGGCGGTTGACGGTGGTGGATGCCACCAATGTGCAGCGGGAGGCCAGGCAGCCGCTGGTGAGGCTGGCCCGGGAGTATCATGTTTTGCCGGTGGCGGTCGTCTTCAATCTGCCGGAAGAGGTCTGCCAAGGGCGGAACGCCGGCCGGGCGGATCGCGACTTCGGCCTGCACGTGGTTCGCCAGCAGCAGTCACAGTTGAGGCGGTCGCTTAAGGGGCTCAAGCGGGAGGGATCGAAACATGGTGAGTACCGGCGCGGCGATGTGCGTGCCCGGCAATCACGACATGAAGCTGCTGCGGAAGCTGCGTGGAAAAAACGTCCAGATTACGCACGGCCTTTCAGAATCGCTGGCGGAAATGGGCGAGATTCCCGAGGAAGAACGGGAGGTCTTCTGCAAGGAACTGTCGGCATTTCTCGATAGCCTCGTCAGTCACTACGTCCTGGACGACGGTAAGATCGTGGTCGCCCATGCCGGGATGAAAGAGTCGATGCAGGGCCGGGGCTCCGGCAGGGTGCGGGAATTCGCCCTCTACGGCGAGACCACCGGCGAGACGGATGAGTTCGGCCTGCCGGTCCGCTTCGACTGGGCCAGCGAATATCGCGGCGATGCGACGGTCGTCTACGGCCACACGCCGGTGCCGGTGCCGGATTGGCTCAACAAGACCGTCAATATCGACACCGGCTGCGTCTTCGGCGGAGCCCTGACGGCCCTTTGCTACCCGGAACTGGAACTCGTCTCGGTCAAAGCGAAGCAGACCTATTGCGAACCGGCGCGGCCGTTCCTCGATGACGGGGAGAAGTCGCCGTCGATCTCGACGCAGCACGAGCACGACGACCTGTTAGACCTGGCCGACGTGACCGGCAAGCGGATCATCTCGACGCGACTCCGCCAGAACGTGACGATTCGCGAGGAGAACGGCACGGCCGCTCTGGAGGTGATGAGCCGCTTTGCCGCGAACCCCAAGTGGCTCGTCTACCTGCCCCCGACGATGTCACCGGCGGAAACCAGCGGCCAGGACGGCCACCTGGAACATCCCGCCGAGGCCTTCGCTTACTTCCGCGGCCAGGGCGTGCCGCGGGTGGTGTGCGAAGAGAAACACATGGGCTCGCGCGCCGTGGTGGTCGTGTGCCGGGACGAAAACGTGGCGAGCAGGCGTTTCGGCGTGGAGGGCGAGAGCGGAATCATCACCACCCGCACCGGGCGACGTTTCTTCGAGGACGCCGAATTGGAGTCGGGACTGCTCGACCGGGTCCGCAAGGCACTTACCGCCGCCGAATTCTGGGACGAGCAGAACACCGATTGGGTGGTCCTCGATTGCGAGTTGTTGCCCTGGTCGGCGAAAGCGAGGGAGTTGCTGAAGTCCCAGTACGCGGCAGTCGGTTCCGCCGCCGGCGCGGCGTTGCCGGTGGTGCTCGACGCGCTCTCTCAGACTGCCTCGCGACTGAACGGCGAAGAGTCGGATCTACTGGCGGGACTAAGGGACGATGTCGAGCGACGCGGCGACGCGGCCGGGCGATTCGTCGAGGCGTACCGCCACTACTGCTGGCCCGTCGAGTCGATCGATGACTTCAAGCTCGCCCCGTTTCACATCATGGCAACCGAAGGCCGCGCACACGTTCACCAGAATCACGAATGGCACATGGAAACGCTCGCGCGAATCTGCGCGCACGACTCGCGCATTCTGCTCGCGACGCCCTATCGCCTCGTCGACGTCACCAGCTCCGAAGAAGTGGAAGAAGCGACTCGCTGGTGGACGGAATTGACCGAGCGCGGCGGTGAAGGGATGGTCGTCAAGCCGCTCGACTTCATCGCGAAAGGAAGCAAGGGCCTCATGCAACCGGCGGTCAAGTGTCGCGGCCGCGAGTACCTGCGAATCATCTACGGCCCCGACTACACGAGCGAACCAAACCTGTTCCGGCTCCGCAATCGCGGCCTGGGACGCAAACGCTCCCTGGCCTTGCGAGAGTTTGCCCTCGGCATTGAAGCCCTGGAGAGATTCGTCCGCCGCGAGCCGCTCCGCCGTGTTCATGAATGTGTTTTCGGTGTTCTGGCATTGGAAAGCGAGCCGGTGGATCCGCGGTTGTAGGCCAAGTTGCCGACTTGCCATCCGACCCATCCTGTGGTGGCAGTCTATTCGCGGAGAACCCGCACCGTGCCATTGTCCTTGCAGCACTTTTTCGAAGAAAGTGCGGTGAACCGGGCCCTGTTACCGCGTTAATGATGGACGAGGGGACGCGTTCACGTGACGAGTCGGGAGAACACCGGCGTTGTCCCTCTGGACTACGAGGGCGCGTGGGCCCTACAGTCGCCGCGGGGCGGGACGGGCGGATTCTTTTTCTACGAGTCGAATGAGGGCTTCTTCGCCGCCGAACTGGCGAATCCAGTATTCCACCTGTTCGGCCAGCAGGGGGACCGGAGGCCGAGGGAATTCCGAGGTTTGCGTGGTCTCGCGTCCACGGTGTAAGAGCCGGCCCAGCCAGACGTCACTGTCGACCGCCTCCGCCTTGCGGCGTCGTGCGGCCTTCTGAATGCGGTGATCGCTGGAGACGACGGTCAACCGTTTCGGCGACGTATTCTTGCGTATGAGCTCCTCTATGAGCGTATCCGCGTCATCGTAGGCGGCCGCGAATCGGACGGTGATCCCCTGATAGTGGGTCCGTCGCGGGAGACCCGGCGGGGCGTTCGCGGCGTCGAAGACGATGGTCGTCCGCGCGCGGTCCTCCTTGTCGAGCGAGCTTGCCAGTAGGGCTAACAGGGCGATCCGCGAGTGCTCCAGGCTCCGTTCGCCTTGTTTTCGCCCAACAATGTTGGCGACATTCATCAGGTTGTAGCCATCAATTAGGAGGGGCATAAATAACCTTTTTGACCGGTTCTGTGCTAATGGCGGATTCTGGAGGGTATCGCTCCTTTCCGAGTGATCGACATCGAGATCGGGATTTGCGGATACAAACCAAGAGAGATAAGACTTTTCTCATCGCAAGGGCCCTATTCTGCGAGGGCATCATGAGATGAGCGTATCGGGAGGCATATTTGGGACGGAACCGCGGCGGACGACGTCCGCCAGTTCGACGTCCGTTTTCGTCGAAGGGGCGTTTGCATCAACCATTTACGTGCGTCGGGGAGGCGTTTCTGAAGCGGCTTGCGGACTTTTTTTCTAGGGCTCGTCGACTGGACTTGAATTCGGGGATTTGCTATGATTTGCTCCTCTTTCGGAAAAGGGGAGTGATATGACCAGGAAGGCGGCTCGGGGCAAGGCGGATCGACAGAGGGTTCTGACGACGCTACGGAAGAATTGTCCGGAATGCGGGAATCGGATGTGGGCGGACTATGATAACCGGCGTACGGTAACGACGTTAAATGGTTTGCTCGCGCTTCGACTGAAGATACGCCGGTGCCACAACGAAGCGTGTAGTCGGTGCCTCAAGCCGTATCGTCCGGAGGCGGAGGGACGCTACGCATTGCCCCAGCACGAATTTGGGCTGGACTCAATCGCTTTGGTCGGAAGCTTGCGATACCGGGAACAATGGAAGGTCGGACGGGGTTGGCCGTCTCGTGCGGTGCTTGGGACCGGACTGGCGATTGACGTACCTCCCGGACTTTTCCTCGCGATTTGCGCCCCTCCAACTCTCGCAGCCAGGCCGCCTCGGCGAGGGTGGCGAGGTCGGTCTCCGAAGGGCCCATCCCCGGCCGATCCGCCGCCATCGCGGCGTGGGCCGCCTCGGTGGCCGAGCTGCTTGCCGGCTGGTCGACCGCCGCGAGGAGCGCCGCCTTTGTCTCGGCGCCGGCCGCCACCGGTGTCCGAGTCCCCCAGTTTGCCCGGACCACTTCGAGGTCATCCCCATTGACGAACCCGTCGTTGGTCGGATCGCCCAGAGCCACCGCTCCCACCGGAACACACCGACCCCAGTTCGCCCGGATGATATCGAGGTCGCCGCTATCGACGGCGCCGTCGCCGTTCAAGTCCCCTGCACCGAAGTGGAATTCATAGGCACCGATGTCGACGGTGCCGTTGCCGATGCGACTGTTTCCGGACAGGTCGGTCTCAACGAGCGGATATCCTTCATTGACCCGCGAACCGTCCACGTAACCATTCTCACCCGCATCCAGGGCCGGGCTGCTACTCGTCAACCGGTAATCCGCCTCGTAAGCATCGACGAATTCCGGATCGATTCCAATGAGACTATTCTCCTGAATCACGGTCCCGTCGCCCGTCAGTTCGGCGCCCTTGGGATTCCACAGAACCGTGTTGTTGAGAGTGAGTCCACGACGATTGCTGATCGTGCCATCCGCATACTGCGCATGGTTGTCAGCGAGGGTAGCGTTGGTGATTCGCAGGGTGCCGTCGTTGTAAATTCCCGCGCCATGGTTCGTTGCCTCGAGATATGCGCCGCGGGCGGTGTTGCACGCGATCACGGTATTCGTGATCTTGGCGTTTCCAAAACTTGCGATGCCTCCACCCGCGTTGGTGCCGTAGCTGATTGAACCTTTGACTTCATTTCCGAACACGATCGAATCAAGCAGGTTCAGACTTCCGCTATTGAAGATGCCGCCGCCGATGCACGCGCCGGGGTCGGAGAAGCCGATCACCTCGTTTCTCGCGATGGTCGAGCCGACGACGGTAAGGGTGCCGGACGCGTTTTCGATTCCACCGCCGCTAAACCCGCTCGTGTTCATTGAAATCACCGAATCGTTCACGTTGACCGTGCCTGTACTGTAGACGCCGCCTCCCTCGTAACGAGCCCAGTTATTCAGAATGACGGAATCGACAATGGAAAGAGCCCCGGTGTTGGATATCCCGGCCCCCGTGTCGGCCGTGTTTCCGGTAATGACCGAGTTGGTGATGGTGAGCGCGGCGTGGTTCACGAGACCGGCGCCGATCACTTCCTTCCCGCCGGTGATCGTCAGTCCTGCAAGCCCTACGTGGCAGTCTTCCCCTCCCTGCACGATCAGGACACGCGTTTTGGCGTCACCGTCGACGGCAAGCGTGTCGAGAGCCGTGGCGTCGATCGTGAGCGACTTGTCAATGATGAGCGCGGAACCCGCCAGCGTGACGGTTGCGCCGTCCAGAGAAGCCTCAAACGTGACCGTCGGGGAATGGACGTCCCCCGCGTAGTAGATCGCTTCGCGTAGCGAAATCTCCCCGTCGGTCCGGTCGAAGACATCTTCCGGGGTTGTGATGGTCGTGGACGGGGTCTCAAGGCCGCTCGCGGGTTCGCCTTGGTACTCGAACGCACCGATATCGACCGCGCCGGCATGAATCCGGGGGTTTCCGTCGAGGTCGTAATCGACGAGCGGATATCCCTCCGCCGCGCGGCTTCCGTCAACGAGACTGGTGTCTCCGCGGTTCAGGGCCGGGCTGAATTCCGTCAAACGATAATCGCCCGCATCCGGATCGGCGAACCATGGGTCGATTGACAAGAGGTTGTTTGCCCCGATGATTTTCCCTTCCCCGCCGATATCTTCCGTGCCGTTATCCCAGAAGACCGAATTGTTGAGAGTCAAGGTCACGGAGCCATAGAACCCGCCGGCGTTCCCTTTCGGCGCGGAGTTGCCGACGATCGTCGAGTTCGTAACGGTGACCGCTGCGCCACCCAATAGGGCCCCGCCGTAAGTCGTCGCCGTATTCTCCGCGATGAGGCAGTTCGTCATTTCGACCGAACCGGCTCTTGCGCAAATTCCACCCCCGGATTGGGCCGCGTTGTGGGAGAGGATCGCGTGCGCGATGACCAACGTACCTGCACTGTATATGCCTCCTCCCTGCGTGTTTTCGTAGTGGTCGTCATCGAAATCTCCGTCCGCGTTCCCCCCGGTCACCGTCACGCCGTCGATTGCCGCTTCAACCAACTCGCCACAATAGACGACCGTGTACGCGTTGTCGGCAATATCCCCTTCGACACCGAGATCGCCGGAGAGAACCGTTTCATGTGCCAGCGGATCGGCGGGGCGTTCTTCCAACGTCGTTTCCGTTCCGGCGAATCCGCCGTAGAGGGTCACTTCCTCCAGGAGCGAAAACGTGGCCGACCGCGCGTCCCCCGACTCCAACTCGGCGGACGGCTTGTACGTTCCTTCGGCAATCCAGATGGCGTCGATGTCGTTGTCGGCATTGCCATCCGCGTTCAATACCAACGCCCTGTCCAACGCCGCCTGCAAGTCGTCAAACGCCGAACTCCACGCCAGGCCGTCCCCGCCGCCGGCCGCGTCGTCGTCGACGAATAGGACGGAGAGCATTCGCCGGTCTTCCAGCGGTTCACAGCGGAGCATACGGCGGTTCGCCTGCCGGACGCGAGAAAGTGATCGAGCCGTGAGTTTGAACAGCAGGGGCATCAGCGGCCTCCTTGGAACAAGAAGGAGTGAGAGTACATCCGTCTCGCCCCGCCGGAACGGCGACCCGACGAGCCGATTGACCATGCTACGTGTCATGATACCGCGCACGCGAGATCGGGTACATTCCCATCGCATCCGCTCCCTCGTTTTTTTCGAGACCCCCCCAATCGGCAACGAAACTAGGGCATCCATCCCCCCGAGAGGCTAGTCCCGTGCAAAATCGACCTGAACGCGTTTCAGTACCGGGTACCGGTCGCCGTTATCGGAGTGGAACTCCGCCCGGTATTGCACGAACCGGTCGGTCGGCTGGATTGAAAATCGTTCTTCTCGAATCTCGCGCCACTCGGCCGGTTCGAGTTCTTCTTTATTCGCCGCGGCGCGGCGGAGCGGGCGCAATCGTGCCCCCTGCGGTACGTCGGCCTCGACGCGAAGCGTCCCCGTGGTGGCGGGATGCTTGAGTTCATGTACGGACGACTCGTACCACTGCCGGTAGGTCCGGTCGTAGATATGTCCCAGGTCGTTGTGCCAGAACCAGTGAGGGCCCTCCGTGGGAAGCTCGGTAATCTCGGGATTCCGAAAGCGATTTCCGTCGTTGTAGAAGACTTGCGAGCGGCTTCGGTGGCTGCCACCGTCGCGGTGAGTGACGACGGCCAGGTCGAGCTTGCCGTCTTGATTGAAATCGGCGGCGAGGGCCCCGGCGGCCGATTGGCAGAACAGCTCGGTACGCCGGGTCGGGGCGAAGCCGTCCTCGCCGCCCCAGTAAATGTGGCTGGGGTTCGTTTGCCGCGTATTGCCGCCGGTGTAGTTGGGCGTGACGAGATCGAGATGGCCGTCGCCGTCGAGGTCCGCCACGCAGTATCCCAGCGCCATGAAGCTCGGCACTCTCTGGACGTTGTCGGTCGAGAATCCCTCGTCGCTCCCCCAGAGGATCATCGTTCCCATCCGGTCCAGGTGGAGAACCCGCCCTTCCAACGTCGAGACGATCAGGTCGAGATGCCCGTCCCCATTGAGATCGGCCGTTTCGAGGTCGACCGGGTTGTAGATATCCAGCGTCTTCTGGCGCTCTTCGGAGAAGCCTTCCGGGCCGCCCCAGAAGATGCGGATTTTGTCCGCCATCCGGCCGTTGACGGCAATGTCGAGCCAACCGTCTTGGTTGAAGTCGGCGACGACCGAACTGACCGAACGCCCCGGCGAGGGAATCGCAACACGGCCGTTTTTCGAGAACCCCTTCTCGCCGCCGTAGTGGAGGATGAGCATTTCGACGCCGGTCGTCTCGTCCGGCTTGGACTGGCCGAAGACGAGGTCGAGGTATCCGTCGCGGTTGAAATCGGCCACGTTGCTGGTAATGAGGAAGCCGTCGCGAAGGACCGTGTGGCGATTGGCGAAATCGAAACCGTCTTCGCCTCCCCAGTAAATCGTTCCGCCCACGAACGGATTGGCGTCGGACGTGGCTCGCGAGTGGCCGAAGAGGGGCATGATAAGGTCGACGCGGCCGTCGCGGTTCAGGTCGGCCGCGCTGGCTTCGTAGGCGCTCACCTTGGGAATGCGCATCGAGTTTTCCGGCGAGAACCCCTCCGTTTTGCCCCAATAAATGACCGGCGAGACGATCTCCCCCAGGGTTCCGCCGACACGATTGGAGAAGACGGCCCTGGGCGGCAGGTTCGCCTCCTCCGGCGCGATCACGACGTGTTCCGCCCCTTTCGTCGGCAGATCACCCTGCGCCGGCTCGAACGTGCGTCCTTCGCGTCCCAAGAGAACGACGGAATCCGCCGCGAAGACTTCTTCGCCATGACGGATCGCCACGGCGATGTCCGGCCGGCCGTCGCCGTCCATGTCGCCCAGGGCCGTACACCTGGGGTGAGCGATGGGGATTTTCACCCCCGTGTCCGCGGAGAAACCGCCCCGGGTGCCCCACAGGACGCGCAGGTAATTCGCCGAGAGTTCGCCGGAGCCGAGCAACTGCCCGCCGACCGCGGTCGCGGAGGTGGCATAGGTCAGAACCAGATCGGTCCGCCCGTCCGCGTCCAAATCCCCGGCCGAAACATGCGTCGCCCTGACATCCGGAACGTGGATCGCCGGGCCGAACGCACCCTCTCCATCGCCGAGGAGGATGAAGATGCCGTTATCCGTCCCGATCACCAAATCCACGGGTCCGTCTCCATCGGCGTCCGCCGCGGCGATGCAATGGGCCTTCTCGCTCGGCACAAGGACCTCTTTCACAGTGAGGGGCACCGATTCGCCATCGAAACACCGGGAAAGCAGAAGAAACACACGGCCGTCTTCGGCGAGCACGACCAGATCCTCGGCGTCGTCCGCGTCGAGCCGGGCCGCGGCCATGTCGACGGCGCCGTTCACGCCGAACTCGATTTGCCTCGATTCCAGAAATCCCCCTTCGGCGCCGAGATATACCCGGACTATGCGCCCTTCCGGTTGTCCCGGTGCCCAAGCGGTAGAGTTCAGTACGGCGATATCAGGCCACCCATCCGCGTTCACGTCGGCGATCGCGACGCGGTCCGCGCCGAAGGCGGTCAAAAAACCGCCGGTGCGGTGCCGCGTCCAACCCTCGTCGCCGCCGTAGATGATCGTCAAGAGACGCCGCGGGTGAATTTCGTCCTTGTTCGGACAGAAGACGATGTCCCTCCGCCCGTCGCGGTTCAAATCTCCCACCGCCGCGCAGAGGCTCCCCTCGACCGGCAAGAACGTATGCGAAACGCGGCCGTCCGCGGCGACGGTCGCTTGCGTCGCCGGAATGTGATAGTAATAGTCGTGCGAATTATTGAAAAGCAGATCAATATGGCCGTCGTCGTTCAGGTCGAACCGGTGGATCGTCCTGACCGTCCCGTCGATCGCGACGTAGAGGTTCTGCCCCGCCGCGTCCAACCGGCCGTCGGCGAAGTCGGCGTAGGTCTCCTCGATCCAGGTCTCGGCCGCGACGGCCGGAGGTGACTCAGTCTCCGCGACAAGAAAGGAACTGAAAAAGAGGAGAGGAAAAGTCAGGCGGATGGATAGAGCCATGATGAACCTGGGGGGTCTTCGGAAAGTGGAACGGTCTCTTCCATCCTACCATCCCCGAACGTCCCTTTTAAGCAGCATCCTTCCGACAAGGCAGCCTATATGGGGGGACCGATGGCCCCGAGCAAACGCAAGTAGAACGGCTTAAGATTGAGCCACTTCGAGAAAAGCTTCCTGGGTAAAGGAAAGGTTCGGCCTTGGAAGACCCCGATAACACGAGCCCTCACTCCGAGAACTCTGGATCCCCCGCGCGAATGCGCTGCGTTTCCTTGCGTTGGCACACCACCATACCGGCGAATAGGAATAACCAAAGCATCCAGAAGATACCGGTAACAGAGCGGAATAGCCATTTGTTCGAGATGAATCGGACCATCACCTGTTGCCAATGAGGAGCCTCGGCGAAGGTCCAATACGTGGCCGTAATTCCACCATCCGCCACCAATCCGGCGGCTGCGCCCCCGAGGGCCAGGCCCCCCGCGGCGAGGCCGCCGATGGCAACGAGGCCCAACGAAACGCCGCCGTACGCAACCCCCACCGGCGCCACGGCAAGTCCGGCGAACGCGAGGAACAGCCCCAACCCAAACCCGGAAACGGTAACGACGCCCGCGCCGGCGCCCGCGAAAGAGACGACCCCCAGCGCCGCGCCGCCGCAGGCGATTACGCCGACCGCCTTGGGGCCGATGGCGATGAATCCCTTGGCCGTCCCCTTGGTGCGGACGTCGATCCACCGGAATCTCCGCAGGCTGTAGCCGACGACGTCGGCCGGGCCGGTCTGACGGATGGCGTCGAACGTGGCATCGACCTCCGACATTCCGGCGGCCTCCAGCTCGGTCGCCTTCGTCAGGAGGTGGTCTTCCAACTCCGCGCGGAGTTCGGCCGCCTCGCCAGAGGGGCGGTCGGCGTAGAGCATCACGCGATCCAAGTAGTCCGTAATCGGCTTGTTCGTTTCCATCAGACAATCTCCCCGAGTTTGAAGTCATTGTTCTTAGAAAATCCGGCGATCCGGTCCATGGCGACGGCCAGCAGTTGCCACCGCTGCAAGTTTTCGTCCAATGCCGCCTTCCCCTTGGGCGTAACGGCGTAGTACTTCCGCCGCCGCTTCGATTCGGTTTCTTCCCAACTGGCTTGAAGAAAGCCTTTCTCCTCCAAACGGTGGAGGATAGGATAGACGGTCCCCTCGCCGAACTCAAGCAGCCCATCCGCCCTGGCGTTGAGTTCCTTGACAATCGCGTACCCGTAGCTGGGGCGGTCTCCCAGCACGGACAGGAGCATCGTCTCGACGGTCCCGTCAATATCCTGCTTTCGCAGCTTCCGGCTCATGATTTGGTCCTCGGGTTTGGTTGTCGGCCGTTGAACTGCATATACTTTACAGCATAAGGCATTCAATTGCAATAGGGGCGGAGGTTTTCCGTCGGACTGCCACGATTCGCCCACCCGAAGGGGGGCTTGGTGTGCGGTATTAGTCTGGATTTATGGAGGGCATTGAGGAATAATAGCCAGAGCCCCATGCCAAACCCGTTCCCTAACACGCACAAATTCGTATGCAAGGCGATGACGACCCGATTTCGGGTCTACATCGCCGACGAGGAGTTGCGTTATGCCAGACAGGGGGCGGACGCGACGTTCGAGGAACTGGCGCGGTTGGAGTCCCTCTTGAGCCGGTTCCGCGAGGGGAGCGACGTCCGCCGGCTGAGTAGCCTGGCGAGAGGGGAGGCGGCACGTGTATCAACCGAGACCTTGGAGTGTCTGCGGACCGCCGAGATGGTCCGGGAATGGACATCGGGGGCCTTCGACGTGGCCTATGCGTCGAAAGGACGCCGGGGGGGAATCGCCTTCACCACCGAATCGAGCACCAACACGGTCCGTTCTACCTGTGACAACCTCAGGATCGACCTGGGGGGGATCGGCAAAGGTTTCGCCCTGGACCGGATGGCCGCATTACTTCAAGAGTGGGACATCGCCCACGCGTTCCTTTCCGCCGGGACCAGCACGCACCTGGCACTGGATCCTCCAAAGGGTGAGGCCGGGTGGCCGACGGAATTCGGCCCGGACGACGTGCCGCAAACGCACGTCTTGGTCCGTTCCGCGTTCAGCGCCTCGGGGACGGCCCGGCGGGGGCGGCACGTGATCGATCCCGGAACCGGCACGGCAGCTCAGACACGGATTCGCGCCTGGGCGTGGGCCGAAACGGGGGCCCTCGCCGATGCCCTTTCCACCGCATTCCTGCTCCTGCCGGAGGCCCAAATAGGGATGATCTGCCGCACAAGAGCCTCGGTCGGGGCGTATCTGGAGAATGCCGGCGGTGTTTTCGCGCCGGAAGATCATTCAAGCTAGAAATCTTCGTTGTTCGCCCCATCGCCGGCGCCGGAAGACGCGACCAATAGTCTGAAGCGGGACGGGGTTGCCATCGTTTGGACGTCGAGGCCGGTATTCATGAGAAACCGCCGGACTCTTGTCGACTGCGTCCGTCGGCTCCACCGCTGTCTTCAGAGCGAGAGGACGAATTCGACGAGGTCGGCAAGCTCCTCCGACGTGAGGCGGTCGATGCGGTCGGCGCCGCCATGTTTCCCCTCTCGCAATAGCGATTCGATGGTCTCGTAACGGCCATCGTGGAGATACGGCGCGGTCCGCCAGGTTTCAATCAACGTCGGCGTGTCGAACAAAGACCGGTAGTCCTTGTCCGAACGCGTCCCCACGTCGTGCAGTTTGCGGTCCGTGTAAAGCGGGGCCGGGTGGCAAGCGGCGCAGCCGACGCGGGGATCGTGGAAGATGCCGCGGCCTCGCGCGGCGGACTCGCTCAAGACGCCGTTTACCAACCGAGGGCTGGGTACGGGCCGGAGTGATTTCAGGTAGGCGTCGACGCATTCGGCCTCTTCTTCGCCGGTGTCCGCGAACAAGATATGGTGCAACCCCTTGCGGACGGCGATTTCCGCCGTGGCACGAACTCCCGTCGCCATGGCGGGAGGCGTCTCATGCGAGAAGAGCATGCTCTTCGTATTCTTGGGATTACCCACGCCGTCATTGAGCAGGTCCCAGTTCAGCCCGTCGGCCCTCGCGTCGGGGTGGCAACTGACGCAGCTCTGCCAGTGCTGACGGCTGATCAAGGCGTCGTGAAAGAGCTTTTCGCCGCGGCGTTCCTTGGAGAGGACGGGCGGGTTTCCCAGACGGATAATTCGAGGTGGGACGCTACTCCCGGCTTCGAGGGGGATTTCCGCCAGCGCGTCGTCGAAGTAAGCGGGGGCGAACAGGCGGTCGCCGGAGACAACCGCCCGGCGGATTCCCGCGAGAGGCAACCGCACGCGGCGCAGGAATGGTTCGAGGTTGCTCGTGTAGTTGTCCGTGCCATATTCCAGTGGCGACTCGGGACCCGGCTCCTCGACTTCCCTTCGAATAACGGCCGAATCCAGGAGGGCGACTTCGTGCGTCCCGGCCAGACAGACGACGATCGTCTTTCCATCCGGCGAACAGGAGACTCCCCACGGGTTGCCCGCCCCCTTGCCGAACTGGTCGAGGACCAGCGTATTGACCCGACGGCGGTCTTGCACGTCGATGATGGAAAGCGCGTTCGAATTGGTCCACCCGTCCGAGTTCTGGAACGCGAGGAGGTCCAGGTGGGGCAAAACGTGCGTCACGAGGGCCCACCGGCCGTCCGGAGTCAGGGCGACGTCGCGGACGTTCATGCCGCGCAGCGGCAGGGCGACCGGTTCGCTCCGGCCGGTCGCCGTGTCGACCAGGGTCACGATACCGGCCTGGTCGAGTGAGTCGGACGGTCCGGACGGCTGGTGGTTCGCGACGACCAGGGTGGCGCCATCGGGAGTAATCGCGACGGAAAGAGGCTCGCGTCCGACCGGCCATGCGGCAACTTCCTGGTCCACGCCGGTATCCACCACGCGAACGACGCCGCCGAACCGGTCGGCGACGTAAAGCCGCTTGCCGTTCGGCGCCGCGGCCATGCCGCAAGGGGAGTGCCCCAAAGGAATCTCCCGGAGGACGCTCAAAGGGTCAAGCCCTACGAGCAAAACACGGCCGGCTCCCTCTCCGGCACTCACGGCGAGGAGGCTTTTCCCGGGAAACCAACATAGGCGCCGCGGTGAGGCCGGAAGGGAAAGCGAATCGGTGATTTCGCCGCTTCGCGTGTCGACCGCGTCGAGCCGCGAGGCGTCTTGTTCGAGAACGTAGAGGGTTCCGCCGTCGTCGCAGACGGCGACGTCGGCCGGTCCGAGATACTCCGCCTTGGCGGCGCAAACGGCGACAAAGAGCGGAAGGAGAAGCACGACGGCGGCGGGACGGAGGGGTAAGCCCAAAGCCGGCCGGGGAAGACACCCCCGAGACACGGCGGGCGATTTAGGCATCGGCCAGACTCGTCAGAAGCGGATTAATCGCCTGAATCTTCGCGGCGCGGACTTCGGCGCACTGCTTCTTCTCGCCGTTGATCGGTTCGACGTTCTTGTTCGCGTTGTTTCGACTGCTGGAAACGGCCTCTTCCACGTGTTTCCCTCCCGGCCTCCAGTCGTCCGCGTGCCACTCGGTCACGATCTTCAGCTCGCAATCGAGGAAGGCGTCGCGGCAGGCACGATGCTGTATCTTGCCGCTGGAGGTCTTGGGAATGCTGCCCGGCTTGATCAAGACGATATCGCTTACCGTGAGTTCGTACTCCGCCGCGACCTGCCGCCGAATATCGCCGAAGAGGTGGTTCCAATCGCCTTGCCGGCGACGTTCCACTTCCTGCACGACGACGAGGCGTTGCCTGGCACCGCCGTCGACATCGAGCGCGAAGACGGCGCCGGCGTCCGCCCGGAGCCGTTCGTTCGTCCTCTGGACGGTGAACTCGATATCCTGGGGATAATAGTTCACGCCGTTAAAAATGAGGATGTCCTTGATGCGGCCGGTGACGAACAGCTCTCCCTCGTCGAGAAATCCGAGATCGCCCGTCCGGAGGTAGGGTCCCTGTTCCGAATCTCCGAGAAATGCTCCGAACGTCTCGCGAGACGCTTCCTCGTTTCGCCAATAACCTTTCGCGATGCTCGGTCCGCGGACCCAAATCTCCCCGATTTCGCGCGCCGCCAATCGTTCTTTCGTTCGCGGATCGGCGACGACGACTTCCAAATCCTTCAATGGACTTCCACTGCCGACAAGCTCTCTCGCGTCGGAAGCCTCGCCCTCGGCCCGTTCGACCTTTCCGCGGTTGATCGACTCTCCGTCGTAATTCCGCACGACGGGCGGTTCCAGAGCCCAGCCACCGCTGATGATGAGCGAAGCCTCCGCCATGCCGTAGCAAGGATAGAACGCCTCTCTGCGAAACCCGCACGGTTCGAACGCTTCGCAGAAGCGCTGAATCGTCTCCGCGCGAATCGGTTCCGCGCCGTTAAAAGCCACTTTCCAGGAACTCAAGTCGAGCTTTCTGCGTTCCTCCTCCTTGATCTTCCGGACGCAAAGGTCGAACGCGAAATTGGGACCGCCGCTCGTCGTCCCGTGGAACCGGGAAATCGCGGACAGCCAGCGGAACGGCCGCTGCAAAAAGGCCATTGGAGACATCAGGATATTCGGCCGGCCGCAGTAGATCGGCTGCAACACGCCGCCGATGAGGCCCATGTCGTGATAATTCGGCAACCAGAATACGCCCTTGCCGGACCGCGTGTGCTCGAAACCGTACGTAATCAAGGCCGAATTGTGAAGCAGATTCGAATGCGTCAGGACGACGCCCTTCGGCGTCCCGGTGGACCCGGAGGTGTACTGGAGAAAGGCTACGGTCGAAGACCCGATCTCGGGCCGGGACCACTCGTCTTCAATTCCCCGCGGAACGTTGCAACTGGTAAGCCATTTGACTTGTCGCAGATCCGGAGTCTCGTCGACGATGCCGTCGATGCGCGCGAGTACCTCCTCCGTCGTCAATGCGACGTGGGCGTCGGCGTCGTTCGTGACCGATTCCACCCGACCGAGAGAGCGATTCCGCCGAGGAGGGTAAATGGGCACGGCCACCACGCCGCCGTAAAGGCATCCAAAAAACGCCGTCACGAACTCCAACCCGGCCTGATAGACCAGAAGCACCCGTTCGCCCGCGAGTCCCTGCGACTTCAACCACGCGCCAATCGCCCGAGCCCGCCGATCCAGCTCTTGATACGTAATCGAGATTTGCTCTTCTTCGCCGTCGACCAGGTATACGAAAGCGGTGTCGTCGGGCTGCACTTGCGCCCGGTGGCGGAGCAAATCAACCAGGGTGGCGGGAACGAAAAAACTGCCGCAAACTTCTGCTTGCACGTTACAATTTCTCCAGTCTGAGGACGATACACTTCTCTGCTGCAACCGGCAGGACCTTCTCTTCCAAGCCGAACAGGGCGTCAATCGAGTGATGTGCCGCGCTCCGCCGAGTGAATCCGGCTGGCGCGATTTGTGTGCTCCGTTGGGCGACGTCGTGGGGTAGTCTTCCCACGAGTTATGGGCGGATGTGAAAACGTGCATTCTTCCAGAACCGCCAAATCCAAACCGCGCAGAACGCGGAAACGATGTCGGCTGCGCCACTGCGCGGCGCGTCAACGAACCAACTCTTCGAGAAAACGCTCCCGACAAAAACCGTGAACTCTTGATCGTCCGCGCCCTGCGCTCCGGCAAGGCATCGCGGTGCGACTCATCCTTGATGCGGGTACCGTCGGCTCCCATGAGTACGGACCTGACCGGTCAGGTTCTCCGAACGCATAGCGTACCACAATCATATTATCGTTTCAGTGGCTCGGTTTGCGCCAAACTATTCCATTTTACGAACCACGAACAACCATCGGCTTTGCCGTGACCGCATATTCTACCCATATAAACAGTCCAATGCAATGGGATATAACCCGAAAGTGGGGCAACAACTGCGGCCAAATACGGTGCATTGGCCAATAAAAGGGCGTGAATTAGATAAACATTATGTCTTTTTTCCTTCTTTCTGCTTTCATTTATCGGACTGTATTCGTTCAAGCCGGAGAGAACGGTTTTTTCGCCTTCCGCGCGTCCCAAAGCCGGATTGCGCGGACCTGGTCCGGTTTTCCGTTTTCCTTCGGGGTGCGAGCTGTGTCTAGAATGGGATAATCACCCCATCGAGGAGAACGATTCGTACGCGACACATGGTTCGACTTGCCCATTTCCATTTCGCCTGTCTGCTCCTGCTGTTACCCAACGTGTGTTTGGCAAGCCCCGTTGACGTCCAACGGGACGTGGAGAGCCTGTATGCGGACGCACGGACGAGACTGGCCGCCCTGGGCGAGTGGGCGCGGGAGCGGAACCTCGCCGCGAAAGCCAGGCGGGCCGATGCATGGCTGCGACCGCGTGACGACGGTAAGATATACCTTCCCATTCTGCCGACGAAGTTGGGGGCTCTCCAACCGGGACCGGGCTGCTCTGAGGCGGAGAAAGACTGGTACGAGCAATTCGGCGCCGCCCGGCGAGCAATGGCGGAGGGGCTCTTTCTGGCGGCGCGGCGCGCGGTGAAGCAAAAGCACGCATCGATCGCGTTCGAACTCGTGCTTCTGGCCTTGGAACAGGATCCGGACCACGCTGGAGCGCGACGAGTTCTCGGGTTCGAGGAATATGACGGACATTGGAGAAGCGCCTACGAAGTTCGAAAACTGCGAAGCGGTCACGTTTGGGATCCCCGGTTCGGATGGATACTTCAGTCCCGAGTGCCAAGGCATGAGAGGGGGGAAAGGTATTTCAGAGGCCGTTGGATTTCCGAGGAGGAGGACGACCGGCTCCACCGCGACTCGCCCGATGGGTGGACGATAGAAACGGAACATTACCGCGTTTCCACGAACCACGGCCGCGAGATGGGCGTTCAACTCGGAGAGAAGCTCGAAGAATTCCACCTGGTTTGGAAACTGCTGTTCGTTCGGTACTACGCGACCGAGGCGCAGGTGGCGGCGCTCTTCAATGATCGCGCCCACGCGACACGGGCCCCCGCGCCGCTCCCTCGTCACCGCGTCGTCTTCTTTCGGGCGCGGGAAGACTACGTGAAGGCCCTTTCACGATACTTCTCCGGCCGGATTGAAGAGACTCTGGGCGTCTATGTCGATAAGGCCAAAACGGCGTTCTTCTTTTTGGATGACGCCGGGGGGGACGACCGGACCCTGTACCACGAAGCGACGCACCAGTTGTTTCACGAGTCGCGGCGGGTGGCGGGCGCAGTGGGTGTCCGCCACAACTTCTGGATACTCGAAGGCGTGGCCCTGTACATGGAATCGCTTCGAAGAGAGAACGGCTACTACACCCTCGGAGGTTTCGAAGACCGGCGAATGGCGGCCGCGCGGTATCGACTGATGGAGGACCGCTACTACGTCCCGCTGGAAACGCTCAGCTCGCGGGGAATCGCGGAACTCCAGGCCGACCGGAATCTCCCCA
Source organism: uncultured Planctomycetaceae bacterium (assembly GCA_964520785.1). Classification (GTDB taxonomy): domain Bacteria; phylum Planctomycetota; class Planctomycetia; order Pirellulales; family Thermoguttaceae; genus CAZFQG01. Next base: position 13,001 of record CAZFQG010000007.1, on the reverse strand, counting down.
TGCTCTACAGTCAGATGACGGGACTGACCCATTTTCTCGTCCACGGCAAAGACGGTAGGTACCGAGACGCCCTAATTGAATACCTCCGCGCCGTGTACGACGGTCGCGACGAGCCGCGGACGCTGGAGGAGCTCACCGGAACGCCCTTTTCTCAGTTGGACGCGGAATACCGCGAATTCCTTGAAAAAGGGCCCTCCTCTGGCGAATGGCAGAATGCGGCGCCCGGAAGACCGGCCGCTATCCCTTGAATCGCGAAGCGATGACGGTCGCGTTATGCCCGCCGAACCCGAAGCTGTTCGAGAGGACGATATCGATGCGGCGCTCTCGGGGCTGGTTGGGGGTATAATCGAGGTCGCACCGCGGATCGGGCGTTTCCAAATTGATTGTTGGCGGGACGATGTTGTGCTTCATCGCCATGATCGAAATGACTAGTTCGACGCCCCCGCTGGCGCCCAAGAGGTGGCCGAGCTGGCTTTTCGTGCTGGAGATGGAAACCTTGAAGGCATGCGCACCGAAAACGGACTTAATGGCTTTCGTCTCCGCTTCGTCCCCCAAGGGCGTTGAAGTCCCGTGCGCATTTATGTAGTCGATTTCCTCCGGTTCCAGTCCGGCCGATTCCAGCGCCAAGGAAATCGCCTTGGCGGCGCCGATTCCCTCCGGATCGGGCTGCGTGATGTGAACTCCGTCTGCGGTAACGCCGAAACCGCGCAGCTCCGCCAGGATGGGTGCGCCGCGCTTCTGCGCGTGTTCGAGTTCCTCCAGCACCAGCAGACCGGCGCCTTCGCTGAGGACGAAGCCGTCCCGATTCAGGTCGAAGGGCCGACTGGCGCCGGTGGGCATGTCGTTTCGCTCGCTCAGGGCCTTCATGCGGTTGAACGCCGCCAAGGTCATGGGCGTCACGGCCGCTTCTGCTCCCCCGGTGATCATGACGTCCGCCCCGCCCACCTGAATCCAACGCATCGCGTCGGCGATGGCGTTCGTCGCGCTGGCGCACGCCGTGACGACGGTCGTATTGGGACCGCGTAACCCCCACAAAATGGAAACCTGGCCACTCCCCGCGTTGGCGATCAGCTTCGGAATCGTGAATGGAGAGACCTTTTCCGGACCGCGCTCGAGGAGCTTCACATGATTGACCTCGATTTCTTTCAGTCCCCCGATGCTGGTACCAAGAATGGCCCCGCAACGGAACGGATTCTCTTTCGCGAAATCGATTCCCGACATCGCGACGGCCCGCAACGCGGCGACCACGGCGAATTGGGCGAAGCGGTCCATGCGCTTCGCCTCCTTCGAATCCAGGACATCGTCCGCGGACCAGTCCGGAACCTCCCCCGCGAACTTGGTGCGAAATTGAGCCGGATCGAATAACGTGATCGGACCGACACCGCTCTCGCCATCGCAGAGGCGCTTCCAAAGTTCATCCGTAGAATCGCCCAGCGCCGTAACGGCGCCAAGGCCGGTAACGACTACTCGCCGCATGGCATCCCTTCTGGTGTTTGGCGTCATTCAATGATTTCGCGGGACATCGTCAATTAACCAAATCCGGGAAGTCTGAAAAAGACTACCAAGAAAACGCTCCACGCCCGCGCGGAATCGGGAGAACCGGCGAATGCCGTCTTCCGGCCGGATCACCCGGCCTAACAGATACCCGGCCGACCGCGGGCGGATTTCCCGCGGTGAATTCGGGCCCAATCTCGGGCGAGCAAGCCGACGAGACCACCTAGGATGCCGTGTTTTCTTTCACGGCGGCCTCGATGTGGTCGATCGCCTCGCCAACGGTCTGGATTTTTTCCGCCGCGTCGTCCGGAATGTTGATATCGAACTCCTCCTCCAGTTCCATGACGAGTTCGACCGTATCCAAGGAATCAGCGCCAAGATCGTTCACGAAATTCGTGTCGCGTGTAATCTGTTCCTTGTTCGCTCCAAGCTGCTCAGCGACGATATCGATGACTTTTTCTTCGACCGACACCTTGTCACTCCTCCAAAGGTTCGTAGTCATGACTTTGTATGGGAAGCGGCCGCATTGGGCCACTGTAACATTCATCAAACTGTAAAATCGTACAGATTGGGCCCTCTTATCGCAACCCCAACGTCCTACCAAATACTAAAGATGCCGCAGATTATTCATGTTGTCCTCCCCGCGCCATGCATGAGGGGGGGTATCGGCCTCCCACCCGAAACCCATCGAAAGAGGGGATCGCGCGGCCAAGGATGCCCTCAAAGAGACGCGGTAATTCCTCCGTCGATCGCCAGGACTTGACCCGTGATATAGGAGGCCGCGTCGCTCGCGAGAAAAAGGACGGCTTCTCCCACGTCCAGCGATACGCCCAGCCTCGAAAGAGGAACTCTTGCCTGGATCGCGGCTCGCTGCTTCTCGTCCAACGCAGCGGTCATCTCGGTCTGGATGAAGCCGGGAGCGATCGCGTTGACCGTGACGCCGCGCGACGCCAGTTCGCCGGCCACGGTCCGCGTCAAACCGATCACCCCCGCCTTCGACGCGGAGTAATTCGCCTGTCCCGGATTGCCGGCCAACCCGCACACACTCGCGATATTGATAATCCGGCCCGAGCCGCTCTTCATCAAAGGCCGAGCCGCGGCTCGCGTGAAGAGGAATACGCCGCGGAGATTGATATCGAGAACCTGGTCCCATTGCTCGTCTTTCATCCGCATGATCAGTCCGTCTCGCGTGATACCGGCGTTATTGACGAGGATGTCCAACCCGCCATGCGAGTCCGCCGTTTCCTTGACCACGGCGTTCACCTGGTCGCTGTCCGAGACGTCGCACGTCAGCCCGAACACTTCGGCGCCTGCGCCTCGCAGGCACTCGACGGTCCCGGCGAGTACATCGGCGTTGATGTCGACGCAAACAACCCTTGCGCCCGCCCCGGCCAGGCAGCGTGCGATGGCGAAGCCGATCCCGCGCGCCGCGCCGGTGACCAGAGCGACGCGACCCGACAGGTCGACGCTCAAACGTGGTTTATTCTCTTCCACCATCGAAATCCTCCGCTTCACTCCAAAATCGGCATCCCGCTATTCGAAAACGCCGCCGAGATGCTCCGTGCTTCGCCAAACGTCAATACTCGGGTTGGTCTTCTGGATTCATTCGGGTCATCGAGACGTCTCCCCGTCCTGATGACCGACGGATCAATCGCCGGCACACTACCGGCGCTAAGGCTCAATGCACTGGCAGGGCACCTTCCTGTCGATCCGTTTGAGTAAACCGCGCAAGACGCGCCCCGGCCCGATCTCGTAGAACTCGTCAAATCCCCGGTCGAGCAGCGAGCGCATCGTATCTTCCCAAAGGACCGGGCTGCATACCTGGCGAATCAAGCATTGGCGGATTTCCTCGGGATCGTCATGCGGCAACGCGTCCACGTTGGAAAGGACGGGAATTCGGGGCGCGCGTAGGGAAATATCCCGCAGCGCCTCGGCGAGGCGTTCGACGGCGGGCTGCATGATGGAGGTGTGAAACGCCCCGGCCACCGCCAAGGGAACCGCCTTGATCGCCCCCTCTCTTTGGGCCATCTCGGCGACCCGTTCACACGCATCGTTCGTTCCGGAAACGACGATGTTGCCGGGGCACAGGTGGTTGGCGACTTCAAGAATTCCGTCTCCGCGGGCCTTATCGCAAAGCGCCTGCACCTGAATGCGCTCCAGCCCGAGCACGCTCACCATTCCGCTTGGAACGGCGTCCGACGCCTCTTGCATCGCCGCGCCGCGGCGCTGAACGAGCGCCAATCCGTCCTCGAAGTCCAAAACCCCGGCGAATACCAGCGCGGTATACTCCCCCAGGCTCAATCCCGCCGCCGCCTCGCAGGCTAGAACCGTCTCGGGAGATTCGGATCGGAGAAGCTCCAGCGCAGCGAGACTCGTCACGAAAATCGCCGGCTGACTGCAAATCGTCGAATCAAGCCGATCGGCGGGACCCTCGAGACACAGTCGCCCCAGGTCGTATCCCAACACCTCGGAAGCGCGATCATACAGTTCGCGCGCGGAGGGTAGGGAATGTACCAGGTGGGCTCCCATGCCGACCTGCTGGGCGCCTTGCCCTGGAAAAAGGAACGCCGTCTTGCTCACGCCTAATTACTTCTTCTTTTTCTTCTTTTCTGCCATTTCAACCACCTTGCGACCGCCATACGAGCCGCAATTGGGACAAACCACATGAGAGATTACCGGGCTTCGGCAATCCGAGCAATAGGAGATTTCTTTCGGCCTCTTCGCGTCGTGAGACCTGCGAATCCCGGTCCGGTGATTAGAGTGTTTTCGTTTTGGAACGGCCATTTCTCTACTCTGCTTCCTTAAAATCAACAAAAGCTTAAAAACGCGATGAAAGTGAAAAACAAACCTAACCTCGCGGCGGTTCGTCTTTCGGCGAACTCCGCCGCGTGCCGGGTTGCTTCACGCTTGAAGGCCCGCCAAAACGTAGGGGCCCTTCGGAATAACGGCAATCTTGGCCGTCGGACCGTATTCGACCAATGCCTCGGCAATCGCGGACTCCACGCTCTCGGCTGGGTCAACGAATAATCGCGAAAGCCGCACGGCGGGCAAACCCTCCGTAACGACTCTCACCCGAGCCTTCCGCCGCACCTTGGCCAACTCTTCAAGCTGCCATTGGTCCATCCTAAAATACTCGCCTTGGATGATTCTCTCCATAAACACCTCCAAGGATGGCATCTCTTCAAAAATGCGTGCGAATTCCGGGCTGCCAACGCCCTCCTCCATTCGTGTCGCGAGGACGATCGTTCCTCCCTCCTTCACGACCGGGAGCGCATCTACCATTCCCTTCACGGACTGATAGAACGTTAGATCCAAAGGGTGGCCGGCCGCGGAAGTGACGACAATATCCACTGGCTCACGCAGCGTATCGCTTACCAAACCTCGCACGAAATCCACCCCTTCGAGGTGGGCGGACTCCATATCGCCGGCAACGATTTTCACCACGCGACGCTCGTCATCGATAACCGCGTTGATAATGAAATCGCACCCCGCCTTTCGGGCGATCCATGTGTTCTCCTCATGAACCGGGTTGCCGGCGAGGCATCCGCTGCGGGCGTTCTCATGCTCCAAAAACCGTGGTCCGTGCCATACCCGAACGGTTTCGAGTCCGGCAAGGCCCGGGCAGATTACCTTGCGGCCGCCGGAGAAACCAGCCATGAAATGGGGTTCGATGAGTCCGACGGCTATTTTCAGATCTGCCTCGACATACCGACGGTCGATCCAGATGGGCACCCCCCGAGGGCTTTCGCCCAGGTAGGCGTGTTCCTCCGTCCGCCGGCCGAAATGGTTTTCGATCCGGTAGTGTTCGACGACAAACCGGCCGACCATGTCCACCAGTTCTCGCCCCTCGTTCGGCCGGTGGAGGCCGGTGGCGACGAGAATTCGGATTCGATCGCGCGGGATTCCGCTTCGTTCGAGTGATTCTAGCAACGGTGGGAGAATCACGGAGTTGGGGACCGGCCGCGTAACGTCGCAGATCGCGATGCAGGCGTCTTTGCGTCCGATCGCCAGATCCGCCAGCGGTGGTGATCCGGTCGGGCGGTCCATCACCTCCCGAAGCGCCGCCTCGGGATCGGGTAGAGGCGTCGTCGCCGAGTACGTCATGCATTTGACGACGTTGGCGTCGGGAAGCTCCACCTCCAAGCCGGTTTTTCCGTATTCGAGCCGAACGCGCATGGCCGGGCGACTTTCCAATTCTTGAGGCGGCGAACCGGCGGAAGCGTCGACGGGGGAAACGTCAAAGCGACTTTAAGGGCAAGCAGGTGAACCCACGAAGGCACCCCGGCACGGCCGCGAGGGAAAGACTATTTGTCTTCCCCGTCCTCATCCTTCTTCTTTTTCTTCTTTTTCATGGTCAACTTGAAGACCCGGACCTTGGGCAAGCCGAGGGGACTGTCCCCCTCCTCCCACCGCTCGGCGGTCTTCAGCCGCGCAATGCGTTCACCGCGCGTAAGCACGCTGCGGTTTCGAACCAGACCCTTTTGGATCTTCAGGCTCTTGTCCATCGTCATGGGGAAATACTCCTCAACCTTCTATCACTAACCTTATGTCATCGCCATCGCCGCCATCCGCATACCCTCGGAACGCATCCGCCGACCCCTCGGGGCTAAGAAGCGGCAGCGCAGGCCGTCTCGCTCGCCGACAATCTTAACCAACTCATTCCCCGCCTAACAGGAAACATTTCAGTATACCGCCATGAAATCGGCGGAACAAGGCTCGGGCTTTCGCTTTCCCTCGCGTTTTCCCCTCTACTGGAGTACTAGACTACGTTGACTTGGTGTCCCCTGATAGACCTACCGGTTCCAAGACGGGTGGTGCGCCCGTCCACGATTCGACCGGAAGGGCGATATTAGTTCCCCGATAGTCGCAATCAAGGCGGCGACATTGGATACGGATTACCGGCCGTTTTGACAAAATGACCTGACTTCGCGAACTTTTCCTTTTATCTCGGTCGAACAACAAAACTTGACTTTTAGGGAGGGTGCTCCCGGATGGAAAGCCTCAGGCCGTTTTTTGTCGATGATTCGCGGTGTGGAAAAGACAACCCGGATTGTGCGGAGTTGCATGAACCATGGTTTGTGACGCGCGCATTGAAAAGCTGGTACATCTACTCAATAGCGACAATCCGGCCGTGCGGCGGAACGCGGCCGGCTCCCTTCGGCTGAATCGAGAGAGGGCTTGCGAGGCCTTGCCGGCACTACTGATCCACCTGAAGGACGACGACCCCGAAGTGCGAGCGGAAGTCCGCCGCGCCGTGGACGCGATTGAAACCGTCAGCGCGCTGCGCCAGACGATCCCCCGCCGCCCTCTTCACGCTCAGTAAAAAACAGCCCCCAGGCCTTTCGTGAGTCCGGGGCTCTTGCCGCGCGAAACCATCTTTCGCGGGGGATGAGTTCCCCGCGGCACGAACAGCGTTACGCGCTTGAGCCTGCCGGCGGCTCGCGGCGCTATTGCGCCGGCCTGGTCTCCTGGTCGTCGGCGGAGTCCTCCTCGGTGCCTTCGGGCACCGGGGTCTCCGTGTCGGCGGCAACCGCCGCCGGCTCCTCGGAAACGACTTCCTCGGCCTCTTCGCCGCTTGGCGGAACCCGAGTTTCAGCCTCGTCGTCGTCGGAAAAAGTTGGTTTCATCGCTACATTTCTTACGCGGTCTCGCGTGCCGACGAACTCGAGAATTGCGCGGGTGCCGGCATCTCCCAGGCGTGGTTTGGCAAGCCGGAGAATCCGCGTGTACCCGCCGTCGCGCGCTTCGAAACGCGGAGCGATTTCGTCGAACAGAACGGAGACGGCTTCCTTGCTTCCCAGGAGCCGCAGCACCCGGCGCCTGGCGGCGACGGCCGGGGCGATGGCTTCGTTCCATTGGCGCCAAGAGTCGCTGTTGCGCCATGTGCGCCAAGCCTCCGTGTGCTTGTCCGCGTCGGTCGCGTACTCGTCGGCGGTATCTTGGTGCTTCAGCGCCTTTCGCGCGATGGTCACGCACCGCTCCACCAAGGGGCGAACCTCTTTCGCCTTGGGAAGGGTCGTAATGATCCGCCCTTTTACCTTCGGCGCGTTTTCGTCGTCTTCGGCGTCGCGCTCCGTGAGGATTAGCGCCGAAGCGAGACTGCGCAAGAGAGCCCTTTGATGTTTTGGATTCCGGCCGAGTTTTCGACCGCGTTTTCTGTGTCGCATCTTTCCACGTTCCGTATTGTAAAACCGTCTGTTTCACTTCCGCGCGAAGCGATTCGCGGGGCCGACCCCGCCGCGATTCCGCGTACCGCCGTCTCTCGGCCCCGTCAGACCGAACCCGCGGAACCGGAGGGAAGCCGCATGCCCAGGTGCAATCCCATCGCGGACAACTTCTCGCGCACTTCCGTCAAGGTCGTCTCCCCGAAAGAACGTACTTCCAAGAGCTGATCCTCGCTATGGTTGACCAAGTCCCTGACCGTCATGATGTTCACCGATTCCAGGCAATTGGTGGCGCGCACCGAAAGCCGCAAGTCGGATAAGCTCGTATTCAGCTTCGCCTCGAGCGCCGGGTCGAATCCGCTTTCCGAAGCGGCCCGCGGTTCGGCGAACACCTTTGGGCCGAGTTCCTGATACTGCACGAACGGGTTGAGATGCTTTCGCAGGATCTTGGCCGCTTCGATCAAGGCCATCTCCGGCGTAATGGCGCCGTCGGTCCATATCTCCATCGTCAACTTGTCGTAATTCGTCTTCTGGCCGACGCGGGTCTCCTCCACTTCGTAACGCACACGGCGAACCGGGCTGAAGACGGCATCGACCGGGATCATGCCGATGTCGTGTGTCGCCTGCTCGCGTTCGTGCGCGGGAACGTACCCTCGCCCGTTCTCGACGATCATTTCCATCTGGAACGGAACGTCCTGCGTCAAGTTGGCGATCAAGTGATCCTTGTTGATCACCTCGAACGTCCCGTCGGTCAGCACGTCTCCTCCGAGAATGGGGCCGGCCATGTTCTTTTCTATACGAGCGACCTTCGGCTGTTCGCTGGTGCTCCGGAAGACCAATGACTTCACGTTCAAGACGATATCGGTCACGTCTTCGACGACGCCCGGTAGAGTCGAGAACTCATGTTCGGCGTTCCGCAGCTTCATTTGCGTAACCGCGCTCCCTTCCAGGCTGGAAAGGAGGATGCGGCGAAGACTGTTTCCGATGGTCGTGCCAAATCCGCGTTCAAACGGTTCCGCCGTGAAACTGCCGTACGTCGGAGTCAACGACTGCTGATCGCAGGTTACTTGACTCGGCAGTTCCAGCCCCCGCCAACGTATACGCATGGGAATGCCTCCCGTTCCTCTTCTTGGATCCTACTTCGAACAAAGCTCAACGATCAATTGAGGCTCTACCGGAATCGAGACGTCGTCTCGCTCGGGCATCCGGAGGATGCGGCCCTCCGGTAACTGTCCCTCCACGCGCATCAAGAAGTCGGGGATCTGATGCTCGTACTCGCCCATCGCCGATTCGACGGCGCCCTTGCTTTTGGGGCGGTCCTTCACTTTGATGACGTCTCCCGGCTTGATCAGGTAGCTCGCGATGTCAACCCGGCGGCCATTAACGGTGATGTGCCCGTGATTGATGATCTGCCTGGCCTGGCTTCGCGATAGACCGAATCCGAGCCGGTGAACGACGTTGTCCAGACGGCGCTCCAACAGGCTCATCAGGTTCTCCCCGGTATTCCCCTTCATCCTATCGGCCATCTTATAATACTTCCGGAACTGGCGCTCCAGGACGCCGTAATAGCTCTTCACCTTCTGCTTTTCGCGGAGGTGGGTCGCGTAATCGGTCATCTTCCCCCGGCGGAAGGTCTGCGAGCCGGGCGGCAGATGCCGATTCATTTCCTGGCGCTCCATGGCGCACTTGTTCGTGTCGCACCGGGTGCCCTTGAGGAAGAGCTTCATCCCCTCGCGACGACATTTCCGACAAACGGGTCCGGTATAACGAGCCATGCTCCTACTATTCTCCGAATCGCATTAGTGCGTAGGTTCCGTTTCCTTGAAGTAATTCCGATCAGACGTCAGACGCGACGCCGCTTCTTGGGGCGGCATCCGTTGTGGGGGAGGGGCGTCACGTCCTCGATAGACTTGATATTCAGCCCAGCCGCCTGGAGAGCCGTGATCGCGCTTTCCCGACCGCTCCCGGGGCCTTTCACTTTCACTTCCACTTCCTTCATTCCCAACTTGATCGCGCGCTCCGCCGCGTTCTGCGCGGCCAATTGGCCCGCGAACGGGGTACTCTTACGACTTCCCTTGAAGCCGCTCGTACCGGAGGTCGCCCAACAGAGGGCGTCCCCTTTGGTATCCGTAATCGTCACGGTCGTGTTGTTGAACGTCGCTTTGATATGCACGATACCGACCGCGACGCTGCGACGCGTCTTTCGCCGTTTTTGTCTTACTTTGGCCACCGCTTCAGGCTCTCCCTAGTGAAAGATTAACGAAGGTCCTTAACGCCTTTTTTGCCCGCAACCGTCTTCTTGGGACCCTTGCGCGTTCGTGCGTTCGTCCGCGTCCGTTGACCGCGAACCGGAAGGCCCCGCCGGTGCCGCAGCCCCCGGTAACAACCGATCTCGCGAAGCCGCGAAATGTTCTGATTCGTCTGGCGGCGCAGTTGCCCCTCCACGACGTAGTCCTTATCCAGGATCGCCGCGATCCGGACTAATTCGTCCTCTTTCAGATCCCGAGCACGCGTCTTGGGATCAATCCCCGCCTCATGGCACAAGTCGCGCGCAACCTTGTCTCCGACTCCGTACAAATACGTCAACGAAACGACGATCGCTTTGTCGTTCGGAATGTCTACACCTAGCAAACGCGGCATTTCGGTTCAACTCCCAATCTGGTTCGGCCGGACCGGCGCCGGGCCGACGGCAAAAGTGCTAGCCCTGACGCTGCTTATGGCGCGGATTGTCACACACGACGTATACGACGCCCTTTCGCCGCACGATTTTGCATTTGTCGCAGATGCGCTTCACGCTCGCTCGCACTTTCATGATTATCCACTCGCTTCCGTCTAAAAGGCGAAACCCTGTAGTATATAAGTATGTTGGGCGTTTTTTCAAGCCCAAGGCCGAAAAAACGAACGTTTCTCGCCTCAAATCGTCTTCAACCAGCTCATATCCTCCCCCTTGGGGGGAGGCCCAGTTAGTACCAACGGACCGTCTTGCGTAATCGCCACCGTGTGTTCGAAATGCGCGCTCAGGCTGCCGTCGGCCGTAGCTTGCGTCCAATGGTCTCGCTGGGTCTTCACCCGTTTGGTTCCCACGTTCACCATCGGCTCGATCGCCAGCACCAAACCCGGCGACAACTTGAAGTCGCCACGCCGCCGAACCTGAGACGTCACGAAGTTCGGAACCTGCGGGGGTTCGTGCATATTCCGCCCGATTCCGTGGCCGACGAACGATTCGACGACCGAAAAACCGTGCTGATGCACGAATTGCTCCATCTCTTGGGCGATATCCGTCCACCAGGTCTTCTTGCAAAGCAGACTGATCGCCAAATCTAGGACCGCTTGCGTTACTTCGACGAGGCGTTCAGCCTCCGCCGAACCCCGGCCAACCAAATGCGTCACCGAGGCATCACCGCACCAACCGCCGAGCCGGCATCCGGTGTCGACGCTCACGACGTCCCCCTCCAAGAGGCGGCGCGGCCCCGGTATCCCGTGAACCACCTCCTCGTTAACGGAGATGCACGTTACCGCCGGAAAAGGGACCCGACCCGGAACACCCTTAAAAAGGGGGGTCGCGTCATTCAATTCAAACAACCGTTCGACGACCGCGTCCAGTTCTCCCGTCGTCACCCCCGGGGCGATCATCGATTTCACCACCTCGTGCGCCTTCCAGACGACCAGTCCGGCCTTGCGCATCAACGCGATTTCTCGGGGGGATCTCAGTATCTCCACGCAACTTGCTCTTGTCTTATCCGCGCGTCCGCCAACTAATCGGCAAAAACGTCCAACTCCTCTTTCACCCGGGCGAAAATCTCGTCTATCGTTCCAACGCCGTCAATCGTCTTGAGCAGACCCTGTTCACCGTAATACTCCAGAAGCGGTTCGGTTTGCTTTCGGTACGCCTCCAAACGCTGGCGGATAACCTCGGGAGTGTCGTCCGCCCGCCCTCGTCCCGCCAAGCGATTGAAGAGTTCCTCCTCGGGAACGCGCAGTTCGAGCACGACATCCAGGGGGGTATTCTTCTCGGACAGCATCGCGTCGAGTGCCGCCGCCTGGGCGAGCGTCCTCGGAAAGCCGTCGAGGAGGTAGCCGCGAGCACAATCCGTCTCCTCCAACCGCTCTCGGATGATCTCGATAATGATCTCGTCCGGCACGAGAGCACCGATGGACATGTATTCCTCGGCCTTCTTTCCCACCGCGGTGTGGGCATCCCGAGCGGCGCGCAACATGTCTCCGGTGGAGAGGTGCGCGATCTCGTACGTGGCGACGATTCTCTCCGCTTGCGTTCCCTTGCCCGCTCCCGGCGGACCGATGAATACCATTCTCATGTGCGTTATCCTCTCTGCGTTACCTAACGAATTCCGTCGTCCTACTCCGGGCTCATCGAACCGCCGCTAACCACGGTCCAGAAGTCCGCGGTAATTCCGCATTACCAGGTGGCTGTCGATTTTTTGCACCAGATCGAAGGCCACGCTCACCGCGATGAGCAGTCCCGTTCCTCCGTAAAAGCTGGCGACGGTAAAATCGATATTCATCCAGGAGGAGATCAAGGTGGGGATCACGGCGACGAGGGCAAGGAACCCCGCGCCGACATAGGTGATCCGAACCATGACCTTCTCCAGGTATTCCGCGGTCCGTTTTCCGGGCCGGTGTCCCGGGATGAACGTGCCTTGGTTCTTGAGATTATCCGCCATGTCCTTCGGATTGAACGTAATGGCGGTCCAGAAATAGCAGAAGAAGTAGATCAGGCCGACGTAGATCACGTTGTAAACGAACGAGTCGCCGCGTTCGAACGATTGTCGCAGCGAATCCCAGATCGTGGCGGTCGGATAAGCGCGGGATACGTATCCGAAAATCACCGCCGGAAACAGCAGGAGGCTGCTGGCGAAGATAATCGGCATGACGCCGGCCTGGTTCACGCGGATCGGCAGGTAATGCCGCTGACCGCCGTATACGCGCCGTCCGCGCACGTGCTTGGCGCTCTGGATCGGAATGCGCCGTTGACCCTGCGTGATGAAAACCACGCCGGCAATTACACTAACGAATAGGACCGCAAGGACCAATAAGGTTTCCACGCCGGTCTGGCCTCCGGCCGTCCCGAGTTGGATTCCCCCCGCTTCGATCATGGGGGCGATCAGGCTTAATCCGGCGGCCGGCATCCGCGCGAGGATGCCCGCCATGATCAGCAGGCTGATTCCATTACCTATTCCGAACTCGTCGATCTGCTCGCCCAACCACATCAGGAAGGCCGTACCGGCCGTCATGGTCATCACCGCCGTCAACTGCCATCCGAAACCCAGTCCGCCGTCGGGACCCAGGAAATGCTCGCGGACCAACCCGTTGCGGATCAGAAAA
>CAZFQG010000006.1:0-75167 GCA_964520785.1 uncultured Planctomycetaceae bacterium | reverse complement strand
AGAGTTCCCGAAGGCTTGCGCCCTCAATCCAGGGGAGAACCATATAGAACGGCGGGCGTGTAACTTGGGCATCGAGGACCGGAATAATACTGGGGTGCGAAACGCGTCTTCCGATCCGTGCGGCTCTACAAAAACGCTGGACAAATCCCGGAATATTCTCATAATCCGCACGAAGAACCTTCAGAACATAGGGTGCGGGTATTCCGGACGCCTTGGCCGTCGGGACGGCGCGGAATACCTCCGTCAGCCGCCCGGTGGCGAGTCGTCCTACGGCACGCCAGAGCCCGATCTGTGGCAGGGCATCCCGCGAATCAGTCCGCGTGCGGGACTCGGCCTCCTGAGTTGCGATATTCGGGAATTCCTTCAAAATCATAGTCGTATCGTGCGGAAAACACCCCTACACCAAAGCATCGGCCGGGAATCCAGGCCGGCTAAATCGGGCTTTGCGGAAAGTGCGGGTTTTTCGGCGAGAAACGAGAAAACCGTCATCCAAAGTGAACGATCCTCTTCGTTGAGGCGTAGTCTCGATATTGCTTTCGAATCCTCAAGAATTGCCTAACAGGCAGAAAGGAGCCTATGATCTGAATTATCTGGATTGATGGAGCGGGCGTTTCCGACAGGGAATTGAATTCTTCGGGTACTCCCGTTACAATCACGAATTCTGCGATTCACGTCGCGAACCCCGAGTTTGGATTTGTGTACCAACGACAAGCGATTCGGTTTCTCGTTGGTTGAACGCCTTTTTATAACTAACGAGGTATGGTATGTTTTTGAAAAAAGTATTTATTTCGCTTTGTATCGCGGCCTTTTGTGTTTCGCTGATGGTCGGTTGCACCCCTCCGGAAGGGGAAGCTCCGGCGGAAAACGGCGCGACTCCCGGCGCGACGCCCGGAACGACGGCCGTAGAAGAGTAGATTGATCTTCCGCGGCCGAAAGGACGCGGTTTTTCGTCCCAAAGCGTCGCGTTTGTTCGTTCGACCGGGTTTCGGACGGGCGCCGGCTTGTTTCGGCTCTCGAAGCGGTGCCGGCCTTATTTCAAGACGCCGCTTGATCGGGACTATTCACCGATGAGAAATGCCCATGCCCTCCGACGGGACGTCGGAGGGCATGTTTGTTTGGGGATTCGCCGATGCAACGATTCGTTCGCATCGGTCTTCACCTGCCCTTGACGTTGGGGGTTTTCGTTACCGGCGAATGACCGGGTCGATGTATTCCTTGGGATTTTGACGAAACGCGGCAAGTGAGTCCCGACTGGAGAACATGTATAGCCGATCCTTGTAGATGGCACAGTAATCCGTTTGGCCGGCAACCGGTCTTTTCTCGCGTTTCAACACCACCGGGTCTTTTCCCCCATGCACGGGAATGAACCTTCCGGGTTCTTCGATGAATCGCTGCATGTGGGATTCTTCCGCGAAGTAGTACAGGACGCCGTCGCGTTCGGCGGCCCACCGGGGATCTCCCTGGGTCCACAACTGCTTCTCCATCAACTCGACGGGACAATACCCATCCAGGGCGAGCGGCTTCGTGCGCGGCATCGACAATTGCGGTGCCGGTTCGGCCGAATACGATTCGCTCGCGAAAGATTGCTCGATGGTCGGCCCTTCCGGAATCGCGGACGAGGATAGCTCTGACGAGCGTGGGAGTCCAGGCAGTGATGGAGCATCCGCCAGAAGCAAAGAACGATAGCCGTGGCCGTCCGTTTGGCCGGTGTCGTCGTCCTGGGACTCCGCCGGCGCCGGAAGGGCGTCTTCCGGGCTCGTGTCCGGCAGAAGCGGCACGCCATCGTCGGGCGCCGGCTCCGCCGGTTCTCTCGGAAATGCGTCGAGGGACGGCAGCGCGCTTTCCAACGGCAGTGCAGGCACGGCGCCTCCCAGTCCCGGCTGGAGGGGAGGCCGAATCCCGGGATCGCCCGGTACTCCCTCGATGATCACGCCTTCCCCGGGAGAACCGAGTTCTTCCGGCTGAAGCTCCTCGACTTTCTGTCGCGGCAGGGGTTCCGGGATTTCACCCGTCGGCGTTGGCAGGATTTCTCGACCAATCGACTCGGGGAAGGTCTGATCCGGCCGCCGTTCGGTGGGCCATGGTCTCCAAACGGTCTGGAAGTAACCGTAGTTGGCGGCATTCGGGATGCAAGGATAATACCCGGGACACTGGGCATAGGGCGCCCAGCCCGGCGCCGGTTGCGGGCAGTGCGGCTCCGCGGCGGCGCGCGTGGAGACCCCTGTCAGCGTACTGAGGCAGAGGGCCGCTACGGTGAATTCGACTTTCAAGCAGTGAAGCATTGTTTCCCCCCCGGGGTTTAATAGATAGTAGGAAGGCTGACGGAACGGAACGAACGGATGGTTTGTACCGTCAAGCCGCCAAATCCGAACACTCGCTCGAACGGAGCCTTCGCCTTCGCGATCATATTATTGAAGGCGATCATCGGGTCTTGCGCGATGAAGATGCGGTCTCCGGGGAGCAGTTGGTAATTCGTTTCGGTAGCGCCACCGCGGGTAATGGCATTCCAGTCCACCGGCAGAATCTGCTCGCACCCGAATCCGCCCGGCGCGGGTCTGGCGATCCAGATTTTCTTGCTGGAGACCTGGGAAAGGCCCTGTACCTGGCTGACGGCGTCGAGGACGGTTTCGTTGCCGGTGACGGGAACACGGACGACGTTGTCCCCCAGATTGGCGCCTTGGGTAACCACGTAATAAACTTTGCTGTTGAATGCGGCCACGTCGATGGAAATCTCCGGTGAATCGAAGAACTGTTCGAGATGCTTTTCGAGACGGAGCTTCGATTCGGTCACCGTCAAGCCCGCCACGCGGACGGAGCCGTACTGGCGGAGATTCACCGAGCCGTCCGGTCCGACCAGATAGGTTCCGGTGACCGGCGCCATCCCGGACGCCCGAGCCAATTCGATGGAGACCTCCGGCTGCCGGAGCGTTCGCAACAGCCTTCCCCGGACCGCTTCGGTCGCCTCTTCGATGGTCATTCCGGCGATCTGGACTTCGCCGTACGCCGGGCCTAGGTTCACCTGCCCTTCGGCTTCCACCATGTAGTAGTTGTTGATGGGAGCATCGAGCAACGTCCCGAGGACCTGGATCACCAGTACGTCATACGCTTCGATTCGGTACGGCGGAAGCGGAACCATCTTAACCAGTTCGATCTGGAGAATATCCGGCGGTTCGATCCGGTAGGCGGGCAAGGATCGCATCGAAAGTTCGCGAGGAGGCTCAATCGGTGGCGGTGTCGGTTGTTCGAGGGTCGTGTCGTAATGGTCGATCGCGGCGCACCCTACGGCGGTGCATCCGAGCAGGAGCAGGACGACAAGTTGGAGCCCGCCGAATCGTTGATGAGATTCCGCCGACCGAACGTTCTCGCCTTTCGGGAAAAACGGTATCATTTGGGCGACTCGGGTAACATGGGTTGGATTGAGGGTATGTGCGCGGTAATCGGGAGGGTCCGGAAGACGGACGCCATCGCAATCATCGGCAAGCGCGCATTGAGACTTTCGGTTTTTACCGTCTTAATCCAGAAAATCGTCCGATTCGTCCCATCTTAACAAATGATCGCGGCCGAGGCGGGTTGGCTAAAGAAGTCGGTTTTTTTTCGAGGAAACCGGGGGGCGGGGGCTGTACGCTTACGCGTGATTCGGATAGGTTGGGAGCCTGTTCGAAAGCCGGGGTGTGGGACGGCGCCGGATGCACGATACGTGCTTTTCGCCGCTTGGGGAAGAATCGCGAATGTTCGGTGGAGCGTCTCATTTCGGGGATGATCGCGAACCGTGAGCTATAATTCCAAGAAATCGAGCGGCGGAATCGCGTATCGCGGCGGTGTCGCGTTCTTGACGCGCGTCGTTGAGCGGCGCGCCTCCGGCGCGGGAAGCAGATCGGGCACGGCGCCAAGGCATCTTTTCGTTGAATCGGATCGACGCCGCGAGACGTGGTTCCGGATATGCGGACCGCCGATCCGTGTCGGCGGCGTCATCGTGGAAGCCGTTTTCCGTTCGCGCGACGATTCGTCGCGCCCTTGAGTGGAATTACTTATCTCGTTTGACCTTTTAGGAGAGACTATCGTGGCTAAAGACAAAGAGACACCGGACGCCGAGAATGTCGAGGAGCGACAAAGCCCCGCTTCGGCGGAAGCATCCGAGGCTTCCGCGCCGCAAGCCGTCGCGCAACCGGCGCCGCGTCCGCCCCAAGTTCAAATCGATGATTCGAATACGATTGCGTCCTACGCTAATTTCTGCCGCGTGACGGGTACGCCGGAAGAACTGATTATCGACTTCGGGCTCAATCCCCAGCCAGTTGGGGTGCCTACACAACCCATTCCGGTGACGCAACGCATTATCACGAACTTCTTCACCGCGAAGCGAATGTTGCACGCGTTGCAGCTTACCGTCCAGCGGCATGAGGCGACCTTCGGAGTCTTGGAGACTGACGTGCAGAAGCGGGTTCGTCCCGGGGCGCGGCCTACCGGACAAAGACCTCCCCAGTAGCCGCAAGCTATGGTCACGCGCCGTTTCGCTACGGCGTACCCCAAACGACCACGCGATTTCCGGACAGCGCAGCTCCGAGAGCAGGCTGCGCTGTTCCCTTGCGCGGGGGGTATCGAATCCAGGGATAGCCCGCGTGGTTCTTGCGGTGAGGTCGTTGGAGTTGCGTGCGGTTTGATGACCCCACTGAAGAAGGAGTACATTGCCATGGGGACCGATTCGTCGGAACTGGAGTCGGGAACGCTCCGCGACAGATTATTGCCATTGCGCGAGCGTCTCCTGGCGAATCTCATCCTGATCGCGCAGATTCCGGCCCCTTCCGGCGTGGAGCAGCGGCGGGTCGAGTTCGTCTTGGACCGGTTCGGGGAACAGCGGCTGGGGGAGGCCGGGTCCGACGAGGCCGGGAACGCCGTGGGCCGATTGAGCGGCCAAGTGGGAGAACGGACGATTTTGCTTGTCTCGCATCTCGATACGTTCTTTGCTTCGAACGACGAGCACGAAGTCATCGTCGAAGCAGACCGGATCATCGGCACCGGGATCGAGGACAATGCCGTTGGAGCCGCCGTCGTTTCGATGATTCCGACGATCCTGGATACGTTGGGGATCAAGCTCCAAAGTGATTTGCTTCTTCTCGGGTCGACGAGATCACTCGGCCGCGGCAGCCATGCGGGCGTCCGTTTTTTCCTGGACCATCCCCCAAGCCCGATCCAGTTCGGAATCTGTGTCGAGGGCATCCGGTTGGGTCGTATCAATTACTTCTCTATCGGTACCGCGAGAGGAGATATTATCTGCAACGTCCGCCCGCAACTCGAGCCGTCGCGGAGCTACGGTTCGGAGAGCGCGCTGATCGTTTTGAATCATATTATCAATCGGATTCTGGGAATCGCGATTCCGTCACGTCCGTTCACCGATATCAAGATCGGAAAGATGTCGGCCGGGGTAACGTACGATATCGAGCCGAATCATGCGGAACTGGGTCTGGAGGTGGTCAGTCACAGCGACGAGATGCTGGAGCGGGTTTGCCGGGAGATCGGCGATATCGTGGGAGAGATGTCCGCGCGCCACGAGGTGGAGGCCAAGCTGGATTTTTTCACTGGAACGCGAGCCGGCGGCCTGTCATTCGGCCACCCCTTGGTTCGGGGGACGCTGAAGGTAATGCGCGAATTGGGAATCGGGCCGGACCAAGGTCATAGTCCGTCGGAGCTTTCGGAACTCATCTGTCGGAATATTCCGGCGGTCACGCTCGGCATGACGACGGGTAAGAAGAGCGCGAAGTACGAGCCGGGGTGCGTTTTCATCGATCCCTTGTTCTTGGGTATCGCCCAGTTGATAGGCGTGATCGCGGCAATCGATCGAGGAG
This sequence comes from uncultured Planctomycetaceae bacterium, assembly GCA_964520785.1. Classification (GTDB taxonomy): domain Bacteria; phylum Planctomycetota; class Planctomycetia; order Pirellulales; family Thermoguttaceae; genus CAZFQG01. The sequence continues at coordinate 69,327 of CAZFQG010000006.1, read as the reverse complement.
AATGTGATGAATCCTGAGCAATGGCTGCGAGAACGGACGTTTCACCACTCGAGTTTCTGGGACATCCGTTGGCTTGTCGAGGAGAAGGAACGCCAGAACCTGAGAATCTCCCTCTGCCTCCCGACGTTGAACGAGGAGAGCACCATCGGCCAGGAAATCGTGATTCTGAAGGCGGAACTGGCGGACCGTTATCCCCTGCTCGATGAGATCGCGGTTATCGATTCGGGAAGCGAAGATCGAACTCGGGAGATCGCCGCCAGTTTCGGCGCCGATGTCTATCTCGCGTCGGAGCATCTTACCGAGTACGGCGAGCACCGAGGAAAGGGAGAGAACCTTTGGAAGTCGCTCTACCTGCTCGAGGGGGACATCCTGGTCTTCGTCGACGGGGACATACGGAACATTCATCCCCGATTCGTGTACGGACTGCTCGGGCCGCTCATCCAAAATCCGGATATCCACTATGTCAAGGCGTTTTACGACCGGCCGTTGGCTTTCTCGGGCGGAATTCGTTCGACCGGCGGCGGCAGGGTGACGGAGATTCTGATCCGTCCTTTGTTCAGCTTGTTCTATCCGGAATTGACGCCGATTCTCCAGCCCCTTTCGGGGGAGTACGCGGGGAGGCGGTCGACCCTTGAACGGATTCCTTTTCCGGTCGGCTACGGCGTGGAGACGGCGATGTTGATTGACATCTACCGGCGATCCGGATTGAATGGGTTCGCCCAGACCGACCTGGACCGCCGCGTACACCGCAATCAGGAGACGATTGCGTTGGGCCGGATGGCGTTCGGCGTACTGCGAACGTTCATGTCCCGACTCCAGGAAGACGACTTGGCGCAATTGCGAATCGAGCTTCCGACGATCATGCGCCAATTCGAGGCGGAAGAGAACCGCTTCCGGCAAGTGGATCATTTTATCGAAGAGTTCGAGAGACCGCCCATGATGGAAGTTCCCGAGTACCGCGAGAAATTCGACTCGCGGGCCTTTTCGAATCCGTAAACGGCGACCGGCGTTTGACCGGTCGCGCGACCTCTCGAACCCTCACGTCCTTTTGCATTTTTTTCCGACTCCCATGACCTTTCGCGTTGATTTGGACTCTTTCCGGGGACCTCTGGATTTGCTGCTCTATCTGGTGCGCAAACACGAGGTCGATATTCTCGATATCCGGATATCGGCGATTACCGAGCAGTTTCTCGCCTACATCGAGGTGCTCAAGCAGATCGACGTGAACGCCGTGAGTGATTTCGTCGCGATGGCCGCCTTGCTGATCGAGATCAAATCCCGCGAGGCGCTCCCGCGGGGCGACGAAGTGGTGGAGGAATTGGAGGACACGAAGAAGGAACTCGTGCGGCGGCTTCTGGAATACAAGGAGTTTCGTGACGCCGCGAGCGTTCTGGAGGAGCAGAGCCGGCGCTGGCAACAACGATACCGGCGCCTGGCGAACGATCTGCCGCCTCGTTCCCGCGATCTGGCGGATGAGCCGATCCATGACGTCGAATTATGGGACATGGTCAGCGCATTCGGGCGAATCCTACGTGAAAGCGTCGCCGTCCAGCCGTCGAGCATCGTGTATGACGACACCCCGATTCACGTTCACATGAAGCGAATCTATGCGCGGCTCATGGCCCGGGGACAGCTTCGTTTCGCGGACCTGTTCGAGCCGGGAATGCACAAATCGTCATTGGTGGGGCTCTTCCTGGCCACGCTCGAATTGGTACGGCATAAGCACATCTGGGTTGAACAAAACGCCCTTTTCGGCGATATTTGGCTCATTCCCACGGATCGGGATAAGCGAGACGTCGACTTCACCGGAGTCGACGACTACGACGATCCTCGCGACGAAGTCGAGGATACGGCCGGCGAGCAGCGCGAACTCCGCTGAGGCCGCGGGCCACGACCCTTTCCTTTTCTGCTTTCATTTCGGAAGTTTTTGATTACTGATGCCCGAAGCAGCGATCCCCGTCGTCAATAATCTGCCGGTCAAGCGGCTGCAACACGGAAATCTGACGGTCGAGGGGTATTCTCGAGCCGCCGTCCAAACTTATTGGCGAATCCCGGAGCTGAAGGTGGGGTTCGACCTGGGCGCGCAACCGTGGCTGTTCATGGGGACACCGAAATGGTTCGTCTCGCACGGCCACATCGACCATATCGCGTCCCTCCCGGTCTATGTCGCGAGGCGCCGGATGATGAAGATGTCGCCACCGGCGATCTACCTACCGGCCGCGACGCTTGAGCCCATCCGAAAGATTCTCTGGCAGTTCAGCAAGATGGACCGGGGCCGTCTTCCTTGTGAACTCGTGCCATTGGAGGGGGGGGAGGAAATCGACTTGTCGCGCGAACTGGTCGCGACGGTCATTGAAACGAGTCATACCATTCCTTCGTTGGGTTTCATCGTTTGGGACCGGCGGAAGAAACTCAAGCCGGAGTACCTTGAACTGCCAGGTGAGAGAATCCGCGATCTTCGCCTGAGCGGCGTGGAGATCACGAACGAGATTCGCGTTCCACTCGTTGCCTACATGGGTGATTGTCGTCCCGGAAGCCTGGATGTCGATCCGGCCGTATACCAGGCGAAGATCCTCATTCTCGAAGTCACGTTCGTCGCCGCGAAGCACCGAAAGGACAAGATACATAAGTTCGGGCACATTCACTTGGACGATATCCTTGAGCGCCGCGACCGCTTTCAAAACGAACTGATCATTGCCTCGCACTTCAGCACCAGGTATGGACCGCGGCAGATTCGGCACGTGGTCGAACGCGCCGTTCCGGACATGTTCGATGGACGACTGCATCTTTGGTTGTGAAGGTCAGAAAGCGCGTCTTCCCGGGGGGTCCGTCGGGGGTATTCTCGTTGTTTCGCCATTATTTTGGGGGGGCGATGCGGCGGTATTATGAGGTTTTTTTCGGATTCCGAGGGCTTCCGGGATACGAACCGAAGCCATGCCGAACTGTCTTACGTAGTAGACAGTGGCAACAAATCGACTTTCTGTTCATAATAGAAGGTAATACGACGCACTTATGATCTGGCGGTGTGCTCCGGAACCTTTTCCTTTTTGCTCCGGATTTTCCCTAACATGGAGGGAAGTTTCATGAAGTCGTCTCATACTATCGTCCCGATCCGATCCGCTTCGGTGATCCGCACCGCCGCCGATTTCTCACGTTGGATCGACAAGGAACTCCAGTATCTGGAATCGCGGTGGAACCACCTGGCCGCTCCCGCCGCGCTGCGCGTAGGGCGAAACGTTCTTCGGTGCCCTAAGCCTCGGTAAGGGGCGAGTGGTCCCGGCCGGGCCCGGCGCACAGGAAGTTCTTGGGCACGAAGACTTGCATCGGGAAGTCGACGTCTCATCCCGCCATGCGGCGGATCACGGCGATTCCATCTTTGCCGGGACATTCCTTCAGGAACGTGATCGCGAATTGCCGGGGACGACCGAGATCGTCGGCCAAGCGGCGGTCCGGCTCGCGGCGTTCGGTTCGGCTTCGCGTTGAGAGGAGCTTTGTCTACTTCGGCGGAGTCGCGGCTGGAAGGTCACCTCTCCGCTCGGCTCGCGAGTTCCAGTTCTCCGGCGAAATGGCACCGCACGGTGTGGCCGGGCACGATTTCGCGGAGTGCGGGTTCGTCGGTCTTGCATCGCTCCTGGGCGAAGGGGCATCGAGGGTGGAACTTGCAGCCGCCGGGAAAGATCTGGGGGCTGGGGACGGTCCCTTCGATCGTGACGAGGCGGTCGGTCTTGGGGCGGCCCAGTTCGGGACGGGAGTTGAACAGCCCGTGCGTGTAGGGATGCAGCGGGTTTTCGAAGAGTTTCCGTATGCTGGCGTATTCCTGGACCTTCGAGGCGTACATGACGGCGACGTCGTCGGCCGTTTCGGCGATGATTCCCAGGTCGTGGGTGATCATGAGGATCGACATGTGCTGTTGGGCCTGCAGATTCCGGAGGAGGTCGAGGATTTGCGCCTGGATGGTCACGTCCAGCGCGGTCGTCGGTTCGTCCGCGATCAATAGCGACGGCCGGCACGACAGGGCCATCGCGATCATCGCGCGCTGCCGCATTCCGCCCGAAAACTCGTGCGGGTAGTTGCCCAGGCGGCTTTCCGGGGCGGGAATGCGGACCTGCCGCAAGACCTCCAGCGCTCGTTTGCGCGCTTCGGCCGCGCCGACCTTCTGATGGAGCCGGATCGCCTCCATGATCTGCGAGCCGATCGTGAAGACCGGGTTGAGCGACGTCATCGGCTCCTGGAAGATCATCGAGATTCTGGCCCCGCGGATCTGCCGCATCCGGTCCTGGGACAAGTCGTTGAGGACGGTCTGCTTTCCGTCGGTTTCGTGCAGGACGATCCGGCCGCCGACGATCCGCCCGGGCCGGGAGATCAGCCCGATGACCGAGAGGGCCGTAACCGACTTCCCGCAGCCGGACTCGCCGACGAGTCCGAGCGTCTTCCCGCGCGGGATGACGAGGGACACGTCCTCGACCGGCTTCACCACCCCCTCATCGGTGAAGAAGTGCGTCTGCAAATGCTCAATGGTAATTAACGGATCGGCCATGTCAGGGGATTGGATCGTTCGGTGGTATCGCCCCTTTGGGGCTCATCGATTGGATGTCTTTCTATTCTTCCCAGGGGTTGCGTCCTAGGCCTCTTACCTACCGCCCCTTGGGGGGCCTTGCTCCATCGCTTTGTCACTCTGTCCGTTTGTCACTCTATCACTTTGCCCCCCTCACGCCCTCAACCGCGGATCCATCGCGTCTCTCAATCCACCGCCGACCAGATTGAACAACGTCACCGTGACGAACATCGCGACGGAGGGGATGACGACGAGCCACCAGTAGGCGTAATTGTCGTTGCCCAGCCGCAGGAGGGTACCCCAACTGGGCGTCGGGGGGCGCACGCCGAAGCCGAGGAGACTCAGACCGGCCTCCGTGATGATCGCCCCGGCGATACCGAAGGGGGCGGCGACCAGGGCGGGGGAGACGGCGTTGGGCAATATGTGTCGGAAGATGATCCGGAAATGGGAAGCCCCCAGGCTCCGCGCGGCCGAGACGTAGTCAACCGACCGCTGTTTGAGGACTTCACCGCGGATGAGCCGGGCGATCGTCGGCCAGCCGGTAACCCCGATCACCGTCATAATGATGTAAATGCTCGGCCCCATCAGGGCGACCAGCGTCAGGATGAGGAAGAAGGAGGGGAACAGCAGGATGACCTCGATCAACCGGCAGATGAGGACGTCCACCTTGCCACCGAAATACCCGGCGATCGCCCCGATGACGATCCCGATGCTCAAGTACAGTCCGACGGCGACGAACCCCACCGTCAGCGAAATCCGCGTGCCGTAGATCATCTGCACCAACACATCGCGGCCGGCGTTGTCGGTACCGAAGAAATGGGGGAAGTAATCGTTCGACTTGATCCACGATTCGGCCGGTTTCGTGAATCCGGGGGGCTGGAACCGCGAATCGAGGTCCTGCTCGGTCGGTCCGAAGGGAATCGGCGGATACAGGGCGAATACGCGTTTTTCGTTGCGGTAGCGGTATTCCTCGATGTTGAAGCTCCTCTGCCGGTGGAGGTTCTTCGGAACGAGCCCGGTGAGTCCGAAGAAGAGCATGGGCGCGACCGTGAAGCCGGCGAAGAGCCAGATCGCCCGTCCGATGCGTTTGCGTCCCGGCGTGCCGTTTTTCTTCCAGGCACGGTTGAGGCTCAGCGCCGTGATCAGCCAGGGAAAGAATCCCAGGAGGCACATATTGAACGCGAAATCGACCGGCTCCTCCGGATGGAAGAGTGCGCGGAACCAGGGGAAGACCGGGCCGCTCCCGTCGTCGTAGACGAACGGCTGGTTCGAGGCGATCAGCGGCGCGAAGATCGCCAGCAGGAACAAGGGGGGCAGTCCGCACAGCGCGGTCAGGGCGAAGCGGTTCTTCTTGAACTGCTTCCAGACGATGTCGAAAAAGGCTTCAGGCTCGTTCTCGATAATTAGCTCGGGCACCTGTTCGACTAGCTTCTCGGTCACGCGTTCTTTCATCGTTTTTGCCCCTCGAAACTAATCCGCGGATCGACGAAGACGTACAGAATATCGGTCATGAGGATGCTGAGCATCACGATGATCGCCTGCACGTAAATGAGGGCCATCAACGTCGGGTAGTCCTTTTGCATGATCGACGTCCAGCTCAGGCGTCCCATCCCGGGGATTCCGAAAAGAACCTCGATCAAGACGCTCCCCCCCAGCATAGCCGGAAGAAAGTTCGAGAAGAGCGTGATGATGGGAATCAGCGCGTTGCGGAGGCCGTGCTTGAGAATCACCTTCGGCTCGGACAGCCCCTTCGCCCTGGCGGTGCGAATGTAATCCTGTCCCAGCACGTCCAACATGCTCGTCCGGGAGTACATTGCCATTCCGGCGAGGCTGAACAAGGACAGGCATACCACCGGCAGGAAGATGTGCCACAGGTAGTCGACGACGTAGGCGAACATCGTGAATTCGTCCGCCCCCGGGGAATGCAGCCCCAGCATGGGGAATATCTTCAGGTAGCGTCCGTAGCAGAAGTAGAGCAGAAACAGCATTCCGGCGATGAACGGCGGAATGGAATAGAGCAGGAACAGGACCATTGAAATCAGCCGGTCCGCCCAGCGTCCGCGGTTCACCGCGCAGACGATGCCCAGCGGGACGGCGACGAGATAGATCACCACCTGTGCGAGAATCATGATCGGGGCGGAGACGACGAAGGCGTTCCACAGCTTTAGGCTGACCGGTTCGCGGGTCTTCAGGGCGCTGCGTCCGAAATTGAAGGTTGCCAGCCGCCATACCATGTGCGCGTACTGCGTGTCGGAGAAGATATACCAGATCCGATGGAGAGGATCGGGGTTGTACACCTCCGGGTTCATCCGGAAATGGAGAATCCAATTCTCCGCGACCTCGGCGATCTGCTCGGGTGTCGCGTCGAGCGAGACGCTCAAGGGAAGCGGATTGCTGATATATAGCTTCAAAGCGGCGGCCGCCATCACCTTGTCTTGGAGTGGCGCGCCGTCGGAAAGAAGGCGTTGCGCGATTACTCCCATTTCGCTCCGGTCGAAATCGGACAGCATCTCGAATCGCTCCATCCGTGACGGTTCCGCGACCAGCTTCTCGAATCGTCCTTCGATGTATTCCAGCTCATCGGCGTCAAACGAGGGGAACTTCCCCTCGTTCCGTTCCTTCCATTTCCGCCAGACTGCCTCGATCTCGCGGGACTCCTCCGTCGTGGGTAGGCGGCTGTAAGTGTACTTAAACGGCTCGACCACCATGAAGTCGAGACAACGGATCGCCCCGATCCTCGTCCGCGCACCGAGATCCTCGCGTCGCAAGAGGTCGACGGCCGCCGGAACCGCGTACACGCCGTTGTCCTCGCAAAACGTCCGCACGTAATGCAGTACCGCCTTGGCGAGCCGGTTCCGTGCCGCGGGATCGGCGAGGCGCCTCGCGAAGGCGTCGATTCCCAATCCCTCGAGGAAACGGAGTTGCGGTTCCAGCTCGGGGTGGGCGTCGATATCGGCCATTTCCGCGAGCGCGGACTCGATCTCCTCCCGCGACCGGCCTAAGAACCATGCCGCCATTCGGACTTGGTGCTTGTACGACCGGAAATAATTGAAGTTCAGCAGCAAGGGTTTGTCGAGCTTCAAATCCCGCTTCTGGATCAAATACGCCTCGCGCGTCTGACTAGATTCTCCGGTCGTGCCCCCAGCCCCCAATTGGGCCAATTGCGGATCGCCCGGCGCCATTTGCATGACGCAGAACGAGACCACCGTCACGCCGAAGAGCGTGGGAATCACTAGGAGCAGGCGTCGGAGAATATACGTCCACATGGCTTATGAGGTTACCGTCCCAGAACCCGCGGACGATCGCTGTGCCACTCGCGCGAGTCGTAGCAGGGCCGTACTCGGTAGAACTTGACGTTCTTAAGCCGGCCGTCGTAGGCGGCCGTCCTCTGCTCCGAGAAGAGGAACGTGTACGGCTGGTCCTCGTGAATGAGGCGGAATATCTCGCGCGACAGCTCCTTCTGCTTCTGGGGATCCATCGTGACGCGGAGTTCCTCGATCAGCTTGTCCACCCGGTCGTTCTGATAGCCGCAATGGTTCGAGCTGTCCTGCACGTCGGCCTGCGACCCGTGCCAGAGCTGGAAGGGATCGCTCTTGTTCCACGAGGTTCCCCAGCCGAGCATCGCCGCGTCGAAATCCCATTTCCGCAGTTTCTGGAGCATGAGCTGCCACTCGGCCGGCGTCAGTTGCACGTCGACGCCGATTTTCCGGAAGTTCTCCTTGATGATGCTCGCGACCGTCTGGAACGACGGGGCGTTGGAGAAAATCAAGAGGTCGAACTGGGCCTCGATCGTTTCGTTGTTGATTACCTTGTCACGGATGCCGTTGCCGTTGGTGTCCTTCCATCCCGCCTCGTCGAGAATCCGCTTCGCCTCCTCCAGATCGAAGGGGATCGGCTCGATCGACGGATCGGCCTGACTGCTCCCGGGAAGGAACGGCCCGGCCACCGGAATCGCCAACCCCTGGAACACCTTATCGATGATCTGCTGGACGGGCACCGCGTACGCGAGAGCCCTCCGGAATTCCTTGTCCTTGAAGAGGTCGCGCCGCATGTTGTATCCGATGTAGCGGTATCCCGGATAGTCGTGCGCGTCGAGAACGACCTTGCCATTTTTGACGTTCGGCTCCTGCTTCATCTGCTCGAACTTGTCCTTTTCCGGAACGGCGACGAAATCCAGATCATTCTGCAGGACCAGTTCCACCGGCGTATTCGGATTCGGGATGCAGGTGTAATAGAGTTGGCTGAAGAAGTACGGCTCCCCCCAGTAGTCTTCGAACCGCCTGAGGACCAGCCGCTCGTTTCGACTCCACTCGATGAAACGCATCGGGCCCGTGCCGCACATCCTGTTGTTCGCCCAGTGGTTGTTGAAGCCGTCGGCGAATTCCTTCGACGAGAAATCGAAAGAGATCGGCTCTCCGTTCTCGTCGACCGAAAAGACGTGCCGCGGAATCATCGCGAAACCGGCCAACGTGAACTCATCCGCCATGAAATACGGCTCGGTCCACTTGATCTTGACCGTGTGGTCATCGACGATCCTTACTTTCACTTTGTACCGGTCCTCGGGATCCGTCGCGTTGGGATTCTCGAAGTACGACCGGATATGTGCCGCCTCGATGTGCGGATTGAGAACGCAGTCAAACGAAAACTTCACGTCCCTCGCCGTGAATTCCCTCTCCGGCAGCGGTTTTCCGTTCGGTAGCTTCATCGGATGCCATTTGACTCCCTTGCGGAGGCGAACGGTGTATTCCAGGTTCTCCTCGTCGAATTCCCAACTCTCCGCCAGGCTCGGCAGAAGCTTGGTCGGATCGGTAAAGTCGGTGGTCGCCAGCGATTCGTACACCTGCATCTGGAACGCATTGCTCACGTTGTCGCTAGAGGTAATCGGATTGATCGTGTCCGGGCCCTGGCTGTAGGAAAGAAGGAGCGTATCGTTCGCCGCCGGCTTGACACCTCCGAGGGTGAGTTCGCGGGAGACGGGTTCCCCCCCGGGAGGACTCTTCCGAACGGCGACTTCCTCGCCGTTCTTCGCGGGTCCATCGGCGTCACTCCCTGCCTGTTTGCCGTTGTCCTCCCCAGTCGTAGCCGGCATATCCCGACCTACGGGGGATCGGCATGAGATCACAATGGGTATTAATAGGAGAAACCAGTAGGGGAGTCCGTTATTTCGCATTGTTATCCGTCCCTGTTGGGGTTAATGGCATCAGGCCGACCAAGCGTTGCTGAATTCTAACACGCCGGTTGCATCCTAGTCGGACGCACAAGATGGGTCAAGAACAAACAGCGTTTTCCAGAATAATCCTCTCTTGACGCATGGCCCGTTCGGCAGGCATCTCGCGTTCCGCGTCGGCGGCCATGCCGACGTAGAGATTCCTCCAATAGAGCCAAGGCGGCGGGGGATGAGGCCGGGAGTACGATGCCGCAAGGGTGCATTCGACAACGTCGTTCGCCGGGGCCGGGAAGCTCGATCCATTGCTTCTGACCTCGTTGGCATCGGACCGGCCGAACCGAAGCATCCGCGACGCAAAAAGTGCTCCGCGGAGGCCGCTCGGGTATCGCGATATCGTTCTTGAAGGAACTCTCCGCGCCGGTGGGGCGGGAGAGGGCGAGGCGAACCGCTAAGCGATCTTGTTCTTCGGCTCGGGAAGCTTGAAGAGCCGTTGTCGGCCCTCGACGATGTCGGCGGTGATTTCGTACCGGGCCCCCGGAGCCTGGTCGGGCAGCTCGAACATGATGTCGAGCATCACGTTCTCGATGATCGAACGCAATCCCCGCGCGCCGGTTTCCTTTTCGCGGGCCTTCTCGGCGATCGCCCTGAGCGATTCGGGGGCGAATTCCAGTTGGGCTTCCTCCATCGCGAAAAGTTCCTGGTACTGCCGCGTCAGCGCGTTCTTCGGTTCGGTAAGAATGCGCACGAGATCATCGGTCGTCAACGGTTGGAGCGTGGAAAAGACCGGAAGCCGGCCGACGAGTTCCGGAATCAATCCGAACTCGAGAATGTCATCGCTGGTGACCAACGGAAGCAGTTCCGCGAGTTCCGCCTCGTCGGACGCCCCGGGCCGCTGATTGAAGCCGATCGTCCGCGTTCCTTTTCGTCGGCCGATGATATCCGAGAGACCGACGAACGTCCCCCCGCAAATGAACAGGATGTTGCTCGTGTCCATCTGGATGTACTGCTGCTCGGGATGCTTCCTGCCACCCTGAGGCGGAACGTTCGCGACCGTTCCCTCAAGCATCTTCAGAAGCGCCTGCTGTACCCCTTCTCCGGAGACGTCCCGGGTGATGGAGACATTCTGGCTCGTCTTGCCGATCTTATCGATCTCGTCGATATACAAGACTCCTCGTTGTGCCCGCTCGATGTCGAAGTCGGCCGCGTGGAGAAGCTTCAGGAGGAGGTTTTCGACGTCTTCGCCAACGTACCCGGCTTCCGTGAGCGTGGTGGCGTCACCAATGGCGAACGGCACGTCCAGAATCCGTGCGAGCGTTTGGGCCAGCAGCGTTTTGCCCGACCCGGTAGGTCCTATCAGCAGGATATTCGATTTGTCGATCTCGACTTCGGGGTCGCTTTCTCCGTGTAGAAGTCGCTTGTAATGGTTGTGGACGGCGACTGCCAGGACGCGTTTGGCATGTTCCTGTCCGATGACGTATTCATCCAACTTGCCGACGATTTCCCTGGGAGTGGGGACTTTACTGAAGAGGGGTTTGCTAGTTCCGCGACGACGGCGTTCCTGGGCGAGAATGGACTGGCAAAGCTCAATGCACTCGCCGCAAATGTAAACGTCGGCGGGTCCTTCCACCAACGGTCCGACATCCCGGTAGCTCTTTCGACAAAAGGAGCAAAATGCGTTTTTCTTCGTGCCTCCGCTACTGCGTCGGCCTTTTGTGAAATCTCTTCCTGAGGGCATAATCAACCGATCCTTTGAGCGAGTTCCAGGGGAGAGTGAACCCGGCTCCGCACGTTGCTTGGGCCTTCAGCCCAGGGGGTAGTGAATTATTGTACAGTGTTCATACGTATCCACGGCGATTTCGGTTTCGAATTTATGGAAAACGGGACCAAAGAGGAACAACCGGTTTAAGCCGACGATCCGGAACAGTCGATACCGTTGTGCCTAAACCTTTTCTCCGTCGTCACTTACCTCCGTTTGAAACCGCCGCGTCACGGTGCTTTTAATAGTTCGGAATTCCTCGTCGTCCAGGTCACCCCGGCTGTGCGCTTCCCGGAATTTTGCCATGATTTCCAAGCCCAACGGTTCCTGTTGTATCGCCTTCGCGCGAATTCTCCCAATGATGATGATCCCCGCCAAAACCAAGAGGAGCAGGACGGCCAGCCAGAAAAGGAGGCTCAGGTAACTGGTCGCGACAAAAGGTTGCATCAGCCTCTGTTCGGTTTTTCACAGGGTTCCCGAGTTCACTGGCAAATAGTATCTCGGAGCACTTGGCAAGTTTCACTGATTATCTAATTATACGCGAACGGCCTCTGAGTCCCAACGCGATTTGAAGATAGCTCCCCTCTTTTGGGTGGAAATACTTGCATGCCCTTCATGATTTCCCTTCTTTGCGCAAGGGAGCCGTTCTGGGCAATTTCCCCCATTTGGACTGATTTTTCCGGTTTCATGTATTGTCGAGGGGCCACCGCCGTGCCAAAATGGCATTTGGCGGTGTCCCAAAACGCGGGTCACGCCGCGAAAGAACGAGCGGGAGCGCCCCTTTCGGTGCAGCCTCGAGAAAGCTCCGTGCGGTGGTGATCCTCGCGACTGGGACGCCGGCTCTCACCCCCCTGTATGGGGACAAATGGTCCACCGGGGGCAACCGCCTTCTTCCGCTATTTCGATTCGCCGGTCACCCGGTGGATTTGTCCGGTCACCTTTCAGATTCACACCGTTTCGAGGATACCGTAGCATGACGAAACGCCTTTTCGTAACCGCCCTGGTGAGCATCGTGATTATTTTGTTTGCGTCATCGGTCGATGTCCGCGCCGATGACCTCGTCAAATCAAAGGAAGGCAAGAAGCCGGCGGCAGAGAAGGTGAAGGAAAAGGAGACGGACGAGAATCGGGAAGAAAAGGCGTGCGAAAAGGAACGGAACGACGAAGAGGAAGACGCCGAGGAGGCTTCGGAGAAGACGGTGGAGGGAGCGGAGAACGAATCCGAGCCGGCTGAAACCGAAGCGAAGGAAAAGGAAGAATCCGAGGCGGAAAAGGAGGGGGAGGAGGAGAAAGAAGAGTCAGCGGAAGGGGCCGAGAAGAAGCCGGCCACCGTCGCCGTGAAGAAAGAACCGTTTTCCATTGAGGTGGCTTTGGAGGGCGTCTTCGCCGCGAAGGGCCGGACGGAGATATCATTGGCGCCGAAGGCCTGGTCGAATTTCATCGTTCTGAAGGCCGTCGAGCACGGCGCGGGGGTAAAGAAAGGAGACCTGCTCATCGCTTGCGATACGGAGGAGATCGACAAGGCGCTCGACGCGGCCCAACGCGATTTCGAGATTGCCGATCTGGCGTTCAAACAACGTACCGCGGAATTCGAGTTGCTGAATAAACTCACGCCGATGGAGTTGGCCGAGTTGAAGCGGTCCTACAAGTGGGCGAAAGAGGACGCGGCCTACTATTGGGAAACGTTGTTGCCGATGGAGAAGGAGTCGATCGAACTTTCGTACGAATACGCCAAGTTCAATCTCGAATACACGAAGGAGGAACTCCGCCAACTGGAAAAAATGTATGAGGCGGACGACCTGATTGAAGAAACCGAGGAGATCATCCTCAAACGAGCCCGCGCGGCGGTCAAGCAGGCGGAGTTCGTTTTCAAGCGGGCCGAAGCGCGCTACGAACGCGAGAAAGAGATCTCCCTGCCGCGGGAACTGCAGCAGCGCAAGGAAAGCGAACGGCGTCGAGACATGGCGTACTCGGTCGCCGAGAAGGTATTCCCCATGTTGGTGAAGCAGCGCGAGTTGGAAATGGCCAAGGCGAAGGTCGCGCACGAGGAGGCCAAGGAGAAATTGGACGAACTGCGCGCCGACCGCAAACTGATGTCGCTCAAGGCGCCGCGTGCCGGAACCGTCTACTACGGCGAGAGCGTCCGCGGCAAATGGGCCAGTGCCTCGTCGCTCGCCGCGAAACTCAAGCCGAACGGGAAATTGACGCCGAAGGAGATACTTCTGACGATTTTGGAGGACGGCCCGTTTCTCGCCGAGGCCGACTTCACCGAAAAGGAAGTCCGCGACGTCCGTGAAGGGGTCAAGGCGACCGTGACGCCGACCGCCTATCCCGAGATGAAACTCGACGCCATCGTCAACCGTGTCTTACCGCTGCCGAGTACCGGAACGAGTTTCCACGCGGAGCTGAATGTCGCTCGCCATGCGGATGACGACAGGCTGCTTCCCGGAATGACCTGTTCCTTGAAGCTGGCCGCCTACGAAAAGGAAGACGCCCTCACGTTACCTCCCAAGGCGGTGAAGACCGACCCGAAGTCGGACAAGCAGTTCGTATACGTCGTGGAGGAAGGGGAGGAGCCGTCGCGACGGGAGATCAAAACGGGACGCAAGACCGAGAAGGCGGTCGAGATTCTCGCCGGATTGGAGGAAGGAGACGAAGTCTTGGCCGCGCCTCCGGATGGAGATGCCGAAAACAAGGGCGCCGAAAAGAAGCGGGCCGAGAACGGCAAGGACGCTCCCAACGACGGCAACGATTCGGTGAAGAGAAGCGATTCCGAGAAATCGTGACGTCGCCCTTTCCCTTTCAGCAAGAAGCGATCCCATGCGCATCATACGTCCTCTCCGCGTTTTCCTGTTGTGTCTCTCGGTCTTTGGCGGCACCATGCTTGTTTCGCGGCCGCTTGCCGCCCGGAACGAAGCGGAGTCGAGCCAAGCCACCCGAGCCGAAGAAACGGCTTCGTCCTCCGCCCAAACGCCCCTCAATCCGGCGGAGATCGGTCCCAAGCCGAACCCGGTCGAGCCCCCGGGGCGAGAAGCGATTGACGAGGCGATTCGCGGCGGCGTCGACTTTCTCGTGGCCCGGCAGAACAAGAACGGCTCCTGGGGTTCGGCCACGCGGACGAAGTCGCTGAATATCTTCGCCCCGGTTCCCGGCGCGCATCACGCCTTCCGTACCGCGGTGACGTCGCTGTGCGTTACCGCGTTGATCGAGAGCGGCGATACGCGGAAAGAGGCGCTCGATGCACTCGAAAAAGGGGAGGCGTGGATGCTCGAGTACGCCCCCAAGCTCCGCCGGGCCGACGGTGTCGCCTTGTACAACACGTGGGGACATGCCTATGCCCTCACCGCCTTCGCGAAAATGTACGACCGCCTCCCCGAGGACGAGGCGCGCCGCGAAAAGATCAAGACGTGCATGGAAAAGCAGGTCGATCTGCTCCGCCGCTACCAGTTCCTGGACGGGGGCTGGGGCTACTACGATTTCGTCGCCCAGACGCAGCGCCCCGCCGGCAATTCCAACTGCTTCGTGACCGCGACCGTTCTCGTCGGCATGCACGACGCGAAGAATGCCGCCGGCGTCGAAATCTCCGAGAAGCTGCTGAAGGAAGGCATGGAATCCATCCGCCGGCAGCGGAAGCCCGACTTCTGCTACGCCTATAGCCAGCAGCACGTCATACGTCCTATGTATCCGATCAATAGGGCGGGCGGCAGCGTCGGCCGGTCGCAGGCGTGCAACGTGGCCATGTTCCTCTGGGAAGACGAAGCGACGACTCTTCCCATCATGAAGACCTGGCTCGACCGCCTCTTTGCCAGGAACCTCTGGCTCGACATGGGCCGGAAGCGGCCCATTCCCCACGAGTCCTGGTTCGCCGTTGCCGGATACTTCTTCTACTACGGCCACTACTACGCCGCGCGGTGCATCGACGAAATTCCGGCCGACGAACGCGCCCACTTCCAGGATCACCTCGCGACGATCCTCCTGAAGCTGCAAGAGAAGGACGGCAGTTGGTGGGACTATCCCCTCTACGACTACCACCAGCAGTACGGCACGGCGATGGCCGTGATGTCGCTCCTGCGGTGCCGGTAGGCCTCCCTCGCGGTCTTCGGCCCCCCTATCGGCGAACCCACCGCGCAATCCGCGTCGTCGCGCCCCCCACCATTGCCACGCTCACCAGAATCGTTCGCACCACGAACTGATCCGTCGACACCGCCGGCCCGTTCACCCAGTACAAAAACGGAGCCAGCGCCACCGTCGTCCAGCAGTTCAACTCCAGCCAGCCAAGCATCTCCCAGGCGGAAAGGGGGCCCTCCCCGTTCGTAGTGTGCTCGTAAGAGCGATTGAACCAAGCGGCATCGCCGCGGGAGTGGTGCGGTGAGTTGAAGGGGGTGGGTGGGATTTCGTGGTATGTTCGAATTTCCGGCCGCCGTGGCCGGGAGTTCTGGAGTCTCTTTGTGAGGATACCACGATGACCGAACTGCGAAAACGGATGATCGAGGACATGGAACTGGCGGGATCAATCATACCCAGCAGACCCATGTTGCCGCCGTACGCAAGCTGGCCGCCCACTACGGCGGCCCCGGACCGGCTCAGCGAAGAGCAGGTTCGCACGTATCTCCTGTACCTGCGCGACGAGGTCTGCGTCGCCCGAGGTACGTTTCTGACCCATTTCTACGGCCTGAAGTTCTTCTTCGTCTGCACGCTCGGGCGGGACTGGACGCTACTGACGAAAGAAAAGTACGCCGCCAGCGGTGGGTCGAGCGTTCTTGCGAACCGTGTTGAGCAGGAACCTGGCGACCGCATCATCCCAATCGACGGGTTGGGCCTCTCGGTCAACCGTCACCGCGACGGAATCGACAATGGGACCAGAAGCAGTTGGGGGGGCGGAGATCGTATTCATATTTGGGCATCCTCGCGAATGCCGCTCCGCCTCGTGTCTGTTGTTGCCCGCGCCGATTGACCAGAGCGGCCGTTGTGGAGGCGGCGCGACCAGATTGAGGTTGCTAGGAAAACGTAGCTTTCCGAAAACCATGAAAACTGTGGATCGGGTAGTGAGGCGGCAGACCCGCACGTCCGCGGTGTTCATCTCTGCCCTCCGGTCCCGGAGCAAGTTCAATACTCCCACGCCAGGAACGCCAAATCGACCGCGACGGTCTGTTGCTCCTACTTACGCCTCTGCACGGAAGCGAGCGCATCGATCCAGGCGACTTCCGCAAGCGCGCGAGTATCGGCAAGAGCCGCTTCGTGCGAATGGGAACGATTCGCGGCGCGGCGCTCGAACGGTCCATAAACGGCCGCTACACGGTTCAGGACCCCTCGCACTGGAAAGGAACGCTCCGAGGCCTCGATGAGAACGAAAAGCCTATCCGTGGAGACATCGTCCTCGAGAAAAAAGGGCCCAACCTCTTCATCTGGAGACAGACGAACCGTTTCGTGGACGGAAGCCCTGAACCCGATTACGAATTGCGCTTTACGCGAGGGCGACGACCATGATCCGAGAATACGAGTCTGACCGGCGGGAACCCCGCCTCGACCGCCGGGCGGCACTCAAAGTCGCCGGCGGCGCCCTGGTGGCCGCCGCCGTCCCCAAGAATAGCCCGGCCGCTGATACCACCGGTTCCGCTTCCATCCCCTACAACGAGTACGCCCAGTACGACGCGTTGGGACTGGCGGAACTCGTGCGCAAGAAGGAGCTGAAGCCCGAGGAGTTGCTCGAAGCGGCCATCGCTCGGGCGGAGGCGGTCAATCCGAAGATCAATGCGATTGTGGTAAAACTCTATGACCAGGCCCGGCAGGCCATCAAGGACGGCCTGCCGGACGGGCCGTTCACCGGGGTGCCGTTCTTGGTGAAGGATTTGTTCTTCTGGATGGAAGGCGTCGAGTGTTCCGAGGGTTCGCGGCTCTTTCAGGGCCACAAACCTCGGCGCGACGACACCGTGATCGAGCGCTACCGCCGCGCCGGTCTGGTGCTGTTCGGGCGGACGCACTCTCCGGAAGGCGGAATCGCCGCCGTTACCGAATCGGCCCTGCACGGGATTACGCGAAATCCTTGGAACCTGGAGCGGACTGCCGGGGGTTCCTCCGGCGGGTCGGCCGCGGCGGTGGCGGCCGGAATTGTCCCCATCGCCAGTGCCAGCGACGGGGGCGGGTCAATCCGCATCCCGGCCTCCTGCTGTAGCCTCTTCGGGCTAAAGCCGACTCGTGCTCGCAATCCCTTGGGTCCGGAATTCTTTGGCCTCTGGGGAGGAACTCTCGGTCGAAGGCATTAACGGTCCATTTTAATGAGGAGGACGGTCCGAGACTGGGTGGGATTTATCCCAAAAAAGTCGCTCGATTGTCGATACTCTGGGCACCAGGTGCCCCCATAATGCGCATTCTGTGTTTTCTGAGACGACAACTGCGAGGATCGGGCCGTTTTAATTGGTCGTAAACGCTTTGAAATGAAGGGGTTCGGGTCCGGACGCGAACCAGGGCGGTCGTTTTCGGCACGCGCGTTGCGGAAGCTCCGTCCATCGTCGTTGCGGGGTTTCAGATAGCCGCAACGCTCCCCGCAAAACGGCCGGGCGGCACCCTCGGACCCAGCCCGATTCCCTTTGACCCATTTGCTCCATATTTCCGCATCGGGGGTGAAAACGTTGATTTCAAGGTTCGGTTAACGCAATGAAACGATTGTGATTTCAGGTGGTTCATGAGAAGACTTTTGGAGAGTACCATGCGAACGAGTCCCTGGTGTTTCATTTCGGGTGTCACAATATGCGTTGTGAGCCTAGCGGGCGGCGTAGCCCTCGCGGAGGAGTCCTCGGTGACGTGGGAGGCGATGTCGGTCGAGCGGAAGTTGGACGTCCTAAAAACGTCCGCTTTGGAACTCGACGAGGAGGGAGCCGTGGCCAACGGCGCGCTTTACGGAGAATTAAACACCCTCTGGACATGCCTTGCCGCCTTTCTGGTCTTCTTTATGCAAGCCGGGTTCGCGCTGGTGGAGACCGGATTCACGAGGGCGAAGAACGCTTGCAATATCATCATGAAGAACCTGATGGACTTTTCCTTGGGGAGTATTCTGTTCTGGTTCGTCGGATTCGGCCTGATGTTCGGCGCGCCGGCGATGGGCGGCCTTTTCGGGACCAGCAGCTTTTTCTACGATGCCGGCGCGGAAAGCTTCAATTGGGCGTTTCTACTCTTCCAAACGGTGTTTTGCGCCACCGCCGCCACCATCGTCAGCGGCGCGATGGCGGAACGGACGAAGTTCAGCAGCTACTTGATCTATACGGTCGCGATCACCGCCTTCGTCTACCCGATTTTCGGGTCCTGGGCCTGGAATGGTCTTTTCAGCGACGGAGGTTGGCTGGAGGGAATCGGTTTTCTCGACTTCGCCGGCTCGACGGTTGTCCATTCCATCGGCGGATGGGCCGCCCTCGCGGGAGCGATCGTCCTCGGCCCTCGACTCGGGAAGTACTCGGGAAGGAAAACCACCCCGATCCCCGGCCATAACATCCCTCTGGCGGCGTTGGGAGTCTTTATTCTGTGGCTCGGCTGGTTCGGATTCAACCCCGGCAGCACCACGGCCGTCGGCGGCGGGAGCTTCGCCTTCATCGCCATGACGACGAACATCTCCGCCGCGGCCGGCGCCGTCGGAGCGATGGTCATCTCCTGGATATTGTTCAAAAAACCGGACCCCTCGTTCGCCCTCAACGGCGCCCTGGCCGGTCTCGTCGGTATTACCGCCGGTTGCGACTGCATCCCGGTGCCTTATGCGGCCCTTACCGGACTCGCCGCCGGGATACTCGTGGTCCTATCCTGCGTGCTTATCGACAATATCCGGGTGGACGATCCCGTCGGCGCCGTCTCCGTACATGGTGTATGCGGCGCGTGGGGCACGCTCGCCGTCGGCCTTTTCGGCGCGGAGTTCGGACTCGTCCACGGTGGTGGAACCGCACAACTGATTACGCAAGCCATCGGCGTGGGAGCCGCCTTCGCCTGGGCATTCCCGGTGAGTTTCACGATCTTCTACTTGATCAAGAAGACCGTGGGCCTCCGCGTGAGCGAGGCGGAAGAAATTGAAGGGCTCGACGTTACGGAACACGGCATCTACGCCTACCCGCCGTCCTTCGTGGCCGGAGTCGACGCCACGACGCTGCCGGTCGGCGTCGGAAGCGGCGTGGGATTGAGGTCTCCGGTAACGGCAACGAGTTAACGAGTTGGCCAAGACACGCCATCGCGAAAACAAAGGACGAAGGCAATCCCTTGACAGTGGAGTGGAAAGCCGTCTCGCCGATTCTCACCCCCACGCTCGGCGAGACGGTCACTCCGCGAGTCACAAGGCAAAACGCCAAGATGAGTCAAACGCAACCATGGCACGTGCAAACCGCGAGCATCAGGTGGGAAAGCGTCTCGCCGACACGAATCATCGCAACTGGAACCGCCTTCTGAGCAACCATTCCGCCGACAAGGCCGCGACGAAAATCACCCAGAACAGGGGTGGCCAATACAGGCGACGTTCCAGGTAGATGCGGTCTTTGCGGACGCTACGGTCGAGTTGTTCGATCAGGTGGTCGGCCGTGGTGATGTGGATGTAGCGGCCCCCGGAGGCGGAGGCGATCTCGCTAAGCATCTTCTCGTCCAGATCGAGCTTCTCGAATTCCAAATGGGGGCGGCCGACTTCGCAGTTGATCGGCGGGGTCGAAACGGTCAGCTCGCCGACCTTGGCATCCATGACGATTTCGTACGTCCCCGGCTCCTTCGGTTCGTACGAAGCCTGGTAGTGCCCGCCGGGCCCGGGGATGGCGGTGAGCTTCACCTCCTCGACGCGCCCGGCAGGGCCGCGAACCTTTGCGACGACCGCCGCTCCGGTCGCCCCCTCTCCCTTTTCGTCGCGGACGATCGCCGAGAGAGTGACGGTCTCCTCCGGTTCATAGTATCCTTTGTCGGTCGCGCCGGAAATCCCCGCGGTCGTCTCGACCTCCCCCTGCCGGCCGGCAAGCCAGCGGACCATCTGCCCCCAAAAACGCAAAAACGGGGAGTCCTGGCCCAACGCCCTGGGACCCTGCTGCCAGCCCCGGGTCGTGTCGCCGCAGAAGACGGCCGTCCGCCCGCGGTCGACGCTGTGAACCGCCAGGACCGGCATCTGATTCTCGGTCATCGGGCACGTCGCCAACACGCTCGCCGTGGGAAGCGTTCCCTCCACGCGGGTGCAACCGTCCAACGGTGGCAGACCGGCCGTTTTAGCGGGGCCGTTTTGCGTCGGGAAGAACTCGGCGATGTTCGCGAAGATCGGATGCCGGACCCCCTCCGGCGTCAGCTCCGGCAAAAACGGATCGGTCACCTGCCCCACCTCGCGCGAGCCGAGCGTCACCGGCAGAATCCGGCTGATGGGTGTTTCCGCGTAGCCCCCCGGTCCCAGTCCATGATACCCGCCAAGCATGACGAGCCCCGCCCCCTCGCGGATCCGTTTTTCCAGCAGGGCCTGCACTTCCGGTTTCAAATAGGTCGAATCCAGATCGCCGATGATGAAGACGTTGAACTGGTCGATTTCCTCCTGGGTGGTCGGAATCGCCTCGAACGAAAGCCCCTCGATGTTCGTCCGCCGAAGGAAGAAATTCGGCCGCGTTTGCACCAGCGCGCAAAACTCGAGGTCGGGGTCTTTCGACAGGAATCGGTCGACCAAAGCACCGTATTCCGCGCGGAGCGTCCCCTCGATGTAGAGCACCCGCATCCCCGCCTCGACGACGATGGCGACGGCGCACCGTTCGTTGTTCTCCGTGATCTTCTCCTCGGCGGCCGGTTCGACGGTAACGGTGTACGTATGGCGGCCCGTCTTCGTGGGGCGGAACTCGAATTCGACCTCCTGCGGTCCCTCCACTTCATCCAGCGTGAGTTCCTTCTCCTCCACGATCCGATCGTCCTCCTTGAGAATTACCCTGGTGACCCGCCCGGCCAGACCGATCCCCTCGACCGATGCGCGGATCCTCGCCTTGTTGTTCACGAGAAGCCGGTCGGGGCAGTCGAGCCCGGTCAGTTGGATGTCGCGGTAAGTGATATCGCTTTTCAAGCTCGCTCCGACTCCCACGGTATGCACTGGTACGCCGATCTTCCGCGCGACCTCCAGAGGGCTCCGCGCCGAGTTATGGACGCCGTCGGAAAGCATCACGACCGCCTCGAGATTCTTCTTCGGCACTTGTCTGGACGCGGCGACCAACGCCCTCGATAACGACGTCGCCTTGCCGTCGGCGAGCGTCCCGGAAAGCATCCGCACGTCGTCCAGCCGCACGGCTCTCTCGGAAAAGGCGATCAGATGGAGATTGAAGTCGTTTTGAAGCTTCTCCCACCACGCCTGGACACGATCCCGCGCGCGGTCGTAACGCGGCCGGCCGGTCGCGTCATCGGAGATACTCATTGACGAGGAAGTATCCACCAGGAAAACGACCGAGGCCTTCTCTTCAGTGTCTTTATAGTAGGTGAAGACGGGCCGGAACAGCAGCAGAATGACTATGAGAACCGCCACCCCCCGCAGGGCCAAGAGCGTGCCCCACTGCCGCCGCTTCAGAAGACCGAATGCGCGATAATAGAACACGAAACACAACCCCAACGCGCCCGCCGCGACGACGAGCATCGTCGAAATCGTGCTTCCCTGTTCTAAGGTGATGTCAAACAATCGGTACTATCTTTCAAGGGGGAACGAAACAAAACAGGTTTTCGTCCACATGTCCGAAATCCCGGTTCTCACCAAATCTCTTATGCCCGCGGCACCCCGATAGGCAAGCTATCGGGGCAATCCCGGCAGCAGCGCTATCGTGGCTACCCGGAGTGGCAAGGGACTTGGGGGGCCACCCCCCCGGGGGGTCTTCACTTCTGCCTTTTTCCTTGCCGGGCCGAGCGTTTCCCCTCCTCGATCATCCCCTCCCCCAGCTTGATCCGCTTCACATAAACGAGCGACTCCAGCTCGGCCCCGATCTCCCCTTTCTGCCGTTTGTTCAGCAAAAATCGTCTCGGTTCGATCTCGCGTCGGCAGACATCCTCGGCCTGCGCGTCCGGATCGCCCTGTTTAATGTAAACCAGGCCCGAGAGGGGCCCGGTGATTTTGCGGTCGTCCTTGAGCGTCAGCGTGCAGACATATTCGCGGACCGGATAGGTTCGCCCGGTGAAGTACTTCTCGTCGTTGGCCAACTCCTTAAACCGCCATTCTTTCTGGTTCCACTCCTTTTCCACTTTCATCTCGATCTCCTTGACCGGCGTCAGCGGTATCTCCCGCTGGCGCTTTAGCGTAGGGTCGTAAATCTTCAGCCGATGATCCCGCGTGAGATAGATCATCCCGTAGATGATCTCTCCGTCCGACAATTCCATGTAGCCCGGCCGGGCTTCCTCCAATTGCTCGTCCGCGCGTTGCCCGAACGGATTGATCGTCGGCGGTTCTTGGGCCGCCAGGGGAACGGCGCAGCAGAAAATGACAAGGCAAAAGATAGTCGTCAGCTTCATCGATCCATCTCCTCCGTTTTGAAAAAAATCCGAATCGCGGACTGGCTACGACGTCCTTGGGGGCGGCGTCGGACCGGACGGACGTTGCGGGGGTCCCGCCGGACGGCTCGGCGCCGCGGCGCCGCCACGCGGTGGCGCCACGACCGGCGCCGGCTGCGCCAACGGCTGCGGGGCGGGCGGAGCGGTCGGCTGGGGGGCGGCTGGACCGATCTGTTGCGCCGGCGGTTCCGGAGCCGCCTCGGGAATCGTGATCCGCGTCGCCAAAGCCGCCGCGACGGGCTTCTTCTTCGCGGCCCGGGGCCGTTCGGATGGGGGCGTGATGTGTTCGCCGTAGGTCGGCTCGGAGATCGTTTTCAGAACCTTGTCGATCACCTGGTCGACGTCTACACCCTCGGCGTCGGCGTTGAAGTTCGTGAAAATCCGGTGGCGCAACACCGGATAGGCAATTGTCCGGATGTCCTCCGCCGCCACCGCGTAGCGCCCGTGCAGAATGGCGCGGGCCTTGGCCCCCAGGACGATATTCTGCGCCGCGCGGGGGCCAGCCCCCCAAGCGAGCCAGTCCTTGATGAAGTCGGGACTGTCCGGCTCTTTCGGCCGTGTCGCGCGGACCAGGTCGACCGCATAGTCGATCATGTGCTGGCTCGTCGGGACCTGTCGGACCAAGTGCTGAATCCAAATGATGTCCTTGCCGTGTAGTACCGGGTTGATCTCCTTTCGCTCCGTCTGCGTGGTCGCCAAGACAATCTCACGTTCCTCCTCCCGGGTGGGGTAGCCGATGTTGATCGACAGCATGAACCGGTCGAGTTGCGCCTCAGGCAGTGGATAGGTTCCCTCCTGCTCGATCGGGTTCTGGGTTGCCATGACGAAGAACGGCTGCTCCAGCGGATAGGTCTTGCCGGCCGCCGTCACCTCGTGTTCCTGCATCGCCTGCAGGAGGGCCGCCTGTGTCTTCGGGGGGGTCCGGTTGATTTCGTCCGCCAGAACGATATTCGCGAAAATTGGCCCGCGTACGAACCGGAAACTCCGCTGTCCGGTTGCCGCGTCCTGGTCGATGATTTCCGTGCCGGTGATGTCGCTGGGCATCAGGTCCGGCGTAAACTGAATCCGGCTGAAATTCATCGCCAGCGCCCGGCTGAGGGTGGAAATCGTCAGCGTCTTCGCCAACCCCGGCACGCCGATCGTCAGGCAATGCCCTCTGGCGAAGATACAAACAAGCATCTCCTCCAACATGGCGTCCTGACCGATGATCACCTTATGGACCTCGCTAATCAACCGCTCCCGTGCGTGTGCCACGCGTTGCACGGCCTCCTCAGGGCTCAGGGAGCGGGGCACGTTTTGGGGGTGCGACGACATGAAGCTCTCCAGCTCACCCCACTGGGTGGCATAACATCCAAAAAAAGCTGATTTGATCCACGCTCAAGGATACACAGAGAATCCCTATGCTTCAACGCCGCGGACTGAGCGCGTCAGGATCGAAACGGCCGCGCTAAGGATTGCCTGTAAAAAATCGGAATATCGCGAATTTTCATCATCGTGCGCCCGGATGACTCTTCAGGGAAACCAGCGGATTCTCGTACCAAATTACCCCCAGCCCCCGGTTTTCGTGCCGTTCTTCGCACGTCAAGATATCGAGATCGCCGTCCCCATCCAGGTCGAGGAGTTCGATCCGGTCGAATTTGATCCCTTCCGGACCACTGACGTCGTGAACGCTCCACGGGCCGAGACTCTTGCTTCCTGGATTGCGCAACCAAACGACCCCGCGTTTCGGGGGGTGGGCGTGTTCGCACGAATAGACAAGGTCGAGTTTGCCGTCCCCGTCGATGTCGCCCGCCGCGACCGCCTTCGCGGTGCCGAGGCCGCGGGGGTAAACCACCCGAATGACCTCGCACGGCCAGGGGCCGGTCGGATCTACCGGTCGCCGAAAATAGTGGATTTCGTCCTGGCGGACGGCGACGATGATTTCCTCTTGTCCGTCGCCATTCAGGTCCGCGAGGTCGAGGAACATGACCTCGCGGTTGGCCGCGCCGATGGGGTGTTTTTTCCAGACCGACTTCGCCTCGGCCGGTCCTGGATTCTCCAGCCAGAGTACGCCTCGGCCGGGGCCCTTCCGGTCGGAGACGACGACGTCGGTGTCTCCGTCACCGTCGACATCCGCCGGCGCCAGCGACATGATCCACCCGGCCCCATACCATTCGTGCAGGGTCCATTTACTCAAATCGCGTGCCTCCGCCGGAATTTCCAGCCATCCCACGAGTCCTCCGGCTCCCTTGGAACCCACGACGAGTCCGCGGCCCCGTGCGCCGAACCGCATCGGCAGGGAGAACATCCACCCGCACCGTCCCTGCGTGACCGGGACCGGCCGCGTCGTCCACTTTCGCGCGTCGAGGTAGTCGCCGGACCCTTTTGGACCCCAATGAACGAAGACGGTTTTGGCCTCTCCCTCGCAACTACTGACGACGTCGACGGCGCCATCGTCGTCCAGGTCGGCGAAGACCGCGTCCTCGACCGAGGGCGTTTCTCCGACCGTGACTCGCGGCCAGGGCGATTTCACCTTTGCCGCCCCCGGGTGGAGATATACCCGCGTGATTCCCCCTTCCTCCCACCCAGTCGCGATATCAGGGAGTCCGTCTTTGTTGACGTCCATCAGGCGAACGCCGTCGGCGCCGCGGGACGAGTCGTCGATGGTATGTCGCGGCCAAGGCGCGTCACTCGGACCGGCCGCAAGCGCCGCGGGCGAGGCGCACAAAGCGGCGGCCGTGGAGAGAAGGATCGAACCGGCACATCGGAGGGACACGGCTTTCATCCTTTTGGCGGTGGATTGAACTGGGCGTACCCATCGGGGACCGTTCGCGGCGGCGGGCCGAACGGATTAGGTTCAAATGCTCCGACAAGAATTAAGACTCCCATCGTTAGGTGCAGGAAGAGGGCGCACGCGAACAGGGCCAACAAGCCGACGACCACGAAATGGAAGATCGAGAGCAACTTGAGATGTTCTTCGTCTCGGCTCATTGTTGTTCCACACTAAGAACTTGTCCGTAAATTAGGTGGGGGGCCCATCCTGATTTTCACGCAGCGCAGCGGAGTGAAATTCGGGATCGCCCCCGGGAATTCGGGAAGTTAATTCCATACGAGTTCTAAGTCGGCGTTCCCGGCCTTGATCTCCAACCTACCCCTTTTTCGCGAAGGCGTCAACCGCGTTGTTTTGACCTCTCCATTCTTGGCTCGTCAAGGTTTCCGGCCCGATACGGCGGCGCCGGTAGGCCTTACCGAAGGCAGAATCGAAACGCGCGGGAGAAAAAAAGTACCCTTTCGAGGCGGCACCCTGCCGTTTACGCGGCACAATGGCGATCAGAGGCTGACCGGGCGGCTCATATCTCTTCGCGGCTCGCGGTCGCGTCGAAGCGGACCATCTTCGTCTCGATCCGGCCGTCGCGTTCGATTTCCACGTCCACGGCCTTATCCAACCGCGAACACCTGGCGACGAATTCATCGGCGGACGCGAAGGGCTCCCCCGCGAGCGTGAGAATCCGGTCGCCCTTCCGAAGCCCCGCCTCCGCCGCCGCCGTACCGGGAACGACGTTCGTCAGGAGGAGTATCCCCGGTTCGGCGTCGTCCTCGTTCCAGGAGATTCCAAGTCGCAACGGTTCACCCCGTAGCCGCGCCGTAACATGGACAGGCTCCTCCGATTCGCCGCGCGCCACGGAAATCGTCACCGGGTTTTGGGCCGTCGCGACGGCCCCGGGGAAATCGTCCGGCGAGAGGATTTCCCGCTCGGCGACGCGGAGAATTCGATCGCCGGGACGTAGGCCGCATTCTTCGGCCGGAGAGCCTGGAGTCGCTCGCTCGACGAGGACCCCGGAACGTGGTCCGGCGTCCCTCCAGCGGACACCCAATCGAGGCGGTCCGGTCGGACGGTGTGCCTCCAACCGCGCTTGGAACGAGCGCGATTCCCGCGCGGCGGCCGCCCGATATCTGGGCGTCTGGGTCGCGTTCGCCGCCTCCAACACTAGCGCCATCACGAATCGTGAAACGCGGCGGATTCCCTCCATGTCGACCAGATCCGCGTCGTCGTAAGGGGTGTGATAGTGTTCATGCCGGCCCGAATGAAAGGTAACCACCGGGACGCCGGCGGTGAAGAACGGGTAATGATCGGCGATAGGCGGAATCCCCCAGGCGAAATCCAACAGCAAATCGGCTTCGGCGTTAGCGCGTGCCAGGAGGCGACGCAGCCCGGTACCGCTTCGGACGCCGTGAACGAAGAGCCGGTCGTTCCGCACCCGGCCGATCATATCAAGGTTCACGCACAAGACGATTCCCTCCAGAGGGACGGTGGGTTGCGGCACCCAGTGCTTGGACCCCAAGAGGCCCATTTCCTCCGCGTCCCACGCGGCGAAGATGATCGTCCGCCTCGGTCGCGGCTCCAAAACCAGCATCGCCTCGGCAAGTTCCAAGACCGCCGAGACGCCGCTGGCGTTGTCGTCCGCGCCGTTGTGAATTTGGCCTATCGGCCCGGCGCTGTTGCGCCGATTGCCGTAGCCGACGTGATCGTAGTGGGCTCCCACGATCACATACTCCTTCGCCGGCTCCGGGTCGCTACCGGGGAGGACGGCCAGGATGTTGCGGAAATTCGGCGGAAAGTCCTGGAAATACGCGCCTCCCTTGCCGCCGGGTTCCAGGCCCAATTCACGGAAGACCCCGGCGATGAAGTCGCCCGCCTCGTGGTTTCCCTTCGTGCCGGACTCGCGTCCTTCGAGGGCGTCGTCGGCCAGATAGGTAACGAACCCGCGGATTTGCTCGGCGTTGATCGATTCGATCGCGGCACGGTAATTTGCGTTGGCGTCGGCCGCGACGGCCGGCCCTCCAACGAAGAAAGCGACCACCAGAAGGAGCGAAGAGATTGGTCGGGTAAGGCGTTTGAGGGGAGGACGCATGGAAGAATCACGGACTCCTTGGCGAATCGGACGCGGCGCAGCTTCCTCATTATATACCTAGGGGTCGTTTCTTTCGCCAAAAAAATCCACGTCCGGCCGGGCCGGTTTCCTCGACCGACACGATCCGGCTATCCGTTACTACCCCGTTCTCGGTAATAACCGGTTGGCGCGTACCCGCGTCAAGACCCGGTGGGTGGATTCACCCCGACGCGAGAACTCTTCCGGTAAAACGGGTGGACGCGGGCAACACCGGTTGAGCCCCGGAAGCGTCGAGGCGGCGTTCGGCGAGGATTTCTTCGTAAATGGCCAGCACCTGGCGGACGTTGCGTTCGAACGAGTGCTTTTCCGCGAGAGCCCTGGCGGCGGTTCCCATACGGCGGCGGAGGTCGGCGTCGAAGAACATTTCCATCCGCGAAAGGAGTTCCTCCGCGTCTGCCGGGTCGCTAAGGAGATAGCCCTCCTTGGCCTCGGTGACGAGTTCTCCCGCCCCGTTGAGCCGCGTCGTGATGACCGGCAGGCCGCAACCGAGCGCTTCGAGGACGACGAGGCTGCAAGGGTCGTAGAAGGTCGGCTGGACGTAGACGTCCGAGGCGGCGTAGTAGGGGACGGGGTCGTCGACCGCCCCGGTGAAGGTCACGAGGGGCGAAAGCCCTTTCAGCCAGGTCGACCACCGGTACCGGCGAGCGTGCTTGCCCCCCACCACCAGAAGCCGCGCATGCCGCTCCTGGCGGCGCCAGTCGCTCAGGGCCGCGAGCAGCGTTGGAACTCCCTTGAGTTTGAAGTTGTGTGCGACGATCAGGAAGACGAGTTCGTCTCGTCCGATTCCCAGCCGGTCGCGCACGACATGTCGGTATTCCCGCCGGTGGTCCGGGTGAAAGCGCTCCGTGTCGACGCCGTTGTAGACCAGCCGTGTTCGTTCGGATGGGATTGAATGGAACCGCGTGAAGTCGGCCGCGACGCGCCGCGAAAGGGCCAAAACGGTCCGGCCGTCGTCCGCGAATTGCCGTGCCGTGAGTGCGTCGAACTGGCGGTACCGCGGCAGAAGCCCGCTGATCGCCCTCTTCAGCCGCCGCATCCATTTCGGCAGAAGGAGAAGATTCTGTTCCGCTACCGCCAACCGCGAGCCCCCGTGCGGCTGGAAGACGTCGCAGTACCATCCGTAGCCGGTATCGTGAACGACGTCCAGATCCAGTGATTCCAGAATGTCCCGTGCCGCCTGGGCGAAGTCGATCCGGCTGGGGGCTTCGGCGACCGGGTGGGGCACGATCCGTGTCGCCGTCACGCTTCGCGAAAACGAACGCGCGACGACGTGAACTTCGTGTCCGCGCTCGATAAGCCTCGCGGCGAACTGGGCCGTCCACTGTTCGACTCCGCCGCGCCGCGGGTCGAAATGCTCGATGACCAAACCGATTCTCATCCGCCTTTTCCCAGTTTCCACTCCATGTACCGCTGTTTCGCGAACACCGCCTTCGCGAGTCGTTTCCGTGCCGGCCCCAGTTTCCGGACGCCGAAATAGCCTTTTAGAAAACGCACTTTGGCCTTGCAGTCGACAGCCGCGCTTGGCGCGGAGTAGGCGAGTTGTGCCAAGTCCTTGACGATCCAACGCCGCCGCCGCGACCGGCGGTATTGCATCCTCTGCAAGTCGATGAGCCGGATTTCGAAGCGGCCCCCCTCCTCCTTGACGAAGAAGTGGCAACAGTAGAAATCCCGATGGTTGAATCCGGCGGCGTGAAACCGCCGCGCGAGGTCGCTTACGGCATCGATCAGCCGATAGAAGTCATTCCGGTCCTCTCCAATTCCATTCGGAAAACGCGCTTCGACGAAGTCGTCCAGCGGTTCGTATCCGTCGAGCGCCTCGGTCAGGACGAACGACTCCCCGCGCCTCCGGCCGGAAATCCCTTGGCCGTAGGCGACCAGACGCATCGTTCCAATCCCGGCCGCCGTGAGCCGGCCGATGTTCTGCGCCTCCACGAACGCCGGAGTCTCCCTTTCGGGCGGACCGATGTGGATTCGCGGTCCCTTTTTCCGGGCGTGGTGTTTCTTCAGATACAGTCCCTCGGCGAGGCCGCCGGGCGTGGGCAGAAACCAGTTCTCGCGGTCGTCAAGCTTCCGGAGACACCTTCCCCGGCACGAACCCATGATGGCATCGACGCTCATTGCGCCCCAATCCCCGAGTACCCGCCGATATTCCGCGTCGGCCCAAACGGTTCCATCGCCGAATCGCTCCAGGCCGGTGGCGGCCGGATCGTCGGTTCGGGTTGATACGGTGGAAAGGCTCATTTCAATCTCGATGGCGCTCGGCCGTGCAAAACGCACGGTTCCTGCGGCCCGCGGCACTCCGGACGCGGCCTGCGTGACGAAACCTGCGTCAAGGACCGCTCGACGGCCGAAAAAACCATGCCGGGAAGAAGATCCTTCATGCATCGGTGGTGCCCCAAGGGGCATACCCGACGGCGGCAGCCAATGCAGTCCAATTCGAGCCGCAGGTCGACGCCGCGGACGGTGGGGTTCTCCACCCAGACCGGATCGGTCGGCCCGAAGAGCGTGACGACCGGCTTTCCAAACGCGGCCGCGATATGCCTCGGACCGCTGTCGGTGGAGACCATCACCCGGCACCGGCGGATGCAGGCCTTGCTCGTCGGAATCCCGATCAGCTCTGGTGGAATCGCGAATACCCGGGGATGCCCCGCCAGTTCCGCCGTCTTCCGCGCCGCCTCCCGTTCCCTCGGGCCGCACAATATGATAACGTCGTGATCCAATTCCTCGGCGATCCGCCATGCGAGGACGGCCGCATGCTCCGTCGGCCATATCTTGGCGGCCCCAAACGCGCCGCTCGAATTGACGACCACCACGCGGTCATCGTTCCGCAGGCCAAGCTGATTCCAAAGGCAATCTCCGGCCCTCGCGTCCTCCTCTGTAAACGGCAACTCCAACCGGGGCGACTCCGGCCCGCATCCCAATTCACCCGCCAGCTTCAGATAGTAATCGACCACCGGCATCGGCGCGATCCGTCGCCCTTGCCGTGGGGGTCGGATGCCTCGCGTCAACAGGAGCCCCCTGCAGTCACGGATGTACCCGACGCGTTCCCTCGCTCCGCCGGCCCAGGCCAACAGGGCCGTGTGCAAGGAATTCGTCATCAACACGACCAGATCGAATCGTACCGCGCGCATGTGGCGAATTAGCCTCACTCGCCCCTGCCCGCGCGTTCCGCCAGGGTGGAAGTCCCAGATCGCGTCCAGCCACTCCGACCCGTCCAATACCGGGCGCAAGTGTGGTCGCAGAATGCCCGACACCTCCGTATCCCGACCAAAGTGCCGCCGCAGCGCCCGGATCGCGGGTGTCGCCATGACGAGATCGCCAAGCCAGTTGGGTAGGAAGAGGCCGATTCTCATGGGGCTGTATTCTCAAAACGGCCGACCAACGAAAATCGACCGAAGCGGATGCGCGGGAAACGTAGGAACGGATCGCGACCTCGTCACCGGCCGCGGAGCCGCCGGAACAATACCTGCGCAAGCGAGTTGCGTCAAGATGAGTTTTTTCACGACTAGCCCCGAAAAGGCTTCCGCATCCCGTCAAGGGCGGCCTGCACCTCACGAAGGATTTCTTGCTCCCCCCCCACTTCGAGCACGAGCCGCGGTCCTTGGTCCGGCCGCTCCAGGCGGGCCAGAAGGGCCTCTTGAATCCGGGCCAACCGGTCGGCCGTTAGGTCGGCCTCGTACGGTCGGTTGCGTCGAAGGACCGAACCTTCCAACGCCTCCGGGACCATTCGCAGGAATACAACCAGTTTCGGGACGACAACGCGTTCCCTCTTTTCAAGCCATTTGCAGTGGAAAATTTCGTATTCTGCTTCATTCAACCATATCTCGGCGAAGGCGTCCGACTGATCGAACCAGAAATCGCTCACTCCCCATATCTTACCCGGGCTCAAGCCGAAACGGTCCCGGTCCAGCAGTTCGGTGCGTTTGTCGAGAAAATCGCATTCCATCTCCCATGCCTCGCGAGTGGGGTCCGTATAGAAGCGGCTTAGCCGCTGATGATTCGGTTCCTCCCGAATCGCATGGATTCCCGGTGATCGAGCCAGTTTCTCCAGCAGCGAGGATTTCCCCACCCCGATTGAGCCCGCGATTGCAACGTAGGGGGGCGTTTCGTCCAGGTGTCGCAACAAACGCTGAAGGGTCCAGTTCAAGTGGGGATGGACCATTTGGGGGGCAATCTCGACCGCCGGTTCCAAGACGAATCGTCGCCATGTCATTCTCGGGTGGGGTAAGACGAGATTAGCCGTACTTACAATCTCTTGCTCATACAGCAAAAGATCGAGGTCCAATGTCCTTTCCCCCCATCGAGTGGTACGATTCCGCCCGAATTGCCCCTCTATCTCCAGAAGTGTGGCCAGCAACCTTTCCGGAGCGATTTCCGTCTCCACGATTACGGCCGCGTTCAGAAAAGAGCCCTGGGGGATAGCTCCCCCCACGGGAGCTGTTTCCACGAAGTGACTAACAAGGGAGACTTGGGTCCCAGGGCGATCGTGGATCGCCTCCAAGGCACGCTGGAGCGTGGTGCGACGATCTCCCATGTTGGAGCCGAGCCCAATGAGCGTTATTGCCATTCTTTCTCGCCGCAAGTCCGTCCAAAAAGGCCGCATCGTCGTAGTAAACGCTAGAGGTGTATTATTACCCATGAAGGGACGGTCTTTCCAGTGCGGTTCCGCATTGCCTCTCGAACAGCGGCAATTAAAATGGCGCTTATTCCGTCCTCCCGTTGAAACAGGCAACCTTTTCGCAAGACAACCATTTTCCCCAGCCGGCACGGTTTCACTTTGACGCGGACCATGAAGTATCTCCAATTCCAGGCAAAACAAGAGATCTCACGAACGAATGCCGCTCGCGTCGCGTTCGGAACCGTCGTGGGCTTCTGGGCGATTTACGGGGCGACGTCGTTCTGGCGTCCCTCGGAACCGGAGGCCCAGAGTTGCACCGCCTGCTGTGTTTTGCCGGATCCCTGGGAGGAATTGCGGCCGGTTCCGCTTCCGGAGGACGAGCTTGCGATTCGACAGAATCGGGTCAGGGATTCTTTCGATCGGTCTTTCGCCGGCGATGACGTTCGCGAACCGAAGAACCTCCCCACGCTGGCTCCCCCGCCGGCGCGGGCAAAGGGGGTGTACGGCTCGGCGATTGAAATCGCCGTGGAGGCGAAGCAGGTGGGAAACTAATCTCGGGAGTTGGAGAGAAACTGATCGTCTTCCGGGAATTCGAGCGGCTCTGGCAAGAGCATTCGCCGTGGTCGCACCGCGCATTCCGGATATGCTACAACCGGATCGGGCCGGTGATTGCGCGGCGGGTGCGCGGTCCCTTCGCGGCGGATGCGGCGTATCTGATGCCCAAGGCGGTGGAGTGGGGAGCGAGGGTTGTTGTGTTCTGTTCTCGTTAGTCCTTCTTTACTTTCGTTACGTGATTCTAACTCAGACCGTTCCAGTTTCCAAGGGAGGACAACGCCGAAAAGTTTAATACCCTTTTTGGATTATATGGTACGACCAGTTGTAACTAGATCATTCCCCTTTCTCGCAGGAACGTCCCTAGTTCTTCCATCTGTTCGTCCGTCATGGAATGGTACGGTGGTCGTCGATAGCGTTTGGATATCCCGGTCAACTCTCCGATGGCGTGAATGGCCGCGTCGAACCCTCCTTCGCACGCGATGATGTAGTCGAAGAAGGGGGCGTCGAAATCGCGGATGACGGCCCGAGCCGTATCGAGGTCGCCGGCCTCGACAGCGTTTGAGTACCTCCAGGTAATCTCCGGGTTGAACCCGATGAATGTCGAGAGATATCCGTCGGCGCCGAAGGGAAGGAGTTGGAGGTGGTTGATCTTCTGGCCGCCGGCGGAGAGGGCCCACCGGTCGCCGACGTGAAGGAATATCTCCTGCGCCGTCGCATTGCACAGATCGTCCTTCAGGGCCATCAGCCGGGGAACTTCGCGGACGAGCCGGTCGCACAGCTTCACGGAGAAACCCTTGCCTCGCTTGCCAAGGTAGTTCGTGACGATCATCACCGGCAGATGCTCTCCCAGGGCCGCGTAGTAGGCGACGAGTTGATCGACCGTCGTCGAACCGGCCCAGTCCGGAGGCAGGCCCATGACCATGTCCGCGCCCAAATCGGAACAGTATGCGGCGAACTCGGCCGCCTTTCCGGTCCACCACTGATGCGTCGCCGCGACGACGTACGCCCGGCCGTTGACGTGCTGCACGACGATCCGGGTGACTTCGGCGATCTCATCATCGGTAAGCAGCGAGAACAGGCTATCTCCCCAGGTCA
The DNA here is from genome assembly GCA_964520785.1 of uncultured Planctomycetaceae bacterium. Taxonomy (GTDB): domain Bacteria; phylum Planctomycetota; class Planctomycetia; order Pirellulales; family Thermoguttaceae; genus CAZFQG01. Next base: position 35,149 of record CAZFQG010000006.1, on the reverse strand, counting down.
AGACGACCGCCTTCGCCTTGGCGGTTTCGATCAGGAAATCGAGCTGCCGGCGGAGGCCGACCTCATCGATTTGCCCTTCTTTGGTGAAGGGGGTACTGATCGACGGCCACGGACCGCCGAGCGCCTCGCGGACTTCCGTCGGACAGCCGTTGAGCCCATCCGGTTTCGGCCTTCGCAGCGGGCTCGGTACCGCCGCCTTCCGGACCTCTTCCGCCACGGCCGGCTTCAAGGTATCTCCAATTCCGGTGGTTATCGCGATACCCGCCGCGCCGGATGCGGCCAGGAACCGGCGACGCGACGGCTTACTCGCTGACAATGACTCAGGATGGTTCGGCATGAAAAGGCTCTCCTTTATCGGGGGACTGACGCGAGAAGGCTTGAATCTGCCGAACACGATGTAGTCCGGTGCGTGGTATCGGTCTGGCGGCGTGTTTCGCGAATTCAACCTCCCTCCACGTAGAGGGAAAACGGACGACTTCCCGCACGCGTTCCATTATAGCTGACGGCGCTGCCTGCGGGAAGCACTTTTTAATGACGGCTGTGCGCAGCTTCATGAGGCGCGCGGTGTCACAGGAATGAATACCCCTTTACCGATCCTCCAGACTCTGCGCCGCCCGGATGAGCTTGAGGAACTCTTCGCGGTAGTTGAACTGGTCTTCGCCGAGGGAACTCTTGGCCCAACCGAGGATCTTCTCGTAGTCTGCCGTTCCCTTGTACTCGGAATCGCGGAGGAGCATCCCGAAGGCGGCGACGGCGGAGGCGAACTTGAGATCGACGTTGGCCGCGTCGAATTCGACTATCTCGTTCTTCACCGGGAAGGAGAGTAGCTTGGACGTGTCGCCGTCGGGCTCCTTGTAGCGGAGTTTGACGGTGAGCAGTTCGTCCGACCGCGCGGCATCGGTCTTCTCGACGTCTTTCTGGTATTTAAGTTCATCCACCTTGGGCGCGGCGACCTCTTCCTCCGAATCGGCCGGGATGAGTTCGTAGAGGGCCGTTACGGTGTGCCCGGCTCCGATTTCGCCGGCGTCCTTCGTGTCGTCGTTGAAGTCTTCTTTTTTCAGAAGTCTGTTTTCGTAGCCCAAGAGGCGGTAGGCCTTGACGTGGTGGGGATTGAACTCGACCTGGATCTTGACGTCCTTGGCGATGGTGACGAGCGTCCCGGAAAGGCCCTCGACGAGGAGCTTCTCGGCTTCGTTTTCGGTGTCGATGTATCCGTAGTTGCCGTTCCCCTTGTCGGCCAGTTTTTCGAGGGTGGAGTCCTTGTAGTTCCCCATGCCGAAGCCGAGAACGGTCAGGAAGATATTGTCCTTCGCCTTCTTCTCGATCATGGAGATCAGCTCGGACTGGTTCGTCATCCCGATATTGAAATCGCCGTCGGTGCAGAGAATGACGCGATTGACGCCCCCCTCGATGAAGTTGGCCGCGGCGGTGGCGTAGGCCAGTTGGATCCCCGCCCCACCGTTGGTCGACCCGCCGGCCTGCAGGCGATCGAGGGATTCGAGGATTTTGTGCTTGTCACTGCACGGCGTCGAGGGAAGGACCAGCCCGGCCGCACCGGCATAGACGGCGATGGCCACGCGGTCTTGTTCGTTGAGGTTATTGACCAGTTTGGTCATCGCCGTTTTCAACAGCGGCAGCTTGTTCGGCTGGTTCATCGAGCCGGAGACGTCCAACAGAAAGACCAGATTCGCCGGGTCGCGTTCTTCCCTTTCGATGACCTTTCCCTTCAGGCCGATGCGGACGAGGTTGTGCTTGTCGTTCCAGGGACACGTGGCCGCGTCGACGTGGGTCGCGAACGGGACGTCGTCCGTCGGCGGTGCGTAAGCGTAGTCGAAGTAGTTGATCAACTCCTCGATCCGTACGGCGCCCGGGGGCGGCATCCGGCCTTGTTTGGTCAGCATATTGCGGACCATGCTGTAGCTGGCCGTGTCGACGTCGATGGAGAAGGTGCTCAGTGGATGCTCCACCACCCGCTTGAATTCACTTTCGACGATCTTGTCGTAAGTTTCGGTGTTGAAGCTGCCGTCGGGACGGCGGATGGAGGGGTCGATGGCCAGTTGGTCGCCGTCGGGAGAATATTGAATATCATCCGTCTTGGCTTGGGGCGGTTTCTCGGCCTGGGGCGCCTCGTCGTAGCGGCGGTCGTGAAAGGCAGGTGCTTCAGTCATCAATGCGGGTTCCGCGGGTTCGGCACATGCACCATCGGCAACGGCCGCCCCCGCCTGGCAGGCGTTATTGGGACCGTAATCGAAGTTTCGCGCGGTCTCGCGAGCACGTTGCATCGCCGGTAGAACTAGCGCAACAAAGACGAGTCCCACGGCAACAACCGATCCGCCGATTAGAAGCCCCCGCTTGCCCAGTCGCTTGTGTTCCGCCTCCACCGGCCGCGCCGGCTCGTTTCCAGCCGGGCTTTGCCTTCCCGGCAACGGCTCCGCCGCCAGCGCTTTCCTCAACTCTTCCGCCATCCGGCGGATCGATTCCACCTCGGCCTTGAGGGCCGGGTCTTTTTCAACTAGCCGCTCCACCTCGGCCGCTTCCGTTTCGGGAAGCTCGCCCAGGGCGTAGGCGGTTAGTTTCGGGTCGTCATAGTTTATTGACATCGGAATATCCTTTGAATTTCGTGGTGACGTCTTGTGGCACGGTTCGAGAAACGTCGTCGAAAGGTCGCCGTCACGCGGTCGCTCCCTCCGGATTCAGCTTCTGCCGCAGCGACTTAATCGCCGAATGCAGCAGCCATCCGACGTTCGCTTTCGTCTCTCCGGTCACGTCGGCGATCTCGGCGTAGGTGAGTCCCTCTTGGAACTTCAGCCGGACCACCTCGCGCTGCCGGGAGGGGAGCGCGTTCATCTCCTCGAGTAACATGGCGTTTTCCTCATTCTGTTGGGCCAGGGAGGCCGGATCGGAATTCCGCGTCTCGGCCGCCAGCCAGTCCGGATTTTCCAGCGGTTCACTGTGCGCACGTTTTCGAAGCAGGTCGAGCGAAAAATTGCGTGCCACCCGATAGAGCCATGCTCGCAGGCATTTCGGGGGCGGTTCGGTGCTTCGCAGCCGGCCGAAGGTCTCCTGGACCACGTCACAAGCGAGGTCCGGATCCCTTAACAGCCGGGTGGAATACCGGGTCAGTTGCGTTTCGTGCCGCGCCACTGCTTCGGCAACTAGGGCGTTCTCCGTCATAGGTCGCGCGTCCCACGTTTGGGGTAGATCAGTTGGGAAAGACGTCTTTCGCTAGTTATGACGCACGAGACGGGAAATCGTTAGAGGGAATCGCTCGACGCCTCGTCCGATCCTGCCGTTCGCATACAATTGCCCCTCTAATGGGGCATTTTCAGTTAGCTGCAACGGAGGTCTGAGAGGATTTCTATTGCTTTAGCACCCGGTTTTTCTTATAAGACCACCTCCCAACACGATTCCAACTTCAGCGACAGAATACGAAGAATAGGCGGTGTAGGATGTACCGCAGACATGGAAACAAGTTGGCGCTGGCGTTCCTCGGCGGCGACTTGGCCGTTACCGGGCTCACCTGGCTCGCGGCGTATGCGGTAAGGTTCGGCGTACTTCCCACTCCAGAGGGCATTCCCGACGTCGCGCACGTTGTCGCCGGGTTGCCGGCCGTATTATTGCTGGCCGCAATGACTTACCATCTGGTGGGCCTTTACGAAGTCCACCGGCTGAAGCAGTTGCCACGCGAGTTCGGGCAGCTCTGCAAGGCGGGGGGACTCTTGTTCGTGTTAATCATCTGCGTAACGTTCTACCGGCGCGACCTCTACGAATCCCGGTTGGCTCTGGGATTGTTCCTGGTTTTCAATATTGCCTCTCTCACCCTCGTTCGGCGGGTCCTGTGGAACGCGGTGCGTCTCCTGCGGCGGCACGGGCTGAACCAAGGCCGCGCGGTCGTCGTCGGTGGGGGAAGGACGGCAAGGCTCGCCGCGAAGACGATCCGGAACAACGACTGGACGGGATTGGAACTCGTCGGTTTCGTAAACCACGAACCGCGTCCGGCGTTTGCCGGGGTCCCCTTTTTGGGCACTCGCGAGAGGCTTGTCGAAATCATCGCCGAATACGACGTCGACCACGTCTTCGTGGCGTTGCCACTGGCGCGGTACGCGGAATTGCCGGCGCTTTACGGGGCTCTCTCCGAGACGTTCTGCGAGGTTCAACTCGTTCCGGACCTTCCCGACGCAACCGCCGTGCTGCCGACACTGACCGAAATCGACAATGTCGGATTTCTCGACTTGCGACGCAATCCCCAACGGAGCTGGCACCGGCATCTGAAACGGTGGTTCGACGTCGCGGGGGCGTTCCTGCTGCTAGTCCTCGTGGCCCCGCTGATGCTCTTTATCGCGGCGGTCGTCAAGCTGACCAGTCGCGGGCCGGTCTTTTACCGCCAGACGCGAACCAGCCTTGGCGGGCGGACGTTCGAGATGCTCAAGTTCCGCAGCATGGTCGACGGCGCCGAGGAGACAACGGGTCCCGTCTGGGCCGCCCGGAGTGATTCCCGGCGGACACTGGTCGGCCGATTTCTTCGACGATGGAGCCTGGACGAACTCCCCCAGCTTTTCAACGTGCTCGCCGGCGACATGAGCCTTGTCGGCCCACGGCCGGAGCGGGCGGTGTTCGTGGAACGTTTCCGGAGGCAACTCCCGGGGTACTGCCAGCGTTTGCAGGTGAAGGCCGGAATCACCGGATGGGCGCAGGTTCAAGGTTGGCGGGGGAATACGTCCGTTCGCCGCCGCTTGCGGTGCGATCTCTACTACATCGCCAACTGGTCGCTCCTGCTGGACCTGAAGATACTGTTGATGACGCCGTTCTCTGGAGTCCGGGGCCAAAACGCGTATTGATGCACGTTGTTCCGTGCAAGAGCGGCAGGGATATGTTCACCATTCCGGTCGGTTATGGTACGGACAGGGGATGGGAATATGGGGCGAATTCCGAGTTCACGAAACCGCTTCGCCGCCTCATACCTCGACCCACTCTCCCGGAATCGGTCGAGGCCATTCGCCTTGCGCGTCCGGTTCAACCGGGGCCGGTCCGCCGAACTCGAGGTCATCGGCGATCGTCGTAAAGGCGAATTCCGAGTCAAGCATTTCTCTCCAGGTGATCGTGCGTCCCATGTGGCACGAGGCCCGGCCCATGATCGCGGCGAGATTCGCCTTGATCGACCTTTCGGTCTCGTTATGGGTACGATCCTCGCGGATGGCTTCCAGGAGATTCTTCCATTCGGCCTGCCAGGGGCTGCGTGGTTCCTTGTCGGCGGCCCAGGCGATCTGGTCCTTGTCGATGTTCTTGCCCTCGTAGATATGAACCGTTGCGCGGTGGACGTCACCGGAGAACTGTGCCGCGTGCTTGGTCCCGAAGATGAACGTGGCGAACGGGTCGATCCCTTCGACCACCGCTTTCCCGCCGTCGGCGAAGACGTACTCAATGTAGTAATCGCCGACGTTCTGGCTGCAGTTGTTCGGCCGGTCCGGAGGGGTTCCCTTCCCGGTGGCGGAGATCGGCCAATCATCCTTGATCCAGCAGCATTCGTCGATCTGGTGGATAAGCAGCTCCAGCAGGATTCCGGAGGACACCCAAAGAAAGTGAACCCGGTTCAACACCTCCCACGAAACGAGGTCGGTCCCCGGCGGCGGGGGCGCCAGGTAGGTGCTGCCGCAACTCCGCGTGGCCCGGACCAGCGGGATGTCTCCCAACTCGCCGGCGCGGATTTTCTCGATCAGGGCCTGCCGCGCGACGCTGTGACGGCATTGAAGACCCGCGGCGATCTTGAGGTTTTTCGCCTTCGCCGTCTCGCCGGCGGCCAGAATCCGGCGGCATCCGGAGGGGTCCGGCGCGAACGTCTTTTCCATGAAGACGTTGACTCCCTTTTCCACCGCGTACTCGATCTGCGCCGGGCGGCAGTAGGCGTACGCCGTGAGCATCGCCACGTCGCCGGGCCGCAGGCAGTCAATCGCGTGGCGATAGGCGTCGAATCCCGCGAAACGGCGTTCCGCCGGAACGTCGATCCGTTCGTCGAAGTGCTTCCGCAGTACCTCGTGGGCGTTGTTGACGCGGTCGTCCGTCAGGTCCGCCATCGCGTGGAGCTTGATCGGGCCCGCGGCCACGGACATGGCGTCGCCGACCGCCCCCCGCCCACGACCGCCACAGCCGATGAGCGCCAGGCGGATCGTGTTGTCTTCCGCGGCGTGAACCCGCGGCACGTTCACTCCGGTAAGCACGGAGCCGGCGGCGAGTACCCCGCCGAGCTTAAGCGCGTCGCGGCGGGAGGCTTTGGGAACTGATTGATTCGTGGACGCGGTTTCGCGACTCATGGTCTTTCTCCTTCCGGTTGAAATACCCCATGGTAATAAAAATAGCCGTCTTCCGCCCCGATGACAAGCTCCGGTTTGCCGTCGCGGTTCCAGTCGACCACCGTGGGGCTGGTCGTATGTCCGGCCAGGCGACGCGTCGACACGGGACCTTTGTTCTCAAACGCCGTCGTTACGTTCCCGGTCGAAACGTTACGCAGAAAATCAACGTTCAAGCCGTTCGCCAGCAGATCGACCTTGCCGTCGCCGTCGAAATCGACCAGGCAAAGCTTCCGGCGGCCGCTCTTGCCGGCGATACCCGGGTTCAAGTGCAGCAAGTTTCCCTTCTCATCGGTGAATACCCGTACCGGCGGCAGAAGCACCCGGGAATCCCCTTCGCGCCGCCGCTCGTAAAAGGCTAGGTATCCTTCGTGATCCAACATGACGAGGTCCATCAGCCCGTCACCGTTGTAATCATACGGAACCGGCGTCGTCCGCCATTGCGTAGCCAGTTCGGTCGGGTCGGGGTTCCACCAGGTCCACGCGGGTTTCGGTGGCGCGCCACTCCAGGCGACGCGAACCGGTTCCGCCGGGGCGAGCCTCGGTCTCGTCCTCGTGCCGATATTCTTGAACCAGATGACCTTTCCCCAAATGGAGTTCGCCAGAATATCCGGCAGGCCGTCGCCGTCCCAATCGGCGATTCCGAGGGTGGTGTAACCCCATTTTTCTTCGCACGGCCCTTGAATGGAGCCGTTTGGCCCGGCCATGACCCGGATCGGCTCGCCGTCCGCCTCCAGGAGCTTCGGCGCGGCGAACCTGGGCGGATGCCCGCCGTCGAGGTTTTCGATGAAGCCGATGTGTCCCGCCGTATTGCCGCAGACGAGGTCGTCGTCCCCGTCGCCGTCCCAGTCGAACCCGACCGGCGTGACGAGGGCGCCGAACTTCAACTCGTCCGCCTCCTGCCGGAAAAACCGCGGCCGCAGGAACACCGGCAGGCCGCCTTGCGTCTTCCCGGTGTTCTCCAAGAACGCCACGCGGCCGTCCTCCTGGCCGACGACGAGGTCCATGTCGCCATCCCCATCCCAATCGACCGCGACCGGGATGATCATGCACAATTCCATCCGAATCGGCCTTCCTTCGTACATCAGCCGCCTACCGGCGGCGTACTCCGGCTTCGTCCGGCTTCCGGTGTTCTGGAAATACGTGAACCCATCGATGAATTCCCCGCACAATAGATCCAGGTCGCCGTCACCGTCGAAGTCGGCGAAGTTGGGAGAAGGCATCCCGTAGACGTCGACCGGTTCGCCGCCGGCGAGGACTTTAACCGGCTCGGCGTACCGGGGGTCTTCCGTCGTTCCCGTATTGCGAATGAGATACACCCAACCACGGAGCGGGCCGCGGGTCCAGTTGCCGTCTTCGTCGAAGGCGTTATCCCAGCCATACTCGGTCCAGTCCCCGACTCCCAGGACCACATCGAGCGCTCCGTCGCCGTCGTAGTCGACGTACCGCCACTGATTGGCGCGAACGCGGTTTGGGTGGATATTGGCCGGAATGCCCAGATCGCGCGTGTCGGCCAGACCGCCTTTCGCCAGATCGACGATCTCCTTCCCGGGAATCAGAATACGGACCTCGGCGTCGACATAGGACGGCATGATGTTGAACGTCCCGTCGGCGATCCGCCTCCCTGGCTTGAAAACCGGGTCCTTGCCTCCGGGGTTCTCGAAGAAATACGTCCCGTTGTACGGCTTATCGGGGCAGGAGATGACCAAGTCGAGATCGCCGTCGCCATCGAAGTCCATCGGAATCGGCCACGCCCAAAGCCCCACCCCGAGGTCGACGACCAGTCCCGGATTGTTGTATTTCAGCCGCCGGAGAGCAACTTCCTCGTCCACCGCATCGGCCGAGGACGCGAACGTCGGCCCTAGTTCCCAAACGGCAACGCTCAGAAGCAAGACGGGAAAAACACGCCCGGCCAAGGATTTCATCGTGACACTCCGTAATGCTTTGCCAAACCCAGGATTTGGGGTTGACGTTTCGGTTTCATCCGGCCGATTGCGGTACTTCGGCGTGCTGCCAACCCAAAATCTTAGTGTTGACAAAGCACAAGGGAAAAGGGCCGTTGGAACTTCAACTCCCACTATACACTCTGGACAAGCCGCAGAGAACCGCGAACCGTTCACCGGCGGACTCTTACACATCGGAATCCGGCCTCCCCCTCCCATTGGGCGGAATGAATAAATGTCTTTTCTGTAAAACTTGATATTCGTTTCCCGGGTAAATGCCTCGAATGGGAAAACCGGGCGGAAAGGTTGGCCGCGGACGGGCAATTTGGAGGATATATGTTTATTGCACGAAAAGTGGCCGGAGCGGGAGTCGCGGCCAATTCTCCGATTTTCGCGACGCAGCCCCTTGTCGCGGAAAAAAAACCGCACTATACTGTGTGTTTCGCTTGATTTAGTTGGACTGAAGGCGACCTGGAACGGCCGCCGAATCAAGAACTAGTGCCTTTTTCAGATTCCCCTTGGCGCGTTCTCGCCCGCTGAGGCAACTTTTTTTGATGGCATGGTTCGAGCTGGTGAAATAGGACTCGGGTATATGACCGCACCGTACACGACCAAGACATTCATGGCCAAACCGGCCGAAGTGGATCCGCAATGGTGGCTTGTCGACGCCAAGGACAAAGTAGTCGGCCGGCTCGCCAGCGATATTGCCGTCATCCTCATGGGGAAGCATCGCCCCACGTACACGCCTCACGTTGACACGGGCGATTACATCGTCGTCGTCAACGCGGAGAAGGTCGTCTTCACCGGCAACAAGTGGGAGAACAAGCGGTATACATGGTATACCGGTTATCCACGGCTTCGGAGCGAGACCGCCGCGAAGCGGTTGGAAAAGAAGCCGGAAATGATCCTCCGCGAGGCGGTTCGGCGGATGCTGCCCAAGAACAAGTTGGGCACGAAGATGCTCGACAAACTAAAAGTATACGTCGGTGAGGAGCACCCGCATCAAGCGCAACAGCCTCAAGAGAGGGAGCTGGCCGTCAAGTAGGCGATTCGGCCGGCAAAGGACTCCACCGAGATCAACCTGCGTTTTACCCGGTTAAGGGCGAAATAGTTATGAGCGAACAAGCCGTCGTCAATCCAAGAAACGATTCCCTGGGAACAGGCCGCCGCAAGACATCGGTGGCGCGCGTCCGCGTCCGTCCCGGTACGGGCCAGATCACGGTTAATGGCAGAGGGCTGGAAGCATATTTCCCGATCCTGAAGCATCAAAACGCCGTCATGGCGCCCCTGAACCACACCGGAAAGCGGGAGTCGGTCGACGTCGTCATCAGTGTCCATGGTGGCGGGATCACCGGCCAGGCGGATGCCTGCAAGCTCGGTATTGCCCGGGCGCTGAAGGTTTTCGAACCGGAGTTGGAGCCGGTCCTCCGGGATTCCCATCTGCTAACGCGGGACGGCCGCGAGGTCGAACGTAAGAAACCGGGCCTTCGCAAAGCGCGTCGCGCAACGCAGTTCTCGAAGCGGTGATTCGTGGATTGGGCGGTAATTCGTGGATCGGGTGGATTGGAAGGAATCGCCGAACCCTCCAACGGCGATTTTACTTTCCCGCCGATGCACGGTAGAATTTCGCAAGGTCGTTTCCCCCGTGGGGGATAGTCGTTTTCCGAACAAAACGCAGATACTGGGGAGAGGAGATACTGGGGAATAGTGTAACGGCAGCACGACTGACTCTGGATCAGTTAGTCAAGGTTCAAATCCTTGTTCCCCAGTTCAACTAAAGCCTTTCGTGACAAAGAGTTACGAAAGGCTTTTCTTTTGGCTCTGCAAGCCCCTATTCGCTCTGTCCTACCCCTGTCCTACCGCGTGCGGGAAAAATGGCTCTTATTCCCCGCGATTGGCGGGTCTCAAGCATCCTCGCCAGAATCGATCTAGCGATGCCGGTCGATGCCATCGGCCGACTTGCCCAGCCGCACCGAGGAGGCGACGAAATGAACGTGGACCGTTCGTGCCGAGGAGGAGGCGAAGGCGGCGGTGGTGGAGATCAACGGGGAGCCCGATGGATCGCGGTCACCGGAAACCGAACCGGACTCCCGACCCTTGGCGCCCCAGCCCATGCGGATACCTGCTTCGGAATAACCCCTCAAATGACTGGTAAAATAGGCAAGGAGGGATTCTCAGCAGCAAATGAAACCAGCAAACTCGCGGCGACACGCCTCCGTAGCGACGGGAGGTGGGACGACGTGGTCCCGGTTCGCATCGAGGCGCGCTCGGAAATTCCGAGGGTGACGAGATGAATTGATGCCAGAATGCCGCCAGCAGGGAATGTCGAAGACGGACGCCCCAGAAAGGCAATGCCGGGCTTCGGGCGGCTCGCGGGCCATCCAAGGCGATAGGCGGCCGCGGCGGCACACAGCGAACGTTGGGCGGGACGGTGACGGTGGGGATACATCCCTCTTGCGTATTATACAGTTTCCCCCCGTTTTTTTCCCGGACCCCACGGGGTCGCGCTCGCGGTTACCGTTGTTAGCCCCGTGTCTGTGTGAATAGAGTTATTGACGCTGATGAAGACTTGCACAGTACAAGGAAAGGAGAGTAACGCGAACATGATAGACCGTGTGGAGAAACAACGAGCGATGGACCGGCTGAGAAGAGCGGGCCTTTGGGCGGAAGCCGATGAGTACCGCGAACAGGCCCGGCAGCAGCTACGTGACGATGGGAAGACGAAGGAAGAGGCCGTGGAAGGAGCGTGGGCCGCGATGGCCGAGAAGTACGTGCCTCTGGTGGAGCAGTCGGAACCGGCGTTCCAGACGATCTTACCGGACGGGGCGGAGTCTCTCGACGATGCCTTAGACCCCGGATACGCGGAGACAGACCCTGTACGTCGGATGCGCGATGCCTACCTGTGGGTCTTGGGGGAGTTCCATCGGGTCGTTTCCGACCACGACGTTGGCAGCGTCCTGGACCTACGAAAGGCAAGCACACCTCCCCCGGTCGGCATCGCCGTTTCCATTGCGCAGTCCTGGGCCGCGAAGCCTTGCCAGAAGCGGGACGGGCTATTCCGGGAAATCCGGGCGTGGCTTTCGGTGAAGTCGCGGGCTGATTTCGAGCCTGAGTCGCCCCAGTACGAAGGCGAGAGCTATCTGGATAAACTCTCGTAGAAATCGGTGAGTGGAAGGCCGGGGAAAGGCGGGCCATAGGGGTAGGTGGTGGCGCGCGTGTGGCCGGGTCTTCGGTTTCTTCTATCGGGCTCGCGAGGGGCTAGGGTTTCCGGTGGGTCTTAATCGCGCCACCCCATCTACCTCCTGGGGTGTCCTGGGGCATTCCGGTCTAGCCCGCTCATTCGGGGGGATTTTGAGTAGATTCGTCGCATTGATGTTGACGGGGGCGGAGGCGGCGCGGTTCAATCAAGGATAATAATCTTGTTGATTCGCCAATACGGGACGCAATTCGCTCCGTTTGACGGTAACCCGTTCTACTCTGAGAGAGGAATACCCATGTCCGCGAAGCTGGTGTTTCAATCAGTTCTGGCGGTCGCCCTTCTGGTTTGTACTGCGCAGGCGCTCGACATCGAAATGGTCCCGGTTGGAAATCCGGGCAATACGGCGGATAACACCGGCTACGGCGCGGTCGACTACGAGTATCGGATTGGGAAATACGAGATTACGAATGGGCAGTGGCGCGAGTTTCTAAATGCCGTTGCTCGGACGGGTGACCCGCATTCGCTCTACGACGACGAAATGGGCGGGCTCCACGGCGGTATCCAACGTGTCTGGTCGGCGGGACAATACGTCTATTCGGCTAAGGACTCCGATGCCAATTGGGACCGTCGTCCGGTCAATTTCGTGAACTTCTGGGACGTGATGCGATTCTGTAATTGGTTGCACAACGGCCAAGGGGACGGCGAGACCGAAAGCGGCGCGTACATTATTGCCGGCAATGGCATTCCGTCGCGCGATCCCGACGCGCGCTACTTCATCCCGACCGACAGCGAATGGTACAAGGCAGCATACCACAAGAATGACGGCGTGACCGGGAACTACTGGGATTACCCCACGGGCACGAACATCGAGCCGAGCAACGACCTGATCAGCCCCGACCCAGGCAACAATGCCAACTTCATCGATTACGGTGGTCCCACGATCGGTCAACCCTACTACACAACCGAAGTGGGTGAGTTCGAGCACTCGGGAAGTGCGTATGGGACCTTCGACCAAGCCGGGAACATCAATGAATGGACTGAAACACAAATAGACGCTGCGTGTGTACTTCGTGGGGCCGATTGGGGCAGTTGGGCACATAGGCTCGCTGCGTCCTATCGCTACGAACCGCACCCGCTGACGTTCGACAACGCGTACCTTGGTTTCCGTGTAGCGGCAGTTCCTCTTGTTCCCGGTGACCTGAACGACGACGGGATCGTCAGCAGTCGCGATCTGGACATTGTGCGGGCGTGGTGGGGAATGGAAGTCGAACCAGGCGACGCGTATCGAGGAGACGCGAACTGTGACGGCAAGGTCAACAGTGCCGATCTCGATATAGTGCGTTCGGACTGGGGACGCACACCGGCAGCGGTTCCGGAGCCGAGTGTACTGTTCCTCTTGATTAGCGGCGCTGTTCTCTTGGCGTGGCGACGGTCTTGACAACGGTGCGAGTCATTCCTTAATCCAACGGAGGTTGTCATGTTTCGTTTGGCGAGTTGTTTGGCGGTGTTTGCGGTGTTGGTAAGTGTGGGACGCGCGGAAGTCATATTCACGAAGATTGCCGATACGGCAACGCCGATGCCCGGAGGCGGCACCTTCAGTCGGTTTGGAGCGGTTTCCTTGGACGGAGGCAACGTGGCCTTCAGTGCTCAAGGGAATGACAGGGAGGGGATTTACACCTACATCGACGGGATTCTGGATTGTGTTGCGGACACGAACACGCCGGTCCCTGGAACGACGGAAAACTTCGCCAGATTCGGTGGTCTCTCGATGAGCGGGAGTCAAGTCGCCTTCTTGGGACACAAAGAGGACTTCGCCGGCATCTACACGGGTGCCAACGGGGTGCTAACGACCATTGTAGACTACAATACCGCGATCCCCGGCGGCGGAGGTGATTTCGCGTACCTAAGCACCCCTTCCGTCAGCGGCGGCTCGGTGGCTTTCCTGGCGTGGAGTAGACTGCCTTCGGGGAACCTGGAGCAAGAGGGATTGTTTCTTTCCCGAAACGGCGTAATTGATCTTCTCGTCGGGAAGAGCACACCAAGACCCGATGGCGACGGCACGTTTGATCATATTAGTTTCACGCCCTCGGGCCTCGATCAAGGGGATGTTGGATTCTGCGGCTACTACGGTATATACAAAACCGTTGGCGGAGTACCGACCAAAGTGGCGGACGAGAACACGCCGGTTCCTGGGTGGACAGGTACCTTTCTCGGTTTTGACGCTCCATCGTTTGACGACGGCGTTGTCGCTTTTCGTTCCCCGAGCCATGGATTGTCCTCAGGAGGAGTTTACGCTGATCTCGACGGTGAGCTGGTCGTAGTCGCCGACGCGAATACGCCCTTGCCGGATAGCACCGAGAACTTCGGGGGATTTGGATGGCCGATCATTGATGGAAGGAACATCGCATTCGAGAGCCTCACTCCGAGCCAGCAGGGCATCTACCTGAACCGCGATGGATCGTTGATGAAGGTTGTGGACCGCACGGACGTGCTCGATGGGAAGCGTCCGTTGCAGACTGGGACGACGACGTTTTCCGCGATTGGTTTGAGCGGTGACTCCGTGCTGTTCAAGGTCAAGTTTGAGGACGAGTCACAAGCCCTCTACCTGGCAGAAGTTTCAGTCGACCCACCACCGCCGCCGATCCCCGATCTTGACGGCGACGGCTTCGTTGGCAGCCACGACCTCGATATCGTTCGCGCCTGGTGGGGCTGGGACGTCGAACCCGGTAATACTGACCGCGGCGACGCCACCGGAGACGGACTCGTCAACAGCGCCGACCTCGATATCATCCGCGCGAACTGGGGAGCGACCACAGCGGCGGCGGTTCCCGAGCCGGGCGCGATTTTCCTTGCGCTGGGGGGCGCCGTGTTCGTCGCACTTCGGCGCCGACGGTAGTGCCTTTGCCCGGAGCCGAATTGTATCGCCGTAAACCGGCGGTCTACGGCGTGAGGAGGAACGTGCGGCGTAGATTTGTTTCTTCGGCAAGGAAAAGACGTATGACGGAACAGTTCGATCCTTACTACACTTGGTTGGGCATCCCCCCTGAGGAGCAACCGCCAAACTGCTATCGTCTTCTTGGACTGAGGCTTTTGGAAACCAACCCACAGGCAATCGAAAACGCGGCGGATCGCCAAATGTCCCAACACAGGACGTTTCAGGTGGGACCGCACTCGGCGGCGTCGCAGAAACTGCTCAACGAGGTCGCGGCCGCGAAAATCTGCCTGCTCAATCCTGCGAAGAAGGCGGAATACGACCGGCGACTTCGCGCGGTCATGGAAGAACCGGAGGGGGAGGAGGAGGCGATGCCGGCCGTCTCGGTGACTTCGACTCGCCGGCGGAGATCGAGAACGCCGGTTGTTGCGATTGCGGCGATCCTTGCCGTGCTGGCGCTCCTGGGGGTTGGACTCTATAAAACCGGTACGGTGCGCCCGCGTCCCGAGGTGGCGGTCACGCCTCCACCCAAGGACTCTGTAAGCCCTCCGGAACAGTCCAACGTCGGAGAGTCTCCCGACAAGACGTCCGGCGATACCTCCACCGGGGAGACACCGGATTCTGAAGAACCGGTTTGGCCGCCTCAACCGCCCAAGGAAGAGACGTCCGGCGACGGCTCCACCAAGGAACCACCGAACCCGGAAGAACTGGTTTCCCCACCGGAACCGCTGGAGGAAGAAACGGATACGCCGGTCATTCCGGGAGCGGAGCCGCCCTCTCTGGCTCCGCCGTCTGAGGAAGCAGCGGCGACACAGGTGCCTCCGCCGGTACAGGACGAAGAAACACCGGAGGTGCTGAGAGAGAGGCTGCTGGCGCCTTACGGGCTCGACGAAAACCGAACGCCGGCGGAACGGCAGAAAACGGCAAGGATGATTCTGGATGCCGCGCTGACTGCATCCGAAGATCGGGGCGCGTACCGCGTGTTGCTGACGGCGGCGGCGGAAGAAGCCCGCGAGTCCGGACACGTCGAAATCATGACGGACGCGCTCGGCCGCCTGAGTGAGACGGCCCAGGGTGGCGCCCGTCAATTGGATACCGAGATGCTGGTGCGGTGCGCGGAGAATATCTACCAGCACGAACAGGCGAATTGCTTCGCCTCGCTGGCCGAAGACCTCGTCCTGGAACACCTCCTCGACGACTCTCGCCACGAAGAGGCGAAGAAACTCGACGCAGCATTGGACTCGCTCTCCCGGAAGGATGGCGCCACGCACCTCGGCTCACGTGCCAGAGTGGTCCACAAAAGCGTCTGCACAATCGTTGATCAAGAGAAACCGCTGTTGCCGAAGCGGCGGACCCTCGGCGAATGGCGCGACCCGGCGTACCGCGCGGCCATGCTGAAAACGTACGGAGGAACGGCCGAATCGGAACGCGCCGTCGAGGCGGCCCTGGAATGGCTCGCCTCCGTGCAATTTCCGGACGGCGGCTGGTGTTTCGATCACGGACTGCACCCGGACCGCAACGGAAAGGCGAGCGACGCGGGATCCTACACCGCCGCGCGGAACTCGGCGACGGGCATCGCCCTCCTGCCGTTTCTGGCGGCCGGAAACACCCATCGCAAGGGTACGTACAAGGAGACGGTCGCCGCCGGGCTCGATTTTCTCAGTAAGCGGATCACGCCCCAGAAAGATAAAGGACGAGTCTTCGGCGGTTCTCTGGCGGGCAAGGGCGAATTCGGTCATGTCAATTCTCTCTGCGGCCTCGCCTTCGCGGAAGCCTTCGCGATGACCGGCGACAAGCGACTCCAACCGTTCGTCAAAGCGTTGGCCGGGTATTCACTCGTCGCGCAGGACCCGGTCCGCGGGGGATGGGACCTAAATCGTATTCAAGGCAAAGGACAAATCCACGCCTCTTTGAACCACGTACAATTCCTCTTCGTCGCCAATCTCCTGGACCAAGGGACGGTTCAGCGGACGACGCGTTTTCTCAATACTTGCGAATACGACGGGGGCGCGAGATACCATGTGCGGCCGGGGGACAAATCGCAGTCGTGGCTCCTCGACATGTCCGGTCTCTATCTCCGCGTTCTGCTCGGCTCCAATTTGGACGATCCGGGCTTTAAGAAGGGAATTGAGCAACTCAAGAACGAGCGCACATGGCAATTGGCGGACACCTGCGCCGGCCTTATATTCTCGGATTTGCTATTCCAGGCGGACGAGCAGGCCTGGCGAAGATGGAACTCCGTTTTCAGCGAGAAGGTCCTCCTCGAGCAGGAAAAGGAAGGCGTTGAGCGAGGAAGTTGGTGCTACACCGAAGGGGGATGGCGAATTCTGGCAGCAGGTCAAGACGAACTTGCAGGCCGGCAGAATTCGAATGCTCTTCGTGGCCGATGCGATTCCCCAGGAATTACGGCAGGTCGTGGAGTTCCTCAACGGGCAAATAAATCCGGCCGAGGTGCTGGCGGTTGAAATCAGGCAATTCGTCGGCGGGGAGATGAAAACGCTTGTTCCTCGGGTCATTGGCCAGATCGAATCGGCGCGGCGGAGGAAAGGCACCACGGAGCGGCAGACGCGGAAGTGGAACCGAGAGTCATTTCTTCAGGACCTTTCCGAGCGTCAAGGCGACGAAGGCGTCCGAGTTGCCACGCGTCTGCTCGACTGGACCGAAGCAAAACAGTTGCGGATATGGTGGGGAGAAGGACTAACGAACGGTTCATTCCTCCCGCTTTTTGACAACGGCCACGGCGACCATTTTCTCTTCAGCGTCTGGACGTACGGCACCGTGGAGATTCAGTTTCAGCACATGAAGAAGCGGCCCTTTGACGATGTGACCAAGCGACGCGAATTGGCAGACCGCCTATCCACCATTGACGGCGTTTCAATTCCAGAGTCGAGGTTGACGAAGCGGCCTTCGATTCCACTAGCCCGATTGGCCAAAGACGAGGCCTTGGCCTGCTTCACCAGTGCTTTCGATTGGTGTATTGAAGAAATCAAGGCGGTTGAGGGAGGATCGACGTAAGTTCAGACGGGACTAAGGTTTGAGTTGCGTTTACCATGATCTATTCCGTTCTTTGTGGTCATCTGCACGGGTCGGTGCGTTACTCCTCAAACCACCCCGTCTCCTCTCCAATCCGATTCGCCATCTCTTTTCCCGAAAGAAATCGTGCCAGGCGTTTGAAATGCCGAATCATCGCACCGCGGTCCGTTAGGTCAACCGCCGAAATCTCCAGCACCTGATAGCCGTTGTTCCTCAGCCACGACCTTATCTCCGTGTCCTTCTCCGCCGTCTTCGGGTCGCCGTGCAAACGCTCGCTGAGGCCGTCGAGGTAGATGCAGGTGCCGCGGTCGTCTTCGTCGTCCGGGTCGCCAACGAAATAAACATCCGGGGTGGTACTGCCAATCTGATGGTCCGGGGTGATGGTCTGGCGGAAACGGATATGATGCTGGAACTCGCCGCTGGTGAAGCCGGCATTGTTGAGCAGGTGTTTCAGCCGGGTTTCCGCGTCATTGGTCGGCTGGTCCGTGGGCGAAGACTGTCCGGCCGGTTGGCGCGGGGGGATTTCGTGTTGTACGGACAGGGTATCGCCCCACTCGGAGAGCGCGTCGAGCAGTTTGTAGCGGTCCAGGTACTTGTGATAGTACGCATTACGGAAAGTCTGGAGACAATCGACACACGAATGGTCGCATCCGGAGGGGCAATCCGCGGCGATCGATTTCGCGATCCCGACAATCTCCCCGAAGCGGTCGCGAATCAGGTCCAGCAGGCCCGATCCGCCGGGCATGGGGTCCCAGAGGACGGCGTCCACCGTGTCGCGGTCGACGTAGCCGACAACCACGATCTGCAAGTCCTCCAGGTGCATATCGAGGACCCGCGTCGCCGCCATCCGAAGCGATTCGAGAACGCTGTAGGCCTCGGTCCGTTCCTCGCACTCCTGGATCGTCAGGCAATCCGCGACCACGTCCGCATACAGGCCGAGCATCCGAGGCGGTTTCCCGCACCACTCTTCGTGCTTTTCGGTGAAGTCTTCGATTTGACGCGACGAACTCAGGGGGGAAACACTCTGCCCGCAAATCGAACAGATCGGGTAGCCCAGTTGTCCTTTCTCGACCATCGGCGTCGCGCCGACGTTGACCAACCGCAGACGCACGCCCTTCCGAAAGGTGACGTCTTTCGATCCCCACGCATAGCGCATGCCGCCGTTGTGCCGGTCGCGCTCGATCCCGTAGATCGTGACCGGCATCTGGAAGCGGATTTCTTCTTCGTCGAGAATCTGCGACTGGTGGATGAGGTCGACGTCGCACACGGACATAGCCTGGATCGTATCGTCTCCGAGGGCCGCGGAGGCCGCGCCGGCGGCGGACGGGGAGATCGCCTGCCGTTCCACGTTCACGTCGAAGTAGGGCATTTCGTGCCGCTCTTCGTCAATATCGCGGTGGAATCGGCGCGCGACGAACTTGTGGCCGTTGGCGTAAATGAGATTGCCGGGCACATACTCGCGGAGGGCCACGCTGGTCGGTCGCGGGAGTCGTAGGAGTATTCGGTCACGCCTTGGTACTCACCGCCGTCGCCGCCCGATTCACCCCGTGAATTTCCGCCATCTTCACCGCCGTTTTCCAAAGCGGCTCCGGAATCCTCGCCCTTCCCTTCCGCCCCGACCGCCGCTTGCCGTTTCCCGTTGTCTTGTCGTTCGCCGTCGTCATTCGAATCTCTCCCGGGCTTGAGTACGTTCACACGCCCAAGGATACCGGATAAGTCAATAGTGCGATTCGCCGGACGGTTACGTACTTCTTTCTCTCTACGGCACCTGGTGACACCGCCTTGCAGGGCGTTGTCCCGAGGTGCGATGGTGCATCGTTCCCCTCACGAATTAAGTTAAGTGAGTGTCTCCGACATTCCGATCCCTCTGCGACCCCGATGCCCCTATGGCTTGACGTCTTCCGCCCCTGCCTCACCCGAACAACGCGCAGCCTCGCTGTTTGAAATACTCGATCCTCTCTTTTAGATTCTCTTCCGTCGTCTCGAAATACGCTGCCATGCACGTTAGGCACATCATCCGTTCGATCTGCCGGTGAATGATCCTCTTGTTAAGCGCGATTTCATCCTTGGAGAGCTTTTCCTTGGCGCAAAAGGCGCAATCGGTTTGTTTTCCGCCACTCATTGGCATGCCTCCCGTAGCGTGAATGCAGCCACGTTCTTCCCTCCGTATTCAAGTGGGTCTATCGTCTGCAACTGTTGCCGGATCACCGTCCGCATCTGCACGGCGGGACGCAAACAGTATCGTTTGAACTCCCCCTTGTCGATCCCGTCCTCATCGATAACGTGCGGAAACAGCAGTTTGAGGTAGGCCGTACAAAGCCGCAGAACTGCTTCCGTATCACGGGTGTCTGCTGCTGAAGGATATTCCACAAGTCTTTCGACGATATGGCGGTAAAGTAGTGTTTCCGACGGCTGGCGCAGTAGGTGCATGATTTCGGAAAAATACTCCGTGTTCAGCGCCCAGCCGTTGATCTTCAGATTCTCGCTCATACGCGGAATGTCGCGCCCCCGGATGAAGCCGTGGAACCGATCTAACAATGCCGACTCGTGGAACACAGCGGGCAACTTCTGAAACATGTCTTTAGTTTCGTCCATCTCGGTTTGGGGGATGTTCCCCAGCAGGATGACACCGGCCTCGCCGATGATACGAGTCTTGCCGACCGTGATCTCCCCACTTTCCATGTAGGCTTTAAGCCCTCCCTGCATCTCGCTCGGATCGGGGAAGTTGATTGACTGAATTTCGTCCAGCGCCACGAAGTCGTTCGACGCGACCAGACCAGGGCTCTTCCCGTTGATATCGCCAAACATTTTCGCCCGTGTCAAAGTCCCTCCGCTGACCAGCCAGCCGTATTTCCCGACCCGCCCGAACTGATACGACTTTCCCGTCCCCTTGGGTGCCAGCTCCACCAGATTCAGACGCGGTTCGATGAACGGCAGGAGACGCGACAGCACCGTGTGTTTCTGTACCCAGTCTTCGTAGCCCTCCGGATTGTAGTCGATCGCTCCCAATACAACGTCGAGCCACTCTGCGGCCGTAAACCTCCCACGTGCCTCTCGATACGCGTCCAGGTCAATCGTGTACGGACAGAAATTCTTGTACTCTAGGAGCGTGAAACATCCTCGCGGATTCTCGTCGTCCGGGCTACGGTATCCCATTTGTACCAGTCCCCAGCCACCGGCCGTTTTCACGACATCCTCTTTGATCCGGTTCCAGACATAATCCTCAATCAGCGTCTCCGCGTGTCCCAGACCCAATTCCGGAATTGCAAACGTGTACTCGTCGCACCGCACACTGAATTGGATTTCAATCTTGGCCAGAAACTTCTTTGTGCGTCCCTCACTTCTCGCTGAGTCCTTCAGTTCCAGTAGATTCTCCCGGCGCGGGATGATCTCGTAGATATATTTGCGCAATGCCTCGGCATCGTGGACTCTGCCGTCCGACTCTGTCTTGCGCTTCAGAATCCAGTCCCGCAGAAACGACGGAATTGACGCCGCTTTGAATATCGCCACGATGTCCGGGGCTTTGAATACTGTCGTATCCGGGAACGCCGCCCGCAACTTATCAGTATCGACCATGGTCGGTTGTCCTCGTTGACACTACAAATCAAAATCGTCTTTCTCAACAATCTGCGCACGTTTATCGCCTGTCTTCGCTGTCGGCAGGAACTGCCCCAGGCGCGAGAAAAGCACCACCGGCACGAGCCGTTCCTCCAGCGTTGCCCCGCCATGCAGCTCAAAGCCCTGACCGCCACCCTTCTTGGGCAGCCGATCATAACCACGAACCACCCAATGCCTGCCGTCCAGCGTTTCCTCCATTTCCGACGGACATCCGCCTTCCGCCCCCCGCTGGCGATAACGCCAGTCGGCCACTTCCGCCCCTTCTTCGCAAGCAAGCGTGCGAGCCAACCTGGGTGTGGACTGCCACGCCAGCGCCGCCAGCCGGGAACTCCCGTGGTCTGCTGTAACAAGTACCCGCTCAAAGCGCGTCAGCCCATCCTCCACACGCGGCAACACCTCGGCACCAATCACGTCCAGCGCCGCAGCCAGGTTCTCCTCCGCGCGACGAGCTTCGTGTGTCTCCGCACCGTTGTGCGCGATGTTGTCGAAGCGTTTGATGTCCGGCAACCGCCGTGCTGCATCTGGCCAATGGATGTTATTAAACTGCGTCGATGTTGGCAAATGCGCCTCGCCGAGTACCAGCGAATCCACGCCTAGATTCCGTTCCCTCGCCAGCGTCACCAACATCGGCAACCACTCCGCGCCCATCGCGTCCACTACCAGCAACGCGCACCTGTTGTCGGATGCATACCTTTGTACTATCTCGCCACGCGATTGCACAGAAGCCGGCGGCACCACCCGCTCCGCTTTCACGCAAAACTCCGGCGTCACACGGCCAGCCATTTTCAGATCACGATATTCCTTGAAATAGCCTTCGAGTGCCTCGTCGCCAAAAACGGGGTCCGCGTTCAAATACGCTGCCGCTTCGGGATAGACCGCTCTTACAGCATTTGACACAACTCCGTCCACCGCGCAACGGCGGAGTAATTCCGCCCGCTCCGCGGGCGTCTTGCAATTCAGCCACGGCGCAACCCGGGACGTAGATTCGGCCGAGCAACGCTTAATGAACTGCTTGATCTCCGCGCCGGACATTATTTCGTTCGCTTCCCGTATAGCATCCCTACGTTCGATAGCATACGCCGCTGCGTCGTCCAGCCATTCCGCAGCGCCAGTGACGTATGCGGCGCGGAAGTTGCCGACAGTAACCCCCTCTTGTCCCGCGACACACTGAAGGTAACTTCCCTGGGACGCGACGTGCTTCACCAGCCAGAACACCGCCTCCCGTTCCGCATCCTTATGTGCGTCAAACACGTTTAACACGTGTTTTGCGGCTTTCCCTTCTGCGAAGAACCGCGTCTTAAGCGTTTCCGTCAGCTTCTTCCCCGCACCTTCTTTTCCCCGCTCGCACATCCACCGCAGGGCATCGTCGGACAATGTCGCATCGTCCACGTCGTAAAACACGCGGGCGAAATCGTGCAAACACACAACCTGCCGCACCGCGGCGCTCAACCCCGCCAATTCCCGCCCCTCCGACGCAACCACAATCCGCCGGACAGAGTTGTCGTTCGGATGCTCCTCGGTGTACTGCAGGTATCTGTAAAATGTGTCGCACACTTCTGGGATGAACGATCCCAAATCGTTCCCCACCAGCATCACCTCGGCGCGCCCCGCGTCTCCTCCTTCTTGTTCGGGGGCGTCGCAGGCCTGAATCTCAATCAGTTGCTTCCCCTGTCGGTAGCGAGGATTAGCGAACACATCATTGAGGATCACTTTCGTGCCATCATCGCTCCGTAATAGGCAAACTGCGGTCCGTCCGGACCCGCCGTCCACCCATTCGCGTAAAGCGTCAACTGCGGCCCGCTTGTTCTCGTCCGTTAATAACGCGAGATAGCCGGGCAACCCCAGCAACACCACTGGCTTGCCGCTCGGTGCCTGTGCCGTCATCGCATCGCGCACCCGCTCGAAGACTTCGTCAGGCATCGGCAGCCACCCACGCTCACGTACCAGATCGCTCAAACGCAACTCGATGTCGCCTCGCTCTTGGCAGAACCGGCGTAACGTCGTCCAACTCTCTCCCGGAGGCACGGTTACTACCCGTGTCTTCGCTTCAGCGAGGGGGTTTCTGATATATTCGCAATACTCGTCCAGTGTCATAGTGTTACTCCAGTACCGAGAGTCCGACATCGGGAAATCGAGCGATCAGTTCCAGGAGCAGTATCTTCGCCTCGGCATCGGAAAGCACTTGCACCTTTTCTGCAGCCTTCTTCCCTACATGAGCGTCATATCCCTGTTTTACGAACTCCTCGACCGCTTCCTGAAGCCCTCCGTCCGTAACCCATCGTCCAGGTGCATCGCCCAGCTTGTGGCACAACCAATCGGTCAATTCACCAACACTGAACCCGATCTTGCGATACCGCGCGGGCAACACCCGTTTGAGGAATGTCTCGGCCGCCGCGGATGCATCCACAAACGCACCCTCTCTTTCAAGTTCGTCATGCACGGACTGTAATCGCTCGGACGACACGCCTCCCGGATTCGCGACGGCAGCGACGACGCTCCTGGCGTCATCCACTGTCAAAACGCATTCGGCGGGCAGCGAGTGTTTGCGGCTCCATTCGTCAGGCGACTCGGTGCCTGTTCGTTCGCGCCACAGCCCCGCAACCATCTTGGAAACAAGCGTCCGGCTATACTCCTCGATCTTGCCGCGGCCCTGCGCCTTGAAACTCTGTTCATCAGCTCTGGCCGAGTCCGAGGGAAATGCATTATAAAGGTCACGGCTTTCCACGGCTGCCATCGGCCAGACCTCCCCGAAGATCTCGCGCATCGCGTCCAGTTGCCGCGATTGAGACACGTCGAAGAACACCTCGCGGATGACCCCGCCCTGTTGTTCGAGAATTTCTTCAAAGGCTTTCACGTCCTCGCCGCAAAGCGACTGCGGCCTGCTGAGCAGTTCACAAAACCGTTGCAACGCCGGGTGTTTCTTAATCCAGAACTCAGTCGGCACCTTGTTTTCGACGAGTATCGCGTTGCGCAAACGGCTCAGCGCGTCGTCGAAGCTCAAGTATCCCGACAACCCCGCCAGTCCACGAATGTGCTCCGCGCACAGCGTCTGCCGAAAAACCGTTTCCAGTTCGGACTCTGCGTCGCCGCGTTTCCAGAGCCATCCGCTCACCGCCGCGAAACGGTTCTTGACCGCCGCACAATAGGTGTGCGAGGAGCCACCCATGCGATCCACCGCCGCTTTCAGCTCCGGCTTGGCGCTATCGACATATTGCTGGAATGCCACCTCGAATACCAACGGCGTCATATACTTGGCCATCGCCTCCGCAAGCCCCGGCGTGCCCAGTAGAAGCTCGCCTATCTCCTTCACCTTGTTACCGCGAGTCTCGGTGTCGCCTTTTGAACTGATGCTGTTTGCCGCGCATAGTGCATCGATGACTTTACCCATCATCTCGGCGCTGGGATCGTCTTGCTCACGGATATACTCCGGCAGGACCCACAGCGGCACGCGTTGCGATATCTGTTCCAGGCGTGCCCCAACCGCGGTTAGCGCCGTCTCCACCGTTCCGTCCGCGAGCGCGCTGCTCCCAAAAATCACGCTGCTCTGGTCAATGAACGTTTTTTCCTCTTTTGACAGGCGGCAGATCAGTTTCTCGTTTTTGATGGCGTTATTGCCATCGTCCTTCACCACGGCCGCGATCATCTCTGCCAGCGTCGCCGCGTCCAGCGCCTTGCTCGTTACGCCATCCGTCCACTGAAGTTTGCGCTGTCCGGTCAACCACGTTCTCAACACGAATCCCAGAACGAACGCCGAATGCGGTACTCCCAGCAGGCCGAATGGCGGTCGCTGCAAGTCAATGTAGAGTTTGCGGATGGAGCAGGTGTTTCCCTCGCCAACCGTGTTGTCCTGCCATGCCTTGCACTTGTCCCGCAACTGCGTCAGCGGATGGTTCGGATTCGCATCGAACCAGGCTTCGTCGGCGGTGATTCCTTTTTTTTGCCACGTCGCAACCACGTTCTTCTGAGAACCGTAGCTTTTCGGATTACTGGCAACAAACCTATCGAAATCACTGCCTGCCAACGCCCAACTTTCCAGGCCACTCATCAAACCGAACGCGTTGATATAGAACCCGCACAAGTCGTCCGTATACGCGGTGAACGCTTGCTTTGCATAGCCAACGAGCCAGTCTTTTCTCAACTGGCCCCATGCAACTTCCTCGACGAACGGTTCTCCATTGGGATTTGGTTTATACACGACAAGCTGTGCAGCGCTCATCACTCTGGAATGCCACGCCGCCTTGGCACTGCTGACCTGCGTCTCGAACACCCTCTTGCTCGCGCTGTCGCTTGCCAGTGCGAGGCGGGCACTGTTTTCCGAAAACTCGTCCCATGCTTTCGCATTGTCGCGGCAGAAACTGACTTCCGGCAGGGTAAGAAAGAGCATCCGGTGGTCTTTGAACTGTTTCGCCAATTCTTTCGCTTTGTCGGGGATACGCAATTGTTCCTGTTCGTCCCGCGCCAGAATGAACTGTAAGAGCACGCGGTTCCCCGTGTCACCAAAAGTCTCGCGTTTCACGATGCTTGACGCTGAAAGACCGCCGACTGCCGCCGCACGCACATGAAAACGTGAGCCGTAGTTGACACCTTTCAAGTGTTTGGCCAGTTCCGCTTCGGTCTCTCTCAGCACGAGGTCGCCGAACTTGCTCTCCAGCGCTGCCTTCTTCTCCTCAATCTCTTTCGTGTCCGAGCGGTCACGGAAGCGTTCGCAACGCCCGTTCACAATCGTGAAGCAGTGTTTCTGCTCCAGATTGCGCAGAATCATATCTGTACCCGCTAGATCGCCGTCGCCCTCGAAACTGCGATTGATGTTTTCCACCGTCGCGCTCAGGAGCGGATGCCCCGTACCCTGCAACTGTTCGATCAGCCCGAACAGCAAGACCGCCTTGAACACGCGACGTTCGTCCGGCTGCAACTCCGTCTCGCGCCGGGCGTATTCCGCCCGTGCTTCCTGCACGACTTGTCCCGTCCCGAGATCGTCCCGCTCCACAAAGTACTGCCACAGATGATCAACCGTCAGGAATTGATGACCGGATACATCTAAACCACCCTTCTCAATGAACGCCTTGAACTCCTCGCCGTTCAGGAACTCGAACATGCTTCGCTGGTTCGCGCCGACCGCCACCGATAGATGTTTCAGCAGGAACGCCGCCATCGGATGCAGAGGCAGGATTCCCTTGAAATCCGCCGCCTCGATACCTGCCTTGTTGGCAGCCATGTAGGTTTCAGCGACGCCGCTCACACTGTGCCACAGCAGATCGCGCTCCTGCGTCCATTCCGTTGCCTTCTCCGGTTTGACCACGAAGGCGTCTGCCGCCAGTTTTAACGCGGTTTCGTTCGGCAGATCAATCCGCTTGAACGTGAACCGGTTGTTCGCCTTTTTCGCGCTCTCGGACCCCGCTGCGACATACGAGGAAATATCGGTGTGCGTCACCGGCACGAAATAAAAACGTCCCTGCTGCGCCGCCTCCGCCAACTGTTCCAGCGTTTTCAACTCCGCACGGTTGCGGTCCACAAAGGACGAAAATTCGTCCCAGATATATACCAGTTTGGAAAGACCGTTCACCTGCAAGGCCGCCCCTACCCACGCCAGAAAGTCTTCCGCGATCAACTCCAGATAGATGTGCCGTGCTTGCAGCACCCGCATCGCGTCGCTGACCAGTCCCGCCTCCAGATTCTCATCCCGCAGTTTCTTCTCCAGCACATTTGCGGTCTTGATCCCCGCGTGCAGATGCGAAAGCCGCGCCTGCATCTCGTCACGTTTAGCGAAGAAATACAGCTCGTCCTGCCGGATGCGTTCGATGACTTCATCCAGTTTCCCTTTCAGTGGAATCGTGAGTCCGCCCGCCTCCAGTTCCTTCGTGATACCGCGCTGCAATCGCATCAGGAACTGGTTCTTTGCGTCCACGCCGTCCGCGTTCACATCATAGACGGCAAGCACCTTCTCGTCGCGCCGCGCCAGCAGCTCCTCGCGCACACGTTGCGGGATCTGCGATTTGCGCAGATCCAGCCATTTCAAAACTCGCCCCTCGTCGTCCGTGAACAGTTTTTGTAGCACCAGCGAGGTGTGGCTCTTGCCCGTGCCATACGCGCCCGTGATCCACGGCGTCTTGTTCCCGCCATCCAAGCTCTTGAGTAGTTCCCGCAAGATTTCCACGAACGAATCGTGCGGATAGAACCCAAGCCAGGTCTCCGGCGTCTTGTTGATGTCAGCCAGCGTCATGCATGGCGCGTAATCCGGTCTGATCCCGAAATAATCTTTGTAGAGTGCCATCTCTTTCAATCCCCCTGTTGTAGGCTACTTTTTCAAAATCAATCCGACCACATCATCTCGATTCTTGGTTTCCGTGAACACCCGCACCTCGTCAAGTCCCAGCGTGAAGCTGCACGTGATGAAGTCGGGATACACCGCAGCCAACCCCATGCACTGCTTCTTAAACTCGTCCGGCGAGATACCGAACGCCGCCAGCGGCGACACAATCTCCCCATCGACCTCTACCGCGATCATCTGCCGCACCGTGAACGCGCTGCGCCCAGACTTCTCCGCCATGACATAGAGTCCGTACAACACTGCCAGCGGCTCGACCGGACGCGACCGGCGCGTGAGTTGTTCAACGGCTCTGCCCTTCATTTCGACTTCAATCATCGCCCCGTCTCCTTCGCCAAGCGGAGAAGCTTTAACCAGTTGGCAAAGCGACTGCAACGCGCCCTTCCTTACTGATGCCGACCCAACGGATTGGGCGAGCCTTTCATCAATCCGCTTCATTGGATATCCGACTTCAAAATCTGTATTACAGACATACCACTTCACAAGCGGGGAGGTATTCGCCAGACGGATCCACAACAAATGCCAGAACAACAAGTCGCTGAAACCACGCTGCTTGCCAACTTCCAAGAGCCTCGTTGTGGCTATGGCGGTTGAGTCTTCAATCAACGATGCCTCGCGAAACCACGTTACTGCTGCCGGGACCATCCGGTTACCCAGCGCACTCGTCTGACGAAAATGCACACCCTCTTTTGCAAGAATTTCAATCCATTCCGGTTTCAGTCCAAAGGTCATGTACTTGTTGATACCGCTTATGTTCATCGTCTTTGCTCCTGTGTATCTTCTTGAGAAATACCGCCAACATCCTTCATCAGGCGCGTAGCACTTCATGCAATGAACGCAGGCTGCTTCGTCAATGCAAATCGTCGCTCCGCCGCTACCGGTGTCTTTCTCCAACCGCAACGCGCCCGTCGGGCATTCGGCCTCGCACACATTACATCCCACGCACGCAATAGCCTTATGAACGGCGTATGCTAGCCACTTGGATGCGAGCCTGTCGGCCTTTCCGTTTGTCCATACACATTCGAGCAATCCTCGCTGTCCGTCCTTACGGAATGACATCTGCGCACCGTCAATGTTTCCAATCGCTTTGAGCCATTCCTTCAATCGCGACTGTATTTCAATCGGAAATTCACAGACTATACGGTCGCCCTTACGTTCCACGCCTGGTTCAGCAAGGACTTGCTTCAACGACACGCCGCTCTTCCGAGCATACCATCCGCCTTCGTAGACGAACGCATCTTCGTCTTCCTGGGAAGAAAACTCTCGGTCTATCGCTTCACGGACGGCGACAGCAAACGGTTCAACCACCTCGCGGTAACTCATGCGAATCAGATCATTCTGTCGGTCAGTCGACATCGGACACATCAGGCACCCGACACGAGGCAACCCTTTGCGGTATGCCTCATTTATAATCAGTTCATGCTCGAAAATATAGAGCCACAGTTCATGCGCGGACCACGCCAAGATCGGCATGGCGTTCACCTGCGACTGACTTTTGAATCCATCGCCAATATCGTCGTATTCTAGGCGCCGTACACTCTCTTCCCCGCGCACCCCGACAAATGCCAACGTCTTGATTGACCTCCTGCAGAGCCTTTCTTTGAGTGCCAAAATCGCGGGTGCGCTCTTGTGGACCGAACAGCACCAACGCAACACTTGCGATGGAGGGCCGAAGAGCCGCCAGTTCTCCAACGCGGGGTTCTTGGCGGAGACTTTCAAAAACGGGCGGCCTTCGTAACGGCTTTGGATTTCATCCCAGACGTGGTAGGTGTCCGGCAGTTCCATGTCCGTGTCGCTGAACACGACAGGCACGTCCAGCGGAAGAACCTTGTGGCAAAGGTCGAGCAGAACCACCGAGTCCTTGCCACCGCTGAAGCCGATATAGACTGTGTCGCATTTTCGCGCGTAGGCGTCGTACATCTCCTTGATGCGCTTGAGCGTGTCGGCCACCAGCGCGGTCATGATGCCACGGTTCTTCACCACCATCGCGCCGACATCAACCGGAGCCAGCTTCACTCTTCTTTGTGTCTTCGCGCCTTCGTGCGAGTTGTGGTCCCGGCAGAACACACCCTTCCATTCGATGTCCGGCGGCTTGCCGTAGCTCGTCTTATTAAATCTCGCGATTTCTTCGCCGCGATACAGATACACGTTCTGCTTCGCCCAGAGGAGCGGCCGCCGCTCCGCCGAATCGAACGCCAACCGCGTCGCCAGCCCCGTGAGCGCCAGTTCCTCCGCGAAGACAGGGCGGATTTCGCTCGCCACGAATGTCCCTGTCTGCGCGGTCAGGCGATATCCGCCCGTTCGTTTATCCCACTCGTAACTATACATCCGTCCCGGCCTCAGGCACGATTCTGTTAATCTCGCAGACCTTGAAATAGCGATGTCGATTAGCAATCTGGAGCTTCACCGTTGAAACCGAGTACCCAGACTCCCGGGCAATTTCCTCGACACTCTCTCCTCTCTCAACGCGTCGCGCCCACTCCGAGACGCGCGAGCTGGTGCCGTCACTCTTGAACGCGCGCCATGTTGCCGGTGATAGCGGCCGT
This sequence comes from uncultured Planctomycetaceae bacterium, assembly GCA_964520785.1. GTDB lineage: Bacteria > Planctomycetota > Planctomycetia > Pirellulales > Thermoguttaceae > CAZFQG01. The sequence goes on along the minus strand of CAZFQG010000006.1, from coordinate 5,209 downwards.
CCGACCAAGCCTATGATGCCACTTTCCTGCTCCATCACCGCAGCAGACGGCGGTGTTTCCTCTGTCTGAAGCTCTTCCTGCTTGCCCTCCCGCTCCAGTCGCAAACGCCGATCCCACAGAGTCTCCCCCTCGTAGTTGAAGTAGGCAAATCCATTCACGTTAGAGCCCAACAAGTGTTTAGCCAATGGCGAAATCTTCCACGCCTTGCCATCGTATTCCACGTGATTGGAGTCATCCAGCACGGTGCAAGTGACCTGACTGTCCTTTACGAAAACCAGTTTTGCGCCAATCGGCACACCAAGGTTGCGGAAGCGTGTGTTCGGACTTCGCACACGCACGCCCGGCGGCACGGACAAATCATGGGCTCTTGCGCGGGATTTCTTCGTATTCGGAAAGGCATCTTCCTCGCCCTGGTAGTGTTTCGCACAGACGCGCATGAAGGCTCCGTTATCCGGCAGGGCGAATTCTACGCGGAAATGGATGCAGTAGCACAGATTCAACGCGAATTCAAGATTTGCAGCCGACACTTTCTCTTTTAGCGCAACCAGCGTATCGACGGCATTTGTCAATTTCTCCGCGAAATCTTCCGGCAGAGGGATCGCGTCTGCACTGCGCCAGCAGGGCACCCCGCCGATTTCAGTAAAATGCACATCCGGCAGAAATTGCGCTCGAACAGATTCCAACGCCTCGGCAGTCAAGTGCGGCATCGCCTCTTCGATCTCATGCAACGGCAATGTGCCGCCCGCTTCTTCTAGCCGTGTGGCCAACTCGTTCTCCAACTCCGCCAACTTCGTTTTCCAATCTCCTTCGACACAGAAAAGGCCGCCCTTTTCCCGCATACCCTCCACCGTGAATCCGAGATACCGCAGGAGCCTCGCGCAATCCTCCGGCGTGGCGATGTGGCGGAGAACGCCACGAAAGCGTTCCATGAGCCTTTCGACCGAAAAACAGCCATGTTCCATCACCCAATCCTGCGCCCGATCTTGAAATGCCACCCGCGTCTCAAAGTCCGAGATCATGTCGCCGGAGAACCAGCGCCCGTCCACCCGTTGGAACATCCCGGCTTTCAGGTCTTCGATCTGCAAATCCTCAAGCGGGACTTTCTGTCGCAGCAGCCGCAGTGCCATCGGATCGAACGACACACCGTCTGGGCATTCCCGCGCTAACGCGTTCAGAAGTTCCGCAGTCGTCATGCCGCCGACCTCCGTTCATGGGTGAGGAAAGTCGAGCGGAGCGTCGTCAGTGCGAATCGCTTGGGGTACTGGTGGCTCAGATGTTCGCTGACAATCTCGGTCGTGACCGGCTCATTCAGTTTGATGCCCACGACGAACGGCATCGTTTCACGCAACAGGGCGTGGCGTGCCGCCGCCAGGAGGAACCCAAGCATCGGCCGGCTGGACGAACCCGCCGGCCAGAAATGGCGTAGCAGGCGAAAGCGAGTGCAACCGGGATCCAGTGCGTAGAGTTCCGTCAGTCTCTTCGCGAAACGCTGCCAGGTCGTTCGGGCCGGCAGCTTACCCGGGACATTCTCTTCAATGATCGCAGGCGCGTAGTCCTCAGCCTGAGCCTTCGCGTCGACGCCGCCGAGTACAAGCTTCGGTTCGGCCAACCTCAGTGTACGGCTGGTGCGAACACTCCTTGCATCTGAGCGCAGACGGAGCGATACAGGAAAAGGCGTTAACGTCATCCGTGTCCTGACCTCCAGGCCCGAGAAATAAATACAAACCGCGAATAATTTCCTGAACATGCCCCGCCCCGAGCGGGTTCTGAGGCAACAGCAAATACGGAATCTACAAGTGTACCCGTATAGACGCGGATATGCAATTGCCACTGTCAGTCCCCGTCAACGGCTAACTGCAGAAGCCAAATGTATCCCCAGTACGAGGGGGTGCCGTCTTGGTGGACCTTCGCAGTCCCCATCAGCCCCGGCACCCTCGGGTTTTGGACAGTACCTTCAGCAGCGGCACAAGCTGGAAATCCTCCAGTTCCATCGCTCCATGAAAAGGAGAACTGACCGGCATCCGGTCGAGCGGCCCTTCCCCGTCCGGATCGAGGTACGGACTAATCGCCGTCCACCGCGCCGCCCGGACCATCGCATCAAAATCGTCCGCCGGCATGGGGCGAGAGTCCGAACGCGGAATCGCGGTGGGCTCCAGGAGCCGCGTCGAGGGCTCCAATTCCCAGATGACGTCCTCGGAAGTCGGCCGCTGGTCGTCCTTGTAGTCGATATGCAGCAAATGGTATCGCCCGCCCTCGCCGTCGTACTCACGAACGTCGCTGATCACCCCGCGGCGTTTTCGCACGATGGCGAGCATTCCGGGCCGCGGTGGTGAGGAAGGGGTACGCTTCTCGGCTGCAATGGACATGACGGCTTGCTCCGCCCTGGGGCGGTCTTGGAGTAAGTTGAGCGAAATCGCGGGATTTCACGGGAAAGACCGGGATTTTCGGTAAAGGGGCCTTTGTTTACCCAGGATACCGCGCGGGCCGCTCGCCGCGAATCCCAGTTTCGCGACGGCCTCAATCAGGCAAACACCGTAATCTACCAACGCGCGACGGCCTTGGGAACCAACCGGTCGGGCAAGGTTCCGACGGTTTCTCAAGAAGAAACTAGCCTACCATTGCGGATTGATGGAGAATCGTGCGATTGCGAACAGCACACGTTTTGAAATCTATGCAAGTGGTGCTGCCGATATTGACATTTCGCCTCCAAGAGCGTTTTCCCTTCTTGAGTACCTGACCACGAATGGAGGCTATTCGAGATTGATTCACAGTTTTGAAGGGATTTGGTGATTAGACAGGCTCCTCCACCTCACTCCCAATCGCCGCCCGAAGGTCGATCCAGTGACGTTGGACGAATCGCAATTCCGCCGGGCTGCCGTTGAGATCTAACGGAATCCGCAACTGAGATTCGTCGACCGTTCGCGGGTCGGTGGAAAGCAGGGTTTCGCGGATGCTTTTCGGGTGGCCGTGGTTTTCGTCGTTCTTAATCAGCACCTTGTACTTGGCCGCACAAAGGGGGCACAGCAACAGGGAGTTCTCTGTGAAGTCCTTCCCGGAAGTCGAAAACGCCTCCACCGCCTCGAAATAGGGTTCTCCATTACGCATCGCGAACGAACACGTTCGCAACGGTTCCCAACACAATTGACAGAAGATTTCGTCATCTTCCGTGCGATACTGCTGCCCCAAATACGTCCGGCGGTCCGTCCGCGTGGTCGGCTGATTCACCCGTACGCTCCTCTCCCGGGCGACATACTCCTTCTTCGGCGCCTCTTCCGCCCTCTCGGCCGACTTTTCCATGCGACGTTCCGGGTTGGGCGCGATACTGGAAGGCGTCGCCGCTTCGGATGCCCTCTTTCGTTCGTCCGCCAGTTCCCGAAGCTCTTCGGTAGTCAATCCGGCTTCCTTCAGCCGCTGTTGAAACTCGAACGCCTCCAGAAGCTCGGAGTAGTCCTTCCCTGTCTTCCGTCTAATGGCCCGTTCCACCTTTTCCCAGTTTTCCTCCTCGGCGGCGTTTCCATCCTCGGGTAGCGTCCCAAATTCGACCTTCTTCAGCCATCCGTTACGGTCCTGAACTTTGAAATCGGGATGTAACGTGTTTTCATCCAAATCGCAAGGCCGGTGGAATGCACCTCGTCTATCCGGAAGCCACGCGTATTCGCGAAGGAAGTTGATGAGGGTGGAGTCTGCTGACCTTGGTCTCGTCTTCCCGTACTGGGCCTTAAAGATCCCTTCGTCGGCGCGATTCATCATGGTCCATACATACTTGGCTTTATCCTGGCTCCACTCGCATTCGTCCGGTAGGGTCGGGTCGAAGTTATCCGAGCGTACGGAAGCAAGTCGCTTATAGACCCCCATTCTGGGAAACAATGCGGTCGGCAATACGTAGTCTATTTGCGTGGCGTTCGTGCCTCTGGTAACGAAGACATGCAAATCCGGATTGTATTCAACGGTTTTGAGCCGCTCGATTCCGAGATCCGCTCTTCCTTCCAACGCCTTCACAAACTCCTGTATCTGAATGCCGGCGTCAACATACCCGGGCCAGGGAAGTCTTTGAAGACGACTCGAATGCAGAAGAGGACGCACGCCGGTTTTCCAATCAACCGCGTCGAGAATCACATCGTCCGCCTTGTGAAAGCCGTCGTCGGCCGCCGTACGAAAGACGGCTTTACTCTTGAAGAGGACGACATCGTGTCGGTGGTCCTTCCAATATTCCACGAACATCCTCATGTGCCGCAAGTGTTCTTTGTCGGGGATTTCGGTGTCGGAATCCCGGTAGTGCCGATTCAGCGTTGCCTTGACGACCGCCTGCTCGTTTGCCCGCTGCACGCCGATGTCAAAGAGGACATCGGACATGGATTTCTTCCCGTCCGAAGTATCGACAACGAGAGGCGGATCGACAAGCTGTAATCCCGAGAAGTCGCGGTTTTCGAGACCCTCGGGCGCCAAGAAGATTTCGCGGGGCATGTGGAGCCGTCCGTCGTCACCTCGAATGATGGCACAATGCTCCACATAGAGGTCTTGTCTCTTGCATTGTGCCACAAGGCGATAGAATTGCCTCAACCAATGTGGATCACGATCAAGGAGCATCTTGCCAGCCGGTGAGTCTGGTGCCACTGTCGAGTTCCAACGGGCGCGAATCGCGTCGATTAGAGCTTCCGGCCCCCATTCCGGGATTTCCAGGACGTGACGAAGGAAGTATCTGGCTCGCGAATCGAAGGGGAGCTTCGCCCAGCACGCGTCGGGGCTGTCGGAAAGGAACCGCAGATCCGCATCAGAAAGCACATCGGTGAACTCGCTGCGGGCGGGCGTATAGAGTCCGGTGGAAGTATGGAACTCGCCGCCTCTGGTAGGGAGTAGGGGTTGCATTTGGAATGCGTTCTTCAGGCCAGTAACAAACGGGGCATAGAATTCCTCCAACTCGCCGTAGCTCCCTGGCAGGGCTGCAAGGAAGCCGTCATCCAACAGACCTGCGTCGCGGAGTTGCGGCAGGGACTTCTGAAGCAGGCGGACCAGTTGATCGCGGAGCCGACGGTTCTCCTCCGAGTGGTAAGGTATGCTGTCACGACCAATGGTCGCGGCAAACGGGGCGTTGATGTGAAAGCGGAGGTTGGTGGTCTCCTTGTCAGCCGGGAAATAAATGCAAAGCTTGGCTTTGTTGAATGGAACGACCTTCCAGTAGTCGCCGAATTCACCGTCCCTTGTCGCGTAA
>CAZFQG010000005.1:0-81292 GCA_964520785.1 uncultured Planctomycetaceae bacterium | reverse complement strand
CAGGCCCTCGTCTGGCCGATGTTCGACAACAAGCTGCTGAAATACCCCGGCGTCGGCTTCAAGCTGCTTTTGCCGGAAGAGCTGCGGCATCGCGTGGAACGCGAAAGCCGGGAGTTCCAGCAGCGGGCCCGGCTGGACAAGCAGAACATGATCCGATCGCTGGAATGGTCGGGCGAGTCGTTGTTGGATCTGGTGAATGCGCGGCTGAAGGCATGTGCCGCCGAAGGCAGGACCCCGGTCGTCTCCGATCTGCTGGACGATTCGGTCGGCGCGACCCGTCTGCGCGATTGCCTCCGCGATCTGCGCGTTCCGCGGCACGCGTTCAAGTTTTTCTACCGGCTCCTCGTCGCCCACGCGAACCAATACACCGATGACGCGCCAAGCTGGAAGATTTCCTCCCAGGCGTTCGAATCGGTATTCGCCCTATATCAACGCGAGAAGGAACAATACGAATAGGCGCGGCGGGGTCAGGGGCCGATCTCTTTCGCGAGATTCGAGATTGCCTTGAACTCGGCGCGCGAGGCCGTTTCGCACCATTCGAAGAGAACCATCTCGGTCGTGCAGAGGGTGGCGCCGGCGGATTCCAGCCGACGCAGGGCGATGTCGCGGTCGAACGGGTCGCGCGAGGCGACGGCGTCGGCGGCGATGTAGACGCGCCAGCCCTCGGCCATCAGGTCGAGTGCCGTCTGGAGGACGCAGACATGCGATTCGATGCCGCACAGAAGCATCTTCGCGCGCTCACCGCGGTCGAATGGATCGAGCAGTTCGCGGCATTCCGCCCCGCTGAAGCGGACCTTCGACGCCCTCGTTTCGAGGAGCGGCTTCAACTCCATAACGGTTTCGCCTAGCCCTTGCGGATACTGCTCGGTCGCGATCACCGGAACGTCGAGTGTTCCGGCCGCCTCGATCAACCGACGGACGTTCCACACCAACCTCGCCGCTCCCGTCATCGCCGGTACGAGTCGCTCCTGAACGTCGATTACCAGAAGGACCGTGTCGAAGGGGTTCATCAATTCGAGGCAGCGGCGGGGTGGTTCGAGGGATTCGTTCATCGGTCGTTATCCTATAGCGCTGGAAACGGGGCCTCATTGAGCTTACGTCGATAGAGGCTATATTATAGCGTTCTTAGTAATTCTCCGTATCCCCCGTACGGTTTTCGCGTCGGCCGGCAAGCCGCCGGGCGTGAACGACCTATAGGCAAAGACAGCGCAATGGCCGAACCGATCATCAGTGTTTCCGGACTTCGAGGAATTATCGGCACGACCCTCACCCCCGAGGTTGCGATCCGCTACGCCGCCGCCTTTTCCAGTACGCTTCCCGAAGGTCCTCTTCTGATCGCGCGGGACGGCCGGCCTTCCGGCGCGATGCTGGCGAAGGGGCTGCACGCCGGGTTCAATGCGTTGGGCCGGAATACGGTCGACGCGGGGATTTGTGCGACTCCGACGGTCGGCGTACTCGTCCGCTCGCTCGGATGCGTCGGGGCGATTCAGATTACCGCGAGCCACAACCCCGGCGAGTATAACGGACTCAAACTGATTTCGGCCGAGGGCCGTGTCATTCCGGCCGGGCCGGGCCGGGTGGTCCTGAATGCCTATCGGACCGGAAACCCCGCGTGGGTGAGCTACGAGAGAGTCGGCGTGGAAACCGCTCACGGCGACACGATTTCGGAACATTTGGCCGCCGTACTGGCGACGGTGGACGTTGCGCGGATTCGCTCCCACCGGTTCCGCGTCTTGCTCGACGCGAATCACGGCTCCGGGGGGGCGTTGGGCAGAACGCTGTTGGAAGCGCTCGGGTGCCAGGTAACCATCCTGGGCGAGACGCCGACCGGCGGTTTTCTGCATGCTCCCGAGCCAACGGCGGAGAACCTCGCCTCCGTGTGCGCGCGCATCCCGGAAGAACGGGCGGTAATCGGATTCTGCCAGGATCCCGACGCGGACCGCCTGGCCCTTATCGACGAGAACGGACGCTACGTGGGCGAGGAGTATACGTTAGCGGTAATCCTCAATCACGTTTTGGCCCGCGAGCCGGGGCCGGTCGTGGTCAACTGCGCCACCAGCCGCATGTCGCAAGACATCGCTAAGACGTACCACCAAACTCTCACCCGTTCGGCGGTCGGCGAGCCGAACGTCGTCGACGCCATGATCGCGACGAACGCGGTCTTTGGTGGAGAGGGGAACGGCGGACCGATCGATCCCAACGTCGGGCTCATTCGCGACAGTTTCGTCGGCATGGCCCGGGTCCTCGATGCCATGGCGGCACGCGCCGAACCGATCAGTGTTCTGGTGGACGAGCTGCCCGGTTACGAGATCGTGAAGACGAAGATTGCGCTGGAAACCGACCAAATTCCGGCGGCAATCGACGCATTGGAAAACCGATTCGCGGACGCGCTGGCCAACCGGATGGACGGGTTGCGTCTCGACTGGCCGGACGCCTGGCTTCTGGTTCGAGGCAGCAACACGGAGCCGATCGTCCGCGCGATCGCCGAAGCGCCAACTCGGAAGAAGGCCGCGATGCTTTGCGAAGAGGCGTCGGTCATACTCGCGGACTTTCGCTGAAACAACAAGGCGCCGGGCGAGCGGAAGCGAAAAAACACACCTATGTGGGGTAGCCTACCCCTTTATTGAAGTTCTTCATGGCCGATCTTGACAGCGACGTTGTTTCTGATAGAATTGTTTGATCAGAAACAATATCTTGACAAACGTTTCTAGTCGGAAAGATTTTGCCGGCACTGTCGCCGGTACGGTTTATGAAGTGCACTGAAAGCAACATTTCCGAAGGTTATTTCTTGCGAATACTCCGGTCTTTGCGCCGGATCATTCGTGTCGGCGATATTCATTCGCGTAAGCTCCTGTCGGAGTTTCGGATTACGTCGCCCCAGATGATTTGCCTCAATGCGCTTGCCAAACGCGAGGGAATGACCCAAGCGGACTTGGCAAAGGAGGTCGACCTGAGTGCCAGCACCATCACCGGAATCATTGACCGGCTTGAAGCGAAAGGCTACGTGGTGCGCACTCGCGGCACCGCCGACCGGCGCAAGGTGACCTTGCGTATTACCGAACGCGGACGAGAGGTGGTATACTCCGCGCCGGGTGAAATGCAGGATCGTCTTTTCGCGTCGTTACTCGATCTACCCGAGCCCGACCAGGCAGCCATCGCCGCTTCCCTGGAGCGCGTGTTGGAGCTCATGTTGGCCGAACACCCGGAATTGCTCGACGGCACGGCGGCCGACGGCGTTCCGGCACCCACTCAAACCGAAACCCCGATTCATCAGGAGACCGAATGAGCCTTTCGAGCGCCCAGAAGCACATCATCCAATCCATCGATGGAAGCGCCTCTCTCTCTCAGTGGAGGGACTGGAAATGGCAGGTCCGCCATCGCGTGCGCGACTTGGAAACATTCGAGACCTTGCTCCGGATCAAGATGACCTCCGAGCAGCGGGCCGATTTCGGACAGACGGTGGCCCGTTTTCCCATGGCGATCACGCCGTATTACCTTTCGTTGATCAATACGGACGACCTGGAAAACGACCCGATCTTTCGGCAGTCTTTTCCCTCGCCGAACGAGATCGAAATGAAGCGGTGCGACATGGCGGACCCGCTCCACGAGGACCACGACAGCCCCGTATCGTGTCTGGTCCACCGGTATCCGGATCGGGTTCTCCTGCTGGTCAGCGGCGTCTGCGCAATGTATTGCCGTCATTGTACGCGGAAGCGCCGCGTTGGAGACCACGACCGCATTCCGACGCGAGAGGAAATCCTGGAAGGGATCAATTACATCCGCGACAATCCCCAAATCCGCGACGTCCTCTTGAGCGGTGGGGATCCGTTCCTTTTGAGCGACGATTACCTGGACTGGATATTGACGGAGCTTTCGGCGATCGATCACGTGGAGGTCGTTCGAATCGGGACGCGAACGCCGGTGGTTCTTCCGTTTCGGATCACCGACTCGCTGATCGAGGTGCTCCGCCGACACCATCCGATTTGGATCAATACGCACTTCAACCATCCCCGCGAACTGACCCGCTCGTCGCGCAGCGCCTTGGCCAGACTCGCCGACGCCGGAATTCCGCTGGGCAACCAATCGGTCCTGCTCGCCGGCGTGAACGACTGCCCCAGGATCATGAAGGTTTTGGTTCACAAACTGGTGGCAAGCCGGGTGCGACCCTACTATCTTTACCAGTGCGATCTTTCCGAAGGGCTCTCCCATTTCCGTACTCCGGTCGGCAAGGGGATCGAAATCCTCGAAGGCCTCATCGGCCACACCAGCGGGTTCTGCGTTCCGACCTACGTCATCGACGCGCCCGGCGGCGGCGGGAAGATTCCGGTGATGCCGAATTACCTCATTTCGTGGTCGACCAACAAGGTCGTTTTGCGGAACTACGAGGGAGTGATCACGACGTATAAGGAGCCGGACGCGTACGAGCCCATCTTTTGCGACCGCAATTGCGACGAGTGCGATCTGCAGTTGGCCTTGAGCGACGCGGACGAGAGCAAGGCGCTGGGTATCGCGAGCCTGCTGGGCGATTACGACAAGACGATCTCGCTTGTTCCGGCCGACAACGCGCGGTTTCAGCGCCGACTCGAACAGACCCGAGTGGAAGGATGAGCTTCCTCGATTACGCCATATTCGCGGGGTACATGGTCGGCGTGCTGAGCGTCGGCGCGTACCATTTTTGGAGAAACGAAAACGCCGAGGACTATTACGTCGGGAGTCGCGGGGTGAGCGCCCATCACGTGGGGCTCTCCGTCGTGGCGACGGACGTCGGCGGCGGATTTTCCATCGGCCTCGGCGGCGTGGGGTTCACGATGGGTCTGGCCGGGAGTTGGCTTCTCTTCACCGGCCTCGTCGGCGCGTGGCTCAGCGCGGTCTTCATCATTCCGCGGCTGAAACGCATCGACGCGAAGCACGGAATGATGACCTATCCCGATTTCCTCCGCCACCGGTACGGGGCGAGCGTGGCCCTCGTCGCGGCGGTCATTTCGGGAATCGGCTACCTGGGTTTTACCGGAGGACAACTCCTCGCCGGGGCGAAGCTCGCTTCCGGCACGATCCTTCCCGAAGCGCCGTGGGGGATCGATCCGATCGTGTTTGCGCTGGGCGTCATCGCGGTCGTCACGATCGTCTATACCGTTTTTGGCGGCCTGAAGGCGGTCATCTACACCGACACCGTCCAATGGGTGATCCTTCTTGCCGGGCTGATCTTCGTGACGATCCCGGTCGCGCTCTACGAAGTCGGCGGCGTCGCCGGGCTGGTCGACGCGTTGCCGCGGTCCCATTTTTCGCTGCTGAACATCCGGCCGGTTACGTTCGTGAATTGGATGGTGACGATCATCCCCATCTGGCTCATCGGGATGACCCTTTACCAACGGATGTACGCCTGCAAGGACGAGCGGGAGGCGAAACGCGCCTGGTACATCGCCGGGTTGTTCGAATATCCCGTCATGGCCTTCACCGGGGTGATTCTCGGAATGTGCGCGAGAGTTCTGTTTCCGGACGCGGAGCCCGAAATGGGGCTGCCGATGCTCATTCGCGACGTGCTGCCCATCGGCGTTACCGGTATCGTCATCGCGTCGTATTTTTCCGCGATCATGTCGACCGCCGATAGCTGCCTGATGGCGTCATCCGGGAACCTCGTGAACGACGTTTTGGAACGGTACCTCTGGCGGGACCTCTCTGAAAGGGCAACGATCCGACTGTCGATGGGGGCGACGGCGGTGATCGGCATTACCGCCGTCCTCCTGGCCGCGCAGTTCGAAACCGTCCTCTCCGCGATCCTCTATGCCTACGCATTCATGGTCTCGGGGCTCTTCGTTCCGACGCTGGGCGCCTATTTCTGGTCACGGGGCAGTTCCGCCGGAGCCCTGGCGGGGATGCTCGCTGGAGGAACGACCACGATTACGCTGATGGTCCTCGCCCTGGCGTTTCCAGACACGCTCGGGACTTGGGAACTCGACTTCAGCGTCTACGGTATCGGGGCCTCGTTCCTGTGCTATGCGGCTTTTTCACTGCTCGTTCCGGATCGGTCTTCCGCGACCACGAGTGAGGTCGACGTCATCGAATCGATCAGCGGGGCAACCGTGCAACACGGTCAAGTCAACGACCGGATTTATCTCATGAAACTCGGAAACGCCGAACCCGAGTCGCTCATTCCACGGCTGGAGAACCTGGCGGAATCACGGGAGTACGGAAAAATCTTCGCGAAGGTTCCCGAGCAAAAGGCCGAACCGTTCCTCGCCGCGGGGTTCGTCGAAGAGGGACGGATTCCCGGATTCTTCCACGGCACGGAGGAGGCGGTTTTTCTCGGCCGGTTTCTGGACGAAGACCGAAGCCGCGACCCCGACGAGGAGAATCTCGAGCGGATACTGAAACTCGCGCGGCACAGGCAGGGCGAGATGGAGGATTCCGCCGCGATTCCACTGGGGCGCATTCGCCCGCTCGAACCGCCGGATGCCGTGTCGATGGTGGAGATATACGACCGCGTCTTCCCCTCATACCCCTTCCCGATCCACGACCCGGACTACTTGGTTAAGACGATGGAGTCACACGTGGACTACTTCGGCGTCGAAGTAAAAGGCAAACTCGTGTCGGTCTCCTCCGCGGAACGCAACGACGCCGCACGAAACGTCGAAATGACCGATTTCGCCACGCTACCCGAATATCGCGGGAGCAGCCTCGCCACCTTTCTGCTCACGGAGATGGAAGCCGCCATGAGGGAGAAGGGATTCGAGACCGCGTATACCATCGCGCGGGCCGTCTCCCCCGGGATGAACATCACCTTCTCGAAGTGCGGCTACGAGTTCGGCGGTCGACTCGTTAATAACACGAATATCTCGGGCCGGATCGAAAGCATGAACATTTGGTACAAACCGCTGTGCCCCAACGACGCATAGCACTCGGATCAGACCGTGCTTCTCTCACGCAGCCACCTGAAGGAGGGGGAGGTTTTGGGAGTTCGTCGAGACTTGGGCTGGTAACGCACCCTGAGCCGCGCTATACTGGAAAGGTGTTCAACGTACCTACCCTCGGGAGAGCAAATATGACCCACCAGACTTCTCGCCAGAATCGTCGGCGCTTTATCAAAAAATCTCTTGGTGCCGCGGCCGCCGTGGTGATGCCCCAATTCATTCCAGGCTCCGTTTTGGGGAAGGACGGCGTCATCGCCCCCAGCCAGAGGATCACCCTTGGCGGAATCGGCATCGGCAATCGCGGGACTTACGTCCTTGGTTGTTTCTTGGAGCAGCCGGACGTTCAGTTCGTCGCGGTATGCGACGTGAAGGCCAATCGCCGCGCGGCGGTCAAGCAGATCGCCGACCAGAAATACGGCAACCAAGACTGCACCACCCACCGCGATTTTCGCGAACTGTTGGAACGGCCCGATATCGACGCCGTTCTGATCGCCACAGGTCCCAACTGGCATCTGGCGGCCTCCATCTACGCCGCCAGGGCCGGCAAGGACATCTACTGCGAGAAGCCCTGCCCCAAGAACATAGGTCAAAGTCTCATTCTGGCGGAAACGATGCGTCGCACCGGCCGGATTTTCCAGGTGGGAACGCAGCGCCGGAATCTGCCCCACTTCGCGTTCGCCTGCGAATTGGCCCGGACCGGCCGCCTCGGCAAACTCACGGCGGTTCACGCGCATCCGGCGGGGTTGCATTGCGAATCGAGCGGATGGTTGCCGGCCGAGCCGGAACCGCCGAAGGAGGAAGTCGATTGGGATCTCTATCTCGGCCCGGCCGCCTGGCGCCCCTTCAACAAGAAGCTTCTCGACGGATTCAATTTCGAGAAGGGGGGCGGACTAGTCGGCGGCGGCGTGTTGGAATGGGGCTCCCATTGCGTCGACCTGTGCCAGTGGGCGGCCGACGCGGACGGCACGGCTCCGGTCGAATACAACCCGCCGGTGAACAATCGCGTGATTGCCAAATACGCCGACGGCGTCGAGCTGATTATCCGCGAGGACGGTTGGCTTCCCCTGGGTTCCTGCCCCGTCCGGTTCGAGGGGGAAGACGGCTGGGTGGAGGCCGGCGACAGCGGCAAGCTCGTTCTGAGTTCGCCGGCGTTGCTTGCCGGACGGAAGGTCGCGGAAATCGGCGGCTACCCGGCGACATTCCACGTCCGCGATTTCCTCGATTGCATGAAGACACGGAGTCAACCTCGGGCCAACGCCGACGCGGCCTGTTTCTCGCACATCGCCTGCCAGGCGGCCAATATCGCGATCTTCCTGAACCGGCAAGTGAAGTACGATCCGGTGAAGCACGAGTTCCCCGGAGACGAACAAGCGAACCGTCTCCGCTGGGAAGCGCTCCGCGCCCCCTGGAGAGTTTAATGCGGCCGGTCATTCACGTACAAGGAAACACCCGATGAACATCAAAATACAATCATTCATTTTGCTCACTTTCACTCTCGCCGCTTTCATCGCGGCGACGAATTCCCCTCTCGCCTTCGCGGCCGACACCACCGAAGCCGATTTCATCGCCGTTCTCCAGTCGGACGCGCCCAAGGCGGAAAAAGCGATTACCTGCAAGCGGCTGGCCGTTTACGGAACCCAAGAGGCCGTGCCGGCGTTGGCTGCGCTGCTGGAAGACGAAGAACTCATTTCCTGGGCCCGGATCGCGTTGGAAGCGATTCCCGGCCCCGAGGCGGACGCCGCGCTCCGCGACGCCCTGGGCAAGGTCCGGGGCCGGTCGCTCATCGGCGTCATCAATTCGCTGGCTGTCCGACGCGATGCCCAGGCAGTCGAGCCGGTGGCCGCCCTGATGGCCGACGCTGATCCACAGGTCGCCTCCGCCGCGGCGGCCGCCTTGGGTTCCATCGGCGGCGCCCCGGCGACCGAAATCCTTTCGAAAGCCCTCCCGGATGCACCGGAGACGATTCGCGGCGATGTCGCCGAGGGATGCATACGCTGTGCCGAGCGACTCCTGGCCGAAGGAAACGCCGAACAGGCGGCGGCCCTCTACGAGACCGTCCTCGCGGCCGACGTCCCGCCGCAACGGATTCTCGAAGCGACCCGCGGGGCGATCCTCGCGAAGAAAGCGGACGGAATACCGCTACTGGTTGGACTTTTGCGTTCCGAAGACATAAAGGAGTTCGCGCTGGGTCTGCAGACTTCGCGTGAGATTTCTGGTCCGGAAGTGACCGACGCGATGATGGCCGAATTCAAACAAGCCCCCTCCGACCGGCAGGGCCTGCTCCTGATCGCCATCGGCGACCGAGGCGACGAGCGGGTGTTGCCAGCGGTGGTGGAAGCGGCGAAGGAGGGTCCGGTGCAAGTCCGTCTGATGGCGCTGGAATCGCTCGGCGGTATCGGAAACGCGTCGTGCATCGACGTGTTGCTGGATATCGCCGGGGGGGAGGACGACGGCCAAACCGCCGCGGCCGCGAAGGCGGCTTTGGAGTCTCTTCCCGGTGACGAGATCGCCGGCGAGTTGGTTGCGCGGCTCGACAAGGCCCAAGGGGGCGTCAGAGTCGCGGTGATCGACGCTCTCGGCCGAAGGCGGATCGAATCGGCCACGCCGGCGCTGGTCAGGGCGGCGTCCGACGCGGATGCCCGAACGCGCGCGGCGGCCCTTGTCGCGCTGGGCCAGACCGTCGCGCTCGACGACCTTGCGGTTCTGCTGGAGAGGGTCACCTCCGGCAAGGACTCTGAGGCGGCGGCGAAGGGCTTGAAGGCGGCTTGCGTCCGGATGCCGGACGGCGAGGCGTGCGCCCAACGGCTCGTACGCGCGATGGCCGGCGCCGCGGTTCCGGCGCAGTGCACGATCTTGGATATTCTCGGCGCGATGGGTGGAGAAACCGCCCTGGAGACGCTCGCCGCCGCTGCGAAAAGCGGCAACGACGAACTCAAGGACGCCGCCAGCCAGACGCTCGGCCGTTGGATGTCGGTCGATGCCGGCGATGTTCTGCTCGACTTGGCGAAGACCGATCCCGAGACGAAATATCAGGTCCGCGCGATACGCGGCTACATTCGCCTGGTTCGCCAGTTCCCGTTGCCGGATGACCAACGCGTCTCCATGTGCCGCGCCGCCCTGGCGGCCGCGAAGCGGGACGCGGAAAAGAAACTCGTCCTGGAGGTCATGGAACGTTACCCCAGTATTGGAATGCTCCGGCTGGCCGTCGAGGCGAAAAAGACGCCTTCAATCGCCGATGACGCCGAAAAGGTGGCCCTCGCGATCGCGCGGCGACTCGCCGGATCGGTCGACGTCACGGAACTTATGGAGCAGCTCGGGGCCAAACCGGTCAAGCTCGAAATCCTGAAAGCCGAATACGGCGCCGGGACGACCTTCAAGGACGTCACGGGCGCCGTCCGCGAGGCGGCCGGCGACATGCGTCTAATCGTCCTTCCCTCCACGAGCTACAATGCGGCCTTCGGCGGCGATCCGGTTCCCGGCGTGCCCAAACAACTGAAGGTCCGGTACAAGATCGATGGTGAAGAGGCGGAAGCCACGTTCAACGAAAACGCCCCGATTCTGCTGAACTGACCGACCCGCTTCCGGGGAAAAGCAATCCTTCACGCGCCCAAGGTCTCCGGGAAGACCGAAGGAACTTGGGCGCCGCGAATTGCTATCGCTGTCCCGCCGCAAGTCATGCGTCAAAACCGCCTGCCTCGCCTGTCCGCGCCGGGTGCTCCGTGGAAGTCCCTTCCGTGAGAATTGACGTGCGCGGTTGCGAGCATTGGCTCCGTCGGGCCCTCTCGCCAGCGGCCCGCACGACAGGCGGCAACGGCAAAACCAACACGCCGATCACGGCAATCACGACCGGCAAAGCGACCGGTGTAAAGGCACCGCGGAATGCTTTCTCCATGAGCATGCCGAATGACGGGTCGGCCCGCTATCGTCTTCGAATCTCATATTTCCATGAGAGTTCCGCCAAGGCCGGATCGTATCGCGTCGATCTCGCGGCGGCCGACGCGCCGGGTCGTGTCAATTGCGAAGCGAAGTGTTCCGCGAGGGCGCGGAGCGTATTCCGGTCAAGCCGTGACGCTCCTCCGGCGCCCGTGAAGGAATCGTGGGGATCGTCACTCGCGTAGGCGGCATCGCTTGCGGCCGCGGCGGGAGGGGACGCGGTGAAAGGAATTGCGTCGGCCGGGCCGACGGAAACACCCCAGTTCGCGCGAACGATATCCAGATCCGCGCTGCCGACCAGCCCATCTCCGGATGGGTCTCCTTCGCAAAGCGTTCCCGGCAGGACGTGGCGTCCCCAGTTCGCCCGCACGATATCGAGATCGGCGCTTCCGACCATGCCGTCAGCATTGAGATCGCCGGCTAGCAAAGCGGCGATACCTCGGCCCTGAATCGCGAACCGATAATTAGCTTCGTCGGCATCGTTGCTGTAAACGGTGACCACGGCTTCGCGCAATCCATACCCGCTCGGCGTGAAGTCCACTTGAAACGTGGCGAAAAAGTCGACCGGTATGCGATCCCACGGCATCTGGCGAATCGTGAAATCGGAAGCGTTCGGACCAGTGATGATGATGCGCGAACCGGTCAATTGGAGCATCGTCCCCCCATGATTGCGGATGACGAATTGACTGGGCAAGGCGGATTCACCGACAACGATCCTGCCAAAGTCGGTCCGGTCCGCCGTGCTCGGCTCCATGTCGCCGTCGAGAATGGGGAGCCCCCAACCGGAGACCTCGATTTCGCCGGGACTGCCGGGTTCGGCGAGTTCGACCGTATAGTACGCGTCGGTCGTGTTGCCGAGGTAGTATTCCATATTGAAATCGGTCACTTCGAGGAAGCGGAACCACACGTTCCCCTCGTGTTCGATACGGAGCACGACGCTGCCGTTGGACTGGCCGTAGGTGTGCCGGATGATGCCGTCGGTGAACGGATTGCGTCCCACGTTTATGGTCCCGTCGACGCCGGCGTTGTACTCCAGATCGAAGGTGTCGTCGAAGTACTTTCCGTACCATCCGGAGTTTGGCTCGGCACGGTAGATCCGCACGTTGGCGCCGGACAGCGGGGTTCCCGAGGTGTCGACGAACCGGATGTGATTGTTCTCGGGCAACTCTTGAAGGAATTCACCGATGTTACCCGGCGCATTGTAGTTCCCCTGCGACGCGCGATTTCCGGCGATCCGATTGAGCATGGCCGCTTCATACGGAGACCACCCTTTCCAAGGCCCGGTCATAATCCCGCCGGAGATGTTGTAGTGAAGGACCGAATCCCACGCGATGAAGGGCATATAGTCGGTTCCGGCGATCGGCTGCCCACCTTCGGTAATGTCAACCTGCGTCGTTGACTCGTTGTTCGCAATGTCGAACCCGTAGCTGTCGATCAGATACCGCGCGTGCCCCAATTCGTGGATCAACGACGGCTCGTAATAGAAGGGATTGTTCGTCACCGAGGTGTGGTTGGAGTACATCGACCCGCCCAGCAGCGTCGCGGGGAAACCCCACATGTAGTCGACCGTCTTGTCCGACCTATCCGGCCAATTCGTCGGATACGAGCTGCCGACCAGCGGGAGCTCTCCGTCATCGACGAGAACGATCTTGTCCAGACGGACCCGGTCCAGGACGCCGCTGGGCGAAGTCGGATAGACGGCTTCGCGGTTCCACTGGTTCCAGAAGCCGATCTGTCTCTGCGCCCAGTCCTCCCACGAGTTCGCCCCGTCGCCCAGTTCGTGTTGATATTCGTGGAAGTAGTCGTAGACGGATTGCTCAACCCAGAAGCCGACGATCAGCGCGTCGGTCCGGTCGGTCACGACGTTGTTCTCCTCGGTCGACTCCGCCAGCGTATCCTCGGGATCGATCACGAAGGAAATCTCGTGCGGTGCGTCCTCCCAAATCCAGGGGAAATCGACAACGTATTCCTGGTCCGGCAGCAGATCGCTGAGCGTTCCCGAAGCGACCACCGTGCCGTCGAGTTCCCACCGGTAGTCCACGCTCGGCAGATAAGCTCCCCAGTTCATCAGATGACCGTGGAACGTCACCATGTCGCCCGGCTCGGGGTTGTTCTTCTCGGCGTCGTAATCGTAGCGCGGGGTCCGCGCGATGTACGTCGCGTTGAGGTCGAGCGCGGCGGGTTGGTACGCGGTTACCTCCAGATCGGCGGACGCCTGGAGCGACTCCCACTGCGCGACGATGAACGTCTGACCGAGGTCCAATCCGGTAGCCAGACCGCCGGCGTCGACGGAGGCAATCGACGTGTCGTCACTCGACCATGTGACCACCTCCGTGTAGTCGAACCGGTTTCCGTTCTGGTCCGTGGCGAAGGCTTGATACTGCAGTGTGTCGAACTGCTCCAACTCCGCATCGGCCGGTTCGATCTCCAACGAAATGATGAACCTCTCCGCCATCAGCGTCCACTCGTTGAGATGAACGTAGTTGTCGCCGGTGAGCCGTTCGAGCGTAAGCCTCACGACTTGGGCATTCACCGAGCTCGGCAACGTTACGATGCTGGTGACGTCCGACGGCGTGCCCGCCCAGGAGACGACCTCGGCGTACGAACCGCATACCACCTTGCCGGGCCGCAATCCTTCGGCCGTTTCGGAACCAAAGGGCGTCCACCTCCAGGGGAAACGTCGGCGGCCCGAACCATAAACGGCATGATAGCACAGTTGCGGCCGAGAAATCAAGCGTGGACCTTTCTGACGGCGATGTCGAATTCCAGTCTGGAGAGGGGCGATGAATGCCGCGAATGAAGGAATTGGTACGAGTTGGAGCGGACGGTCGAACCCGGCCGTTTGGTTGCCTGCGCTTCCCACGGGCTACGGCCGGTTCACGTATTGTCGCTCGAACTCGGCGATGGTCGTCGGTTGGTGCTGCCATGATTCGCGTGCGGCCTGGCGGAGCGAGTAGACACCGGCGACGAGCACCCCGCATCCACCGATGGTCAGGAGTGTTTGGGGTGAGACGGCCATCGCGGCCAGGGTCATGCCCGCGGCGGACGCGCTTAGGCGGATTACGCCGTTGAGAAAGACCATGATGCCCATGTAGCGGCTAGTGTCTTCGCCGGGTATGGCGAAGTGGGTCACTCCGATCTGCCACCAGAGAATCCACCACCCGCCTTGGACACTCCCCCGCGCGATCCGGCCGGCAATCGGTAGAAGAACGCGCGCCGGCGGGAAGAACGCCGCGACCAGGGGCGTGGCGGCCAACAAGAGGGCGTCCAGCCCGTGGATGAATCGGACGTATGCCCAGGATATCCAGGGGTTCGCGCGGTCGAAGAGGCTACCCAGGGCTCCGGTTACGAGAAACGCGGCAAGCGCCGGCAAGGCGTGCATTAGCGCGCTGCATCCGATATATCCGAATCCCAAATCCCGGCTCAGAAAGGCCCAAATCAGGGGGAGATACAGCATCTGGAAGAAACCGTCGAGGAAACACCCGAAAAGGTAACGGCGGTATCGAGCGTCGCGAGCCAAGATGGCGAAGGCCTCGTGGAAGCTCTCGCCGATTTTCGGCTTGACCCCATCCGAGGCCGGTTCGAGAGTCTCCTCGACGCGAATCCGACGGAAGACGGAGAAGCTGGTGAGACTCAGAAGTCCGGCCAGAACCATGAGGATTTGGGCCGTGTGCGCGGCCGCCCATTCGGACAGCGTGCTCCCTTCCACGCGCAAACCTTCGCCGCCGGTCAGCGCGGCGTGTTTGGCCGCGAAGTGCAGAATTACGGCCGACGAGATGCTCGAGAGCAGGAAAAAGAGCGAAGACCATTTCCGTACCTCGCCGGTGGCATGACCGCGATACTCCGCCGGGTAGTTTGCCCGGAGGACGGCGGTAATGGCCGGCCGCGTGAGGAGTTCGAACATCGCCCCGACTCCCAGGAGCGTGAGGAACCAAAAGGGGCAGCCGCTGACGGCGGCCATCGACAGGCTGCACGTTCCGGCCACGACGCCGGGAATGAAGACGAAGGGCATTTTGGGGCGCGCCGCCATGCGGCTACCGAGGTAGAGCGCGGCGATCATCCCGATTCCGGAGAAGAACTCCCGCAGCGGCAGATGCCAATTCGCGGCGTCGAACGATTTGATCGCGATCAACGGCGCATTGAGGAGAATCCCCCCGGCGGTCGCATCCAGAACGGCATAGGTCACGTGCAGCCGAAAAGTCCGCGCGGCGTTCCCGGACAATTCAGGTCCGCGAAGAAAAGAATCGACCAGGGCCGGCCTTGCCATTTTGGATAGTCCTCTCCGTGGTGCCGCGGCGCCGCTGGGGCGCGGGTGTCGGTTACGTCGTGGATATCATTATACCCCCTCGGCCGCCGCGGCAACAGGTCGGGGACATGGTCCGGGCAACTCGCGTTTGAGGGCGGTTTTGCGCTACGGCTGGGCCGCGAGAAATGCCGAAGTCATGGCGAATGCTCCTTTCGTGCCACCGAGACCTTCCGATCGCGGCCCTTGGCGATCCGGTTTTGTGCGGACTGCCGGTCGACTGGTCGGCGTAGCCGGCAATAAATCCGACACGCATTTCGAGAGTCGCCTTCCTCCCTGGTTGTCTCTTTTTTCAAGTGCAGCCGTCAACGGTAATGAATCTCGTTTGTTTTGGAAACCGGCGCGGGTTCATTTTCGCGACCGCTGGCGGGCCGGGTTCCGTAACCAGGAGGAATTCCGATATGGGGTTCGAATTCGGACAACTTCATGACCTTCCCATTGCCGAGAAGCTGCGAATCGTCGAACAGCTTTGGGACGATATCGGTGAATCGGACGAGCCGTTTCCCTGGATGGCGTGGCAGCGGGATGAAGCCCGGCGGCGCGCCGCCGAATTGGACGCGGATCCTGGGATCGCTCTTGCGCGCGAGGAACTGTGAAAGGTGAACCTCGGCGCGACTACCGAGAACGGGCCCCGCATTCTTTCGCGGAGCGAAAGACGACTTATCGCGGGCTCCGCAAGAGTCCGATTCCCCGTCCGCGGTCTCCGACGGCGCAGTCGGTGTTCTTGAATTCTTCGTGGCCCGGTATATTCGGCTCGGTAGAGATGACGTGGTCCGAATGGTACTCCTATCCGCGGTAGGATGCGAACCAAGCGTCGAGCGTGGCGCGGTCCAGCGGTTCATCGGCAACGGTCGTGTAGGCGAAGAGACAGGCGCCCAGCGTGCAAATAACAAACGACAAGCGGGACATACAGAGACTCCTCGGGTATACATGAAGACGAAATGGAAGGTGACATTCAAAACCCCCGTTCTGGGCGGTTCGGCGGCCGTCGTCAACTGACGAGGCCTCTCTTCTTCTGACGTGGAATACCATTGAAAGCCGCGACTTTTTAGGTTAGAACGGTATTCAAAAAGGATTGGAAAATGAAGCGTCATTTTTGGCTCTGGCCGGTTTTCGGCTTTCTCGCCGTGGCTTCGACTGCACCCCCCTCCTGGGCTGGGGAGTCGCCGGCCATCGCCTCTCACAAAGTGGAAGCGACGTTTAACGCCGAGCCCTTCAGCTATGAAATGAAGCTCCTCCGCTCGACGCCGGAGTTCGACGTATTCCGCCTGAGCTATCCCTCGCCGGAGGTGACGGATCATGAGCCGAACAACACGGTGCCTGGCGACTACTATCTGCCGAAGGGAATCTCACCGGAAGGCCCCAAGCGGCCCGCCGTCGTCTGCCTGCACATCCTCAACGGCCGTTTCGAGCTGGAGGAGATGCTCTGCTCCGGTCTGGCCAGACGCGGCATCCCGGCGATCATGATCAAGTTGCCCTATTATGGCGAACGCGCGACTCCGGACGGTTTCGGCGCGTTTCGCAAGGAACCGTTCATGGTCCTCGGGGCGTTCTCGCAGGGACGGCTCGACGTCCGGCGGACGTTTGATGTCCTCGCCGCGAGACCGGAAATCGACCCGGACCGCATCGGCATTGCCGGAATCAGCCTCGGCGCGATGGTTTCCTGCTCCACCGCCGGAATCGACCCCCGATTTCACCGGGTCGCGTCCATTTTGGGAGGTGGCGACCTTCTGAGCATCATCAACTCGTCCGACGAGGCCCGCGACGTCCGACGGTGGCTGGATTCGCTCTCCCCGGAGGACCGCAAGAAGGTCGAGGACGGTGTCCGTTCGGTCGACCCCCTGGCCACGGCGGAGGGCCTGCGGGGGCGGGCGTCGCAGGGGCGGGTGCTCATGATCAACGGGACGGCCGATCGGGTGATTCCGAAGTCCAGCTCCGACCGGTTGGCGGCCGAATTGGGAATCGCCGACAGGGTCGTCTGGTTGGACGGCCTGGGCCACTACACGGCCCTGGCGGCCCTTCCGCGGATTCTCGACACGGTGGTCGCCTTTTTCGCGGAGGACCTGCCGGACGGAGTGCAAGGACCGGCCGCCTCGGCCGAGCCGGAAGACGCCCACCAGGCGATCGCCGCGATATGCAAGGACCTCTTCACGGTCTTCATGGTGGAGCCGGACGAGGGCCGCTGCCATACCATCGACGTAGAGGTGCTTGGCGACGAGAAGAAAATTCCGGTCCAAGGCCGCGTCCGGTTCACCCGAGGCCGAGGTGGGATGTTCCTGCTGAAGATCGACCTGAAGAGGCCGGAGAACATTTCCGCCGAACTGGGGCAGCGAAAGTACCCCTGGCTGGCGTCCGGGAAGGGAACCCTGTTCCTGGGAGACCAGGACGCCGCGGAGGAAACGGCTTCGCCCCTGGCGATGGCGGATAAGGATGCTCTTTTGAAGCTCCAGGTCGCCGCCGGGGGGCTCACCGGCGTCGTCTTTGCGCCGTCTCTGTTGGACCGCTACGCGAAGCTGTCGCTCGAAACGGACGTCGACGGCGTTCAAACGGTCGTTGGAGAAATCGAGAAGCCGCAAGGTTCATTCCGTATGAGGCTGGCGAAAGGGAGCCGCCGCCCCGAGGAATTGGCGGTGAATATCGACGGAATCGAAGGGCGCGTCGTCTTCCACGGCTGGGTAACGAACGGACCGTCCATGGGTGACGTACTTTCTCCGAACCCCGATTACACGGTCAAACACGTTCGCCGAGAGGACATTCTGCGGATGTTTGGAGCCATCTTTAACTTCGCCATGGAGAATATCCGATGAGGCTTTCGAGGAATACCCGTTTCGTTTGGGCGGTTCTGGTCGCGTCGACCTGTGCGGTCTCGGCTGCCTTCGCGGACGACCTGCCGGAGGTGAAGCTCGTTGCCAAGGACCCGCAAGGGCACGGGCTGCTCGCCACCTCGCAAGGGAAGACCATCCTGATCGTCAAAGGCACCCCCGAGCAGATGGGTGGCGCGCACGGCCGCCTCTTGAAGGACCGGATTCCGATCGTCCTCGAGCGTGTGGTCTACATGATCGGCGCGGCCGAATGCGCGCAGGCCGGCACGTGGTTCTTCGATACTCTCGACGAGATCGAGCGGCGGTGCGGTCCGCACGTCCCGGAACGGTTCGTCGTCGAGTGCGACGCCATGTCGCAGGCGGCGGGGATATCCATCCGCGACGGCCGCTACGCGAACCTTTTTCCCGAGCGGTTCCATTGCAGCGGCTTTGCCGTGAGGAATTCCGCCAGCGCCGACGGCCAGGTGCTGCACGCGCGGGTGCTCGACTACATGCGGGACATCGGCCTGCAGTCGGGGGCCGTGTTGGGCGTCTTCATTCCCGACGGCAGAAACGCCTGGCTCACCGTCGGTTACGGCGGGTTCATCGGCACCGTGACGGCGATCAACGAGAAAGGGTTGGCCGTCGGTGAGATGGGGGGCCGAGGGGAAGGGAATTGGGACGGTTGCCCCATGACCCTCCTCCTCCGCGATATCATGGAGAGGGCGGAAACGGTCGACGAGGCAGTCGAAATCTTCCGCAGTACCCCTCGAACGTGCGAGTACTACTACGTCGTCACCGACAAGAACCGCGATATGGTCGGCCTGAAATGCACCCCCGAGGAGGTATTGGTCCTCAAACCGGGGGAGCAGAACGACCTCTTGCCGTTCGTGCCTGAGGACACGGTTTTGATCTCCGCCGGAGACCGGGCGGAGTGCCTGAGCAAGAGGTTGACGGGACTCCACGGAAAGATCGGCGTGGAGGAGATGATCGAAATCATCAAACGCCCCGTCGCTATGAAGAGCAACCTGCACAACGCCGTTTTCCGGCCCGAGACGCTGGATGTTTGGTTCGCGGACGCCGGCCGGACCACTCCGGCGTGTGATGAACCGTACGCCAGAGTGAACTTGAAACAGCTTTTGGCGTTCTATAGAATGGCGATGGAATCGGATTCCAGTCAGAAATAGTGGCGCGACCGAGGTTCGACCGGCATCGACGCGCCGCAGAACCCCCGTTGGGGTGGCCGGCGGCCTAATGGAAATGAAGCTGGCTTTGTTGGCGCCCGGCCGGTCCTCCGAACAGTCATTCGAGCATCGCTCTCGAATCGTTCCGTGTCTACCGACTACTTACGGCGACGTATCGCTTGGGAAACCGCGAAGGCGATGTATTCCCGCGAAGACCAGGAGTACTCCAGCGCGAAGCGCGCGGTGGCTCGGCGGATCTCCAAGAACCGCCTTCACCCGCGAGATCTGCCCAGCAACCGGGAGATCCGCGATCAGCTCGAGATACTGGCCGGAATGCACGCCGTCCACCGCCGCCGCCAGCGGCTCCTTTCGATGCGGCTGGCCGCACTCGAACTCATGCGGTTTCTGCGGGCTTTCCGCCCTCGGTTGGTCGGAAGCGTCCTTTCCGGCGAGATCCGGCCGGAGTCGGAGATCGACGTTCACCTCTTCGCCGACGACGTGAAATCGGTTCTTTCGGCCCTTGAGAACAGCGGAGACGTCTACTACCGCGTCGACGAGAAGCGGGTCCGGCGGCATGGGGAATCGCGCGTCTTCACGCACGTTCGGTTCTTCAATGCGTACCCGTTCGATCTGGCCGTCCATCCGCCGGAGGACGAAGACCGCCGTTTCCGCAGCCCCGACACGGGGCTTCCCATCGAAAGGGCGGACATCGCGGAGGTGGAACTGCTTGTCCGCGACACGGAGAAAGGGACGGTTTACGAGGCCGCCGCCGCGGTTTCCTCGTTCGAGCCGGCATCACGGTTCGAAGTGTACGAAAACCTGTTGATACCGCTGGAGAGCGTCCGGCAGACCCCGAAATACCATCCCGAAGGAGACGCGCTGTACCACTCGCTGCAAGTCTTCGAACTCGCCAGAGACCGGCTCCCCTACGACGAGGAGTTCATTACCGCGGCGTTGCTGCACGACGTGGGGAAAGGGATCGATCCGAAAAACCACGAACAGGCGGCCCTACAGGCACTAGAAGGCTACGTGACGCCTCGAACAGCCTGGCTGATCGAGCACCACGAGGAGGCGGTTCTGATGCACGAGAACAAGCTCGGCCAAAGGGCCCGGCGCCGCTTGGAGCAGAGCGAGGATTGCGACGAACTGCGTATGCTCGCCGAGTGCGACCTGCAAGGCCGCCGCGTCGGCGTCCGCGTGTGCGACATCCAAGAAGCGCTGGATTGGCTCCGCGAACTGGCGGCGGAGAATGAGGGGGAGCGGTAGCTCCTCGCTCACCGGAACGTCCGCGCCGTCATGATCCCGTTCGCGGCGACCGCTCCGGCCAGCACCACGAACACCACGCGCGCCGTGAGGTGACCGGAGAGGACGACAAGTCCGACCGTGATCACGCCGAGGATTCCGACATACACAATCCTGAGCTTCTCCCATGCCAGAAACACGCGCCGCGCGACGGACCCAAACGGTTCGTCCGCCAAAGGGTCGGGGGCCATTGGCTCGGACGCCGTGGGTGGCGCGTACGGGTTTTGGCTCGCGCGGGGTTCGGAATTGGGTGGGGTCGTCATTCTACGACGGGTCTGTCTGTTCGATTGGGAATGCCGGAGGGCGACCCGGCCGACGCATTGTCCGCCTCCGAACCCAGCAGGCGATCCAGGTTTACCGGCAACCCATCTTCGTCCGCGGTATGAAGATCCCGTATCACGTCTTCAACGGACATCCGGCGGATAACCGCACATTCCTCCAGGCTATAGCCGCCGTCGGCCAGACGCCATGTCCACTGATGCGAAGGGATGGGGGACTCGGGAACCGCGGTTACGTTGAGGGGGGCGGCCGAGTCGCGTTCGCCCGGCAGGGCCTCTGCCGGTTCATCCGGAGGAGACGCAAAGCCCAGCGGAGAAGGTACAGGGCCTGCCCCTACCGCGGACATGGGACCCTGGACGGCAGGCACAAGGCCTGCCCCTGCGGTGGACGCGGGGGCGGGTTCCGCGTCCGTATGTTGTACTGGGCGGGAGATCATCTCCAGGAGTTCTTGCCCGTAGTCACTCAACTTCTGCTTCCCCACCCCCGAAATCGCCAGCAATTCCGCCTCCGATCGCGGGCGGTACCTCGCAAGGTCCTCGAGCGTCGCATTCGAGAATATCCGATACGCCGGAATGCCGGAAGCCGCGGCTTTCTCGTTTCGCCAGCGGCGGAGGGCGTCGAAGAGAGCCCGGTTGAGTTCCGGCCGCACGGCCGTCTCGGCGCGAGGGGTGTCGTCTTCCACCGCCGGCTGCGCCGCGGCGGGGTTTTCGGCGGCGAAGCATTCGGCCAGGCGCCGCGCGGTGACGGCCGGGAGCGGAATCTCGTCCGTTCGCCCCAGCGTGCCGTGCATCAGCTCGGTTCCGGTATTGGTCATCTCCAGGACCGGCCGGTTGGGCTCCGGCTCGGACTGCTGCAAGTAACCGGCCTCGATCAGCCCTCCGATCACGGCGGAGACATCCTTTTGGACGAACTCGCTGAGCATCCCGTAGGTGCTCAGTCGCCGCATTCCGAGCGCATCCATCTTCGCCGAGTCCGACCCGCAAAGCATTTGTGCAACAAGATGCTTGCCGGCCGAGATATGGAGTTCCCTTTGGCACCGCGTCACGCCGCTGAGGATGATGCGGACCATCTTGAGGAAACCGGGGATTCCCAGGGAAAGCGTCTCGCCGGCGAGCCAAACCTGCCCACCGGCGCAGTTGTCGCAGTGCCCGCAGTTCGCGTGGCCGTCCTGTCCGAAGTAGTCGAGAATCGTCTTCTGCCGGCAGCCGGAGCCGGTGGAGAATCGGACGACACGCTGGAGCTTCTCGTATTCCGCCGCCTTCCGCTTTTCGAGGGCGGGAAAGTCGATGTCGATCTTTTCGAAGGGGGTTTCCCGGTCGATCATCCGGATGGCCCGGCCGCGGAACGGGGGGATGTAGATGAACGGATCGAGGTGGTCGAGTTCGCGGAGGGCGCGAGTGAGGGCGGCCGAGTCCATCTCCAGTCGCGCGGCCATGTTCTGCAGCCGGAAGTAAACGAGTTCGTTGCGGTGATCGCCGACGAGCTTTTCCATCGCCTGGAGCACGCGGCGCCGCACCGGCGCGTTCCTGGGGAGCATGTCCAGCAACGTCGGCAGTTCGCTGTCGATCCGTACCGAAGCCATGTTCTGCGTGGAGACGAGTCGTTCGAGGACCCCGGCCGATTCAAGCAACTGTTCGCACGTGCCGACCCCCTCCGCGCTGAGCGACAGACCGAGGTCGCTCTTGATGTCCGACTGCGTCCGCTGGATTGGATTCTCGGGGAAATTCCGCAGATACTCGTACACCGCGCGGATCGCGTCCCGGCCGGGGTAGGAGTTCTCGATGAAGTACTCCTGGATGTACCGGTCGGACGCCTGGTAGAGCAGCAGGCAGCGGGACGGCTTGCCGTCGCGTCCGGCGCGTCCGGCCTCCTGGTAATACGCTTCGAGCGTGCCGGGCATGTTGTAGTGGACGACGAATCGGACGTCCGGCTTGTCGACTCCCATGCCGAAGGCGTTCGTCGCGACGATGATGTCGATCCGGCCGGACATGAAGGCGTCTTGGGTCCGCTTCCGTTCGTCCGGCTGCAACCCGGCGTGGTAGACGGCCGCCTTGCGCCCGCCCCGCGAACGGAGCACCTCGGCGACCTCTTCGGCTTTCTTCCGCGTGGAGGCGTAGATGATTCCGGACCCCGGATTCCGGGCGAGGAACGCTTCGAGCGACTCGATCTTCGCCCGGGCCGAATCGGCGATGGAAACCTCGTAGAAGAGATTCGGCCGGGCAAATCCGGTGATGAAGACGGCCGGGTCGTCCAGATCGAGCTGCTCGACGATGTCGCGGCGGACGGCGTCGGTGGCGGTGGCGGTCAGGGCGATCGTCGTAGGATTGCCGAGCCGCTTGCGGAACTGCCCCAGCCGCGCGTAGTCGGGACGGAAATCGTGCCCCCACTGGCTGATGCAGTGCGCTTCGTCAATGGCCAGAAGTTTCAGATCGGCCTGCGCGACGGCTTCGAGAAACCGCCGGCTGCGGAAGCGTTCGGGGACGACGTAGGCCAACCGGTACGCGCCGCCGGCGATTTCGTCGAGTCTGCGTCCCTGTTCCGCCAGGGGGAGGGTGCTGTTGATGAAGGTGACAGGAATGTTCCGCGCCATGAGCTGATCGACCTGGTCCTTCATCAGGGCAATCAGCGGCGAGACGACGAGGGTCAGCCCATTCAGAGCCAGCGCCGGCAACTGGTAGCAAAGGCTCTTCCCGCCTCCGGTCGGCATGACGCAGAGGCAATCCCGACCCGAGAGAACCGTGCGGATGACGTCCTCCTGCCCGGAACGGAACTCCCGGAGCCCGAACGCGGCCAGATGCGAGGTCAGTGTCGTTCCTTCGGCGGGCGGTTGCATGTGGATGTAGAATTGAGTTGCCCCGGTAACGTCCTTCGTGCTCTTCCTCCAAACAAGGGCCGCCGGTTCACCTCGCGGTCATCTCGTCGAACAGGGCTTCGACGAACGGTTCCGGCTCGAACAGGGCCAGGTCTTCCGCCTTTTCTCCGACGCCGATGTACTTCACCGGAAGGCCGACCTGCTTGCGGATCGCGACGACCACGCCCCCCTTCGCGGTGCCGTCGAGTTTCGCCAGGACGATGCCGGTACACTTGACGGCGTCGGTGAAGTGCTTCGCCTGACTGATCCCGTTTTGCCCCGTGGTGGCATCCAGAACCAGGAGCACCTCGTGCGGCGCCTCGGGAATCTGCTTTCCCAGAACGCGGTGAATCTTCTGCAATTGCTGCATGAGGTTCTGCTGCGTTTGCAGGCGGCCGGCCGTATCGACGACGCAGACGTCGGCATCGAGTTCGACGGCCCGGGCGACGCAGCGGTGGGCGACCGCGGCCGGGTCGCTTTGCGATGCGCCGGTGACGATCTCCGAGCCGAGCCGGCCGGCCCAGACGGTGAGCTGCTCGACGGCCGCGGCGCGGAACGTATCGGCCGCGCCGAGAACGACCTTTTTCCCGTCGTCGGAGAACATTTTGGCCAGTTTGGCGATCGACGTCGTCTTGCCGCATCCGTTGACGCCGGCGACCATGATGACCGTGGGGCCGGAGGGGGCGAACTCAATCGGCCGGGCGGGTTGCGCCATGAGAGTCTTTAGCTTGGCCTTGATAACGTCGAGGACCTCGCGCATTTCGACGACGCGGCCGCGAAATGTGGCGAGGATTTCCTCGTTGATTTCTCCCGCCGCGACGACTCCCATGTCGGTCTTGATGAGGGCCTCGAAGAGTTGGTCCAGGAACTCCTCGTCAACGAGGCGCCCCTCGGCCTTGAACAGGTCGCGGATGTCGGTGTTCAAGAGCCGCGTGGTCTTCTTGAGTCCTTGCTTGAAGCGATCCAGGATTCCCATGGGTCTTAACTCGTTTCCTCCTCGGCGCCCGGACGCGGCGGGCGCATCAGTCTATCCAGTATTCCATTGACGAACGCGCCGGAATCGGTCGTGCCGAACCGTTTGGCCAGGTCCACCGCCTCGTTGACGACGACTTGGTTCGGAGTCTCCGTATGGAGAATTTCGAACGCGCCGAGCCGCAAGACGTTGCGGTCGGTAACGGCCATCCGCTCGAGCGTCCAATGCTCGGCCGCTTCTGCAATGACTTCGTCCAACTGCTTGCGGTTGCGGCGCACTCCGGCGACCAGCTCGCGCGCGAAGGCGGCCAGTTCCGCGTCCTTGAGTTGCGACTGAATGAATCCGTCGCCGATTGCCGGATTTCCGCCCGGCTGCAGGTCGTCCTGGTAGAGGACTTGCAGGGCGGCCCGCCGGCAGTGGCTTCTCCGGCTCATGAATCCCCCCGCGGCGGCAGCCGCCGGAACAGGTCGAGCATTTCGAGAAGCGCCTCGGCGCACTCGATGCCTTTGTTTCCGACCTTGGCGTTCTTCTCGTCCTTGCCTCGCGTTCCCGGCTCCCCCCCGCTCCGCGCGAGCGCCTGTTCGAGCGTGTTGCAGGTGAGCACTCCGAAAATGACCGGCATTGAATGCCGCACGCCGAGTTCTCCGAGGAGCATCGCGACCGTCCGGTTGATGTGCTGGTCGTGGGTGGTTTCCCCGCGGATCACGACGCCCAGGCAGATGATGCCGGCGTAGCGACCGCTTTCGGCCAACCGCTGGGCGACGCACGGGATCTCGAACGCGCCCGGCACCCAATAGACATCGATCTCGTCCTCGCCGACACGGGCCGCTTTGAGCGTCTTCAACGCGCCGTCCAGCAGGCGGTCCGTGAGCGTCCGGTTGAATTTCGAAACGACGACGGCGATGCGCGCGCCGGGATCGACCGCCTTGCCCTCCTCGATTCTCCCTTCGATAACGTTCATCGTGCTCCTATTCGGGCTTCAGACTCATTAGGAATTCGGCGTTGGTCCGCGTTTTGGACAGCCGCGTGACCAGCATCTCCATCGCGTCCACCGGATTCAGCTCGTTGAGCACCCTTCGCAGAAGACACACGCGGCGATGCTCCTCGGGGTCCATGAGCATCTCCTCGCGGCGCGTTCCGCTTCGGTTGATGTCGATCGCCGGCCAGAGCCGCTTGTCGACGAGGGCCCGGTCGAGGACGATCTCCAAATTGCCCGTCCCCTTGAATTCCTCGAAAATCACCTGATCCATCTTGCTGCCGGTATCGACCAGCGCCGTCGCGACGATGGTAAGCGAACCATTGTCTTCGAGCTTTCGAGCCGACCCGAAGAACCGCTTGGGGTTCTGCATCGCGTTCGCGTCGAGACCACCGGAAAGGAGCTTGCCGGACTGCGGGCATTCCGCGTTCCACGCCCTGGCGAGGCGGGTGATCGAATCGAGAAAGATCAACACGTCGTGGCCGAATTCCACCATCCGCTTCGCCTTCTCCAGGACCATTTCGGCGACCTGAACGTGGCGCGAAGGGGGTTCGTCGAACGTGGAGCTGACCACCTCGCAGTTCTTGCCGCGGACCTGACGCTCCATGTCGGTGACCTCTTCCGGACGCTCGTCGATGAGCAGCATGAAGACGTACAGCTCGGGATAATTCTTCAAGGCCGCCTTGGCCATCCGCTGCATCAGGATGGTCTTTCCAGCGCGGGGCGGGCTGACGATGAGGCCGCGCTGGCCGAATCCGACCGGAACAATCAAATCGACCACACGGGTCTCGATGTCGTCGGCAAACGCCTCCATGACGATCCGCTTATCCGGATGCACCGGCGTCAGATCGTCGAAGTGGATTTTCCGAGCGAGCAGGTTGGGGTCTTCGTAGTTGATCGCCTCGACCCTCAACAAGGCGAAATAGCGTTCGTTTTCCTTGGGGGGACGAATCTGCCCCGAGACCGTCGCCCCGGTGCGCAGGCCGAACCGACGGATCTGACTGGGGGAGACGTAGATGTCGTCCGGGCAGGAAAGGTAGTGGTACTCGGGGCTTCGCAGAAAACCGAACCCGTCCGGCAGAATCTCCAGCGTCCCCTCGCCGTACATCAGGCCGTTCATCTTGACCCGCTCTTTGAGGATCTTGAAGATCAGGTCCCGCTTCTTCATTCCGAGGTAGTCGGTGAGGTTGTCTTTCCTCGCCTCCTCGATCAACTCCGGCACCGAAAGGGCCTGCAGCGCCGCGACATGGGAGTCGCCGGAGCGTTTGATCTCCTCGTATTTGGTGTCGTTCTCATCGCGAACGCCGACGTCTCCGCGGTCGATGAGTTCTTCCGCCAGCGAAAGGGGCTCCTCCTCGTCGTAGACGCAGATCCCATTCTTCTCGTAGTGGCTGGGACGTTTACTGGAGGAGGGGGGAACGTACGGTTGCCGTCTCGGCTTCCCGGTGGAATACCGGGCCGGTGTCTGTTTGCCGTCTTTCGGTTCTCTTGTAGACATGAGTCAGCTCCCGGGCAGAACGGGATGGAGGTCCGGATGGACCCAGATGAGGATCAAAGCCCATTGAAGGAAAGCAAAAAAGGGAGGAACAATTCGCGGGGGCAATACCGACGGTCGCGTAGCCAAACGCGCGCAACGGCACGCACCGGCGGGCTGCGCTACGTCGGATCCCATTCAAACGGGGAAGAGGAATAATCCGGTCCCGTCGCGCTGGTCGTAGGCGCGCTGGTAGTAGGGTGGTCTCATCCGTTCGTACCCAGTCGGGCGTGCCACAACCGCTCCACCTGGGATTGAACATAATCGAGGGAGCCCGAATTATCAATAACTTCATCGGCACGCTCTCTTTTGAAATCCACGCTAAACTGCGCACATTCTCTATCCGTAAAATCCTTTTCACTCCACCCACGTTCCATGGCCCGGGCGAGGCGGACACTCCGGGGCGCATCCACGAAGCAGATCAGGCTGCAAAAACGATTCCAACCTGCCTCAAACAACAACGCGGCATCGAGGACGGCGACCGATTTTCCGGCCTTGGCGCCCTCTTCGGCTCGGGTCAGGAGCTGTTCCGCGATTCGCGGATGTGTCAGTGATTCCAAAAAAGTGTGTTCCCGGGCACCCCAAACGGGGTGAAAAACGCGCCGGGCAATCTCGGCTCGTGCGGCGGTTCCATCCTTACGTAGGATTTCATCTCCCCACCGTCGAACCAGTGCATCCACCACTTCGGCGGATTCCAGGACGGCGTGGCCGGCCCGATCCGCGTCCAGGAGGGCGGCTCCGAGTTCCGCGAAAACACTTGCGACAAAACTCTTGCCGGAAGCGATTCCACCCGTCAAACCGACGACGCGCAATCCCGGCGGAAAGGGACGCAAGCCGGACTCGTCTTGCAGGTTCATCGTGCGTCAAGGCCCGGGCCACGGTTCGGCATCCGCCCAATTCGTGCCGATCTTCACATCGACCTTCAGGGGAACCGCCAGTTGGGCCGCTCGGGACATTTCTTCGACCACCACATTTGCCAGGGCATCCGCCTCCGAGGAAGGAGTTTCGAAGATGAGTTCATCGTGAATCTGCAAAAGGAGAAGCCCCGGCGCCCGATCCGTTTGCAACCGCCGAAACACGGCGATCATCGCTTGCTTGATAAGATCGGCCGCCGAACCTTGTATGACCGTATTGATCGCGGTTCGTTCCGCTAAGTTCTTCTGGCCGACGATCCTCTCGCGGATCCCGCGGATGAATCGCCGACGACCTAGTATCGTCTTAACATACCCATTTTGGCGACAATCCGCTAGTACCCCATCGAGAAATCTCGCTATTCCAGGATACTCCACGAAATATCCCTTAATAAAGTCCCCTGCCGCGTCCTTCTCAATCCCTAGTTGCTTCGCCAGGCCGAACGCACTCTGGCCGTAGATAATGCCGAAATTCACCGCCTTCGCCGCGCGGCGCATTTCCGCCGTTACCTCCTCGATGGGGATTCCATTCACTTGGGCCGCCACCCGGGCGTGGATATCCTCGTCGCGACCGAAGGCGGCCAGAAGGTGTTCGTCCTTCGAAAAATGGGCCAGCATCCGCAACTCGATTTGGGAGTAGTCGGCCGCGACCAGGACCCAATCCTTCTCCCGCGGGATGAAGGCGGAGCGGATTTCGCGGCTCTCTCTCGTCCGCACCGGAATGTTCTGCAGATTCGGGTCGCTGGAGCTGAGCCGGCCGGTCGCCGTGACCACCTGATTAAACGACGCGTGGACCCGGCCGGTCTTGGGATAGATCAGTTCGGGGATCGCGTCGACATAGGTGTTTTTCAGCTTTGCATACCGGCGATGTTCGACGATTTTCGCCGGGAGGGGGTGGTGTGCGGCGAGTTCCTCCAGTACCTCGGCGTCGGTACTCGGTCCGGTCTTCCCTTTCTTGATCACCGGCAGTCGCAGCGCGTCGAAGAGAATCTCCTGAAGTTGCTTGGGGGAGCCGATATTGAACGTGCGCCCGGCCAGTTCATAAATCTCGCCTTCGACCGCGTCCATCCGCGCTTGGTACCGCGCGCTCAATTCAGCCAGGCGGTCGCGGTCGACGGTGATCCCGTTGAACTCCATCTCGACGAGCGTCTCGATGAGCGGCATTTCCAACTCCGTGAACAGTGCCAACAACGACTGGCTCTCCAACCGCGATTTCAGAATGGGCCGCAGCAGGAGCGGGACGATTGCGTCCTCGGCCGCGTAGTCGACGATCTGCGACAGGGGGACCGTATCCATCGTCCGCTGGTTCTTGCCGGTGCCGATCAATTCCGAAATCTTGATTGTCTCGTGCTCCAGATAGCGGCGCGCAAGGCTGTCCAGGCCGTGATTGCGGCCTCCGGAGTCCAGGAGATAGTCGGCCACCATCGTATCGAAAAGCGGTCCGGACATTTTCAGGCCCGCGCCGCGGAGCACGATCATGTCGTACTTCAGGTTCTGTCCCACCTTTTCGATACCGGGGTTCTCCAAAACGGGCCGGAGACGGTCGATCACGGTTCGCTCATCGAACGAAAGCTCTCCCTCGGGCGAACGAACCGGAATATACCAGGCTTCGTCCTCCTTCCATGCCAGCGAAACCCCTACCAGCTCGGCCCATCGCGGCAACGTCGACGTAGTCTCGGTATCGACGGAAACCCGGCCGGATTCCCGGACGGCCGTGACGATATCGTCGAACATCTCAAGCGACTCGACTAGTCGGTACGCCACATCCAGCTTGGGCGGCGGCGCTTCCTCGAGAGGACCCGGGTTGCCCTGGACCTGTTCGAGTCCGGCAAGGTCTTGGGCCAACCTGCGAAAACCGAATTCGTCAAACATCGCCAGGACCGGCCCCTTGTCGAACGAGGTCACGCGGCCGCGGTTCCAGTCGATGGCGACCGGGACCTGGCGGTCCAGTCTGACGAGGTCGCGGCTGAGCATCGCTTGAGCGCGCCCTTCCAGGAGATTCTCTTTGCGTTTCTTGCCGGAGATCTCGCCCGCGTGGTCGAGCACGGACTCGAGCGTTTCATACTTCTGGAGGAGTTCCCTCGCGATCTTCGGTCCGATGAGCGGAACGCCCGGCACGTTATCGACCGAATCACCCACCAGCGCCTGGAAATCGACGACCTGGTCGGGGCGGATTCCCCAGTCGGCCAGGAGGGCTTCGGCGTCGTAGATTTCCTTTTTCCGCATGTTGACCACTTTCACGCGGTCGTTGATGAGCTGCCGGCAGTCCTTGTCGGCCGTCACCAGGAAACACCGGCCGTTGCGGCCGGCGACGATTTCCGCGATGGTGGCTAGGACGTCGTCCGCCTCGAAGCCCGGCGCCCCGACCGCTGGAACGTCCATCGTCTCGAGCAGCCGACGGATCATCGCGATTTGGGGTACAAGGTCGTCCGGCATGGGAGGCCGGTGGATTTTGTATTTCTCGTACAATTCGTGCCGGAACGTTTTGCCGGGGAGGTCGAACGCGCAAAACAGGTAATCCGGCCGGTAGTCCTGAAACACGGTGAAGATATCGCGCGCGAACCCGAAAACCGCCCCGACCGGCTCCCCCCTGGGGCTGGACATCTCCGGCAACGCGTGAAAAACCTGGTGGATGAGCGAATGCGCGTCGATGACCCAAACCGACTTCCCCTCGAAATCCTCCGGCGGAGCGGTCCCCTCGGCCGGATCCGTAGGAATTGGGGTGACGTCGAGCTTCGCCGCCTGTTCCCGCGCTTTCCGATCATTGCCGCGAGGGGACTCAGGCTTCTCCTCCATATCAAACAAAAAGCCTTGTTCCTCCTCATGACTCATATTCTATCTTCCTTCGATCTTAAACCGGCACGGCGGCGCGGAAACCTCCCAACGGACCCCATAATTCCTTCATTATAGAAGAACCGACCGAAACGCGAAGAGGTACCGCGGATTGATCCGCACGGTACTGAAGAGGGAAACGATCCTCCCGGAACGGGCGAGCGGTATTCTCGCGATGCCATTGCTTTCCCTTCCATGAACGGAAGCTGCTCGGAAATTACGATTTTCCTCGCAATACCCAGCTTAATTCAGGTCCCCTCGCGATTCCGAATACCCCAAGATAAACCGCCGCGCTCGCCACGATCGGCAGAGTCACCCGCAAGAACCGGGAAGTCAGTGTCGGTTCGTGGGCGAGTTGCTCCAACACATAGTTTCCGGCGAACCACATCAAGGCCGACCCGAGAACCGCGCGGATTATGGTTCCGCCGATACTCGCGTATTCGATCATCCAGCCCCGGCGAGAGAAGAGAAGGATGAGAAGAAGGGATTGGACTGTCGCGGAAATGGACGTGGCAAACGCCAGTCCCTGTTCGGCAACAAACCAGACGAGGAGGAGATTCAGCGTGAAGTTCAGGCCCACGACGCACGCGCCGACGCGGACCGGGGTCGAACGGTCCCCCAGCGAATAAAACGCCCTGATGATGACCGGCATCGTGCAGTACGCCCAGACGCCCCAGCCGTACGCGGCGATCATTCCAGCCGCGCGCCGGGTGTCTTCCGCGTCGAAACGCCCCCGCTGGAACAACAGTTCCGCGAGCGGATCCGCCAAGTAAACCAGCCCCACTCCGGCGGGAATCGCGAGAAACAGGACCAGCCGCAGGCCAAGTGAAACGTCTCGGCCCAGGCTTTCGCGGTCCCCCCGCGCGGCATGGCGGCTTAACAGCGGAAAAATGGCCGTCGCGACCGCCAGGCCGACGATCCCCAGCGGAAACTGGTAGAGCCGTTCCCCAAAATAGACCGCCGCCGCGGCCCCCTGCCGCATCGGATAGGCAGGATGCCCCGGCAGCCACGCCACCGTTTGCGGACCGCCGGGCGCCGCCGCCAGACCCCAGGCGATGAGGCTGTCCATGAGCGTATTCACCTGCGTGACCGCCAGTCCGAATACCATGACCCCCATTGCGCGAAGGATTTCGAACACGGCCGTCCGGGACGAGGCCCAATCGTAGTGATAGCGAAAGCCGAAGGACCGAAGCACGGCCCCCTGAATCATCAGTTGAAGAATGCCGGCGATGACCACGCACACGGCCAGGACATAGGCCTGGGCTACCACATTACCGGAGAAATACGGCGCCACGCACCACGCCCCGAGAAGCCAGACGATATTCAGCAGCGTCGGCGTCAGGGCCGGCGTACTGAAATGGGAAAGGACGTGAAGCGTCGCGGCGAACTGTGCCGCGAGGCAGATGAAGAACATGTAGGGCAGCATCACGGCCGCCAGTCCCAAAAGGAGCGACACGGACGGAATATCGCCCCAGATCAGCCAAATCGCGCCGAATATCGACTCGATCAAAAGCACGATTGCCGCGAGCGCGACGGCCAGCCAGGTCATCACCACGCTGACCAGCTTCCAGGCGGAATCGGGCCCCTCCTCGAACCGCGCGGTCAGCACCGGCAAGTAGCTGGCCGCCAGGGCGCCTTCGGCAAAAAGGCGGCGGAATAAATTCGGAATGCGGATCGCCAGCGCGAAGGCGTCCATCACCCCCCCGGCGGACAGCCCCAAGAGGGCCGCCGTCGCGATATCCCGCAGCATCCCCAAAATGCGGCTAAGCAGCGTTCCAAGCCCGGTGACCCGGGCACCGAAGAGGAGCGTATTCTTCTGAGGGGGGGGCATGGACGCTTGGGAGTGGTCAAACCGGTGTGGCCGCTTGGGGGTAGACGTTTACAATCTGGGTTGGTCCGGCATAATAGTAGCTTTTCCTCCGCGATGGAACCGCAACACGATACGGAAGTCCCCATGGCCGAACGCAGTGCGCACCAGCAACGAATTATTCGCAACTATTACGATAATAAAGACTCAATCATGCTCCAGAAGTTAGGGGACATGGTCGCCGATCTCTATCTCGCCGAGGGGAAGAAGCGGACTACTTTGTGGCAGAGGGCCGCGAAGGCGTTGGTGCAGCTCGGGGTGAATCAGAAGCAGGTAGACCACATTGTCGCCAGCGACAACCCGTCCATACTGGCGAAGCATCTCGAGACCCTCTTGGCGAAGAAGTAGGCCCTTCCATGTCGATCGACACGAACGGGGCGATGGAGTTCTCAAACGGCGAGGTCGACCGGTCCGCGGTAGCGAAATCGCTCCGGTGGAAGAAGTTCAACGTCCTGAACGACGGTTTCGTCTGCCTGGTGGACGTCATGGGGGACGATCGGGCCGTGGTTCAGGCGGCGCGTGTGAGTTTTGGCGACGGGACGAAGCAAGTCTCCGACGACCGGACGTTGCTGCGTTATCTTCTCCGTCACGAGCACACGACTCCGTTCGAGATGGCGGAAATCAAGCTCTTGGTCCGCGTTCCCATGGACGCATGGCGCCAGTGGATTCGCCACCGTACGGCCTCCGTCAACGAATACAGTACACGCTATTCGGTCGCCGTCGACTCGACGCAAACGACCGAGCCGGACGCCTGGCGGCTGCAAGCGACCTGCAACCGGCAGGGAAGTGACGGCCTCGTCCCGGCCGACGTGGGTGAACGCCTCAGCCAGGAAGAACGCCGATTCCAAACCGAAGCAAGGAATCTCTATCAAGAGCGGCTCGCTTTGGGCGTCGCTCGGGAGCAGGCCCGGAAGGACCTTCCCCTGTGTACCTACACGGAGGCCTACTGGAAAATCGATCTTCATAACCTCCTCCACTTCTTGCGGTTGCGGATGGACGTCCACGCCCAGGTGGAGATCCGCCGCTACGCCGAAACCATCGGACGCCAGATCGTCCGCCCCCTCTTCCCGGTCACCTGGGAAGCGTTCGAAGACTATCGGCTGGGAGCCGTGAATCTCACGCGACTCGACGCCGCGGTGATTCAACGTTTGAGCGCGGTCGGCAAGGTCCCGGCGAGCGAGGAGGATTTCATGGCAATGCAGGATCCGACATGGGCGAGCCTGGCGCGATGCCGGGAACGGGAGGAATGTCTGGAAAAGTTGAAAAAGTTGGGGGTGGTGGAGGGGACGGAGTGACGGAGCGAACCAGGGGTGACGTTAGTGAACGTTTGAACGCATACGAGTAGGCGATGGAAGAACCCTTCAGCCAATCGAAAACACTTTTGCGGTTCTCCTTGGAAGATAACGCCGCGGTCGCCGTGCGGAACATCGAGAAAGGGGATGATCTATCGTTCGAGAAAGGGGATGATCTATCGTTCGGTCCGGCGAAGGACTCGATTCCGTTGGGACACAAACTGGCGGTAAAATCCGTTCGTCGGGGAGAACCGGTCCTGTTTTACTCGGGAGAGATTATCGGCGTTGCCCGGAACGACATCGCCCCGGGAGAGCTTATTCACACCCACAATCTGCGGTCCGCACTGGACCTCGACTCTCCTTATCCTTCTTGGAGGAAACCGGAGTTTTCACGGACCTCGGACGTCGCGGTGACGCGAACGACCTTCGAAGGCTTCGTCCGCGAAAGGGGCACGGCGCGGCGGGTGGGAACTCGGAACGACGTCTGGATCATCCCCACCTGCGGCTGCGCGGTACGAACCGCCAGGGCCATGGGGGAGTTGGGAAATCACATGCTCGCCGGCACATCCCGCTTGGCCTCGATCGATCGCGTCCACGTACTGGAACACGGGTTCGGTTGCAGTGAATGCAAATCAGATTTGGAGAACCGCACCAGAAAGGTCCTCGCGGCACATGTCGCGCACCCCAATGCCGCAGCGGTGATTCTCGTACGTCTCGGGTGCGAGGACAATCGGGACTTCGCCGACCTTCTTCGGGTGGACCCGGTTTGCGCCAACGATTTTGCGTCCGGTCGAATCGGTGTATTGACGATGCAGGAGATCGATCAGGGTTCCGGAAGGACGGTATTGGAGGCGGGGGAAACGCTCGTGAGAAGGGCGATCGACCACGCGAAGGGTTGCCGACGCGAATCGTGTCCCGTTTCGGACCTCACGTTGGGGGTCAAGTGCGGAGCGAGTGGCCCTTTTTCGGGAATCACCGCGAATCCTCTCTTGGGCCGCGTCGCGAATCGCTTCATGCAAATGGGGGCAACCGTTTTGATTACCGAGTTCCCGGAGTTCTTCGGAGCGGTGCATACGGTACTGCGGAGGTGTGCGAGCCGGTCGGTCTACGACGAAACGGTTTCCGCGTTCGCGCGATACCGGGACGAACTCCGCGCCGCCGGTGAGCCGCTTGACTCGAACCCGTCCCAAGGCAACATCGTCGCCGGGCTGACGACGCTGGCGCAGAAGTCGCTTGGCGCCGTACTTAAGGGAGGAAGCGGTCCGGTCGTCGGTTGTCTCGAATACGGAGAGCCGGCGGCGCCGCGCCAGGGGGGGCTGGTCCTCTGCTACGGTCCGGGAAACGACCTCACGGCGATTACGACGTTGGAGGCGGCCGGAGCATCGCTTATCGCCTGGACGACCCAACTGGGGACATCCGTCGGAGCGCATGTTCCCACCCCGAAGATATTCGCGCATTCGGACGCGGCACGGCGGTACGCCGGATGGAGCGATTTCGACGCGGGAAGGCTTCTTTGCCGGGAAACCTCTTGGAATTCCTTGACCGATGCGTTATATGATACAGTATTGGATATTGCCGAGGGAAGACGCGCGGCGAGGAACGAAGTCAACGGTGAAGCGGCGTTCGCGATCTGGTCCAGAATCGCGAAGTGAATCCGCTTCCGAGAACGCAACCTCGCCAGTTTCATTGTGGAGGCGCAGCAATGCACTACTTGCAGGGAATTGCTTCGGCGGTCGTCATCGCCGGAGCAATCACTTTCCTCTTCGTGTGGCACCACCGCACGTGGAAAGCGAGGAAATCGGAATCGACGAACGAAAACGAATTGCGGTTTCACAAGTTGCAGTACCGACGACGCTTGCAGACGACCGCGATGATGGGTTTTCTCGCGGTCATGCTCTTTGTTGGAAATCTGCTCGAATTCCCCGGCTGGCTTGGGGTCCTTTACTGGGGAACCGCGTTCTTCCTGGCGGTGTGGCTTATTTTTCTGGGGTTCGGCGACGTCGCCGCCACGCGAATACAGGTCGCGCGCTCCCAGCAGGCACTCCTTATGGAATGCGCCAAACTACAGCGGGAAATCAACGATATCCGTCGCGAAAGCGAGAACACCGAAAAGTCGGACTGAAAGAGAATGAGTGTTTCTTTCGAATCGGCCGCGAACCGATTGTCGTTTCTGCCCGAAGCCGCGGCGAGAACGCTACTTGCGCTTCTTGCCGGGACGGCAACCCTTTTCACGATCCGGCGGCTCTCAGCGGAGTTCGTTCAACCGCTTTCACCGGGATGGATTGCCTCGACCGGCCTCGTTCTAGGTGGAACGCTCCTGTTTATTCACCACGCGATGCCGACCTGGGACCGACGTTTCGTCCCGACTTGCGTCGCCACGTCGGCCGCGGTGATCCTCGGACTGGCCCTCTGGATGCCCGGTTCGTCTTTTTTTGCCGTCGCTATCTTCTGGGTATTCATCGCCCTCTGTGAGTTCGCTTGTTTTCAGGGCCTTCGCCACACCGCTTTGGCGCGTTCGGAGACGAGCGCGCCGGCGACAACCCCCGGCGGACCCGCGGAGGAGGAAGAATTCGGCGAGGAGTCGGAGGTGTTTGCCGGCGAAGAACCGCGCGAGGAGCATTTGAGGCGACTAAAGGACGAAACGGGCCGGGAATGCGTTGAAGGGCAGGTACGCATTTCCTTCGAACCGGGCCAGCGCGTCGGCTACGCCCACATCCCGATATGTCCTCCCTTTCTCGGAGCACCCGAGTTCGAGTGCCATTGGATCGCGGGTCCGGAATGCCGCATCCGCCCGACGCAGGTGCAGCCGTTCGGGGTTCGTATCGAGGCCAAACTCCCGGAAGAGGCGCCGCGCCAATGTGACGTTTGGGTTTTCTTCTGCGCGGCGCGGGGGGAGTAGGAGTTCATAATGCGACCGAAGCGCGCCACCGCCGCGGCCGCCGCCGATGGAAAGCAAGGCGATTACCCCCTCGAAGCGTCAAGATCATGCGTACCGTTGAATCGGTTGCACCAAGACCCGGGCGCCGTGCACGTCGGTGACCACGACGGGGACGCCGACATCGATGATTTCGCTTTCGGAGGCGATTACGTCAACGTACCGGTCCCCGAATCGCGCCTTCCCACTGGGAACGAGTTTCGTTGTCGTGATTCCCTGCCTTCCCAGGAGATCACTGTGATCCACGAGTGACTCGCGTTTCTGGAGAATTACCGCTTCGTCCCCCTCTGGAGGGGCGAGAATCATCTTGTTGAGAAACGGGGTGTGGGGAAGATAACGGTTGACCAGGTAGATTCCGAGAAGAACTCCGGCCGTCGATCCGCCGAGCATCATGAGTGAGCGTTCGAACTGAGCATATTGGTATGGGTTTCTGGGGACGATGAACGTGTGGCTGGCAAGGATCAAGGAGGCCAGGATGAGGGCCCCGCCCCCGAGCCCGAATATCCCGAAACCGGGGAGGACGAATATCTCCAGTAAGACGCAAGCCAGCCCGCCCAGAAAGAGCAGGACCTCGAGCCATCCGGCGGTTGCGCCCAAGTATCGGCTCCAGAAGAAGAGCAGAAAACAGACGAGAAACACGAACCCGCCGACGCCAATTCCGGGGGACTGCAATTCGGCGTAGAGGCCGACGCCACCGATGATGAACAAGAGCATCGCCATACCCGGTGAGGCGAGCGCCTCGATGAGAATATGGGCCCACGACGGCTCCAGCAGTTGGGGATCGTCTTCGAGGCCGAAAAACGCCTTGTATTCCCGGAAACTCTCCACGGTGCGGTCCGCCAGTTCGACCTCGACCGCCCGCGCGCCCCGAGCCTGAAACGGCTGACCCGGCGCGGTAACCGGCTTGCCCTTCTTCCAGGACTCCGGGTCCGCGGCTTCGGCGAGTTCCGCGTCGGCCCAATAGCGCCTTTCATCCAGCCGCGAGCATTCGTAGACTTCGAGATTGGGATCGATCATCGCCGCCGGGAGCGACCAGTCCCGCGATTTCGCCGGTGCGAGCGAGCCGCGGATCGCTTCTACGATCGTGTCGATTTCGCGGCGGTCCGCCTGGTAGGCGCCGCTGCCACCGAGAATCGCATCCGGCGTCATGAATACCTGATCGCACGCCATTGCCACCAGCGCGGCGTCACCCCGCGCCTCTTGCGGGATATATGCCGTGGTCCGAATCGCCTCGGCCGGCAATTCCGCGATCGCGGAGGCCAACCTCATACTGTCAACCGGTGAACCCCCGGGGCTATTGATCCAGAAGCACAGGAAGTTCGCGTCGTTGGTGTTGATCGCCTCCTCGATCATGTGCCGGGCACGATCGATGGAGGTCGCCGTGATGGGACCGTCGAGCCGGATCTGCGCGGTTCGCCATTTCCCTCCAAGCGAGGGGTCCGGAACCAGGGCTTTTTCGTCCAGATCAAGAGCCTTCGCCACGTCGCGCGGCGACTCGGCCAAGTAACCAACCAGACCCAGTCTCCTCGCCGCCTTTCCCTGCAATATGCCTGGTTGCCCGGCGGGAAACAGGACTTCCGTCTTCTTGACGGTGACTTTTTTTTCCAGATCGGGCAATTCCGCGGCGGTGATGAAGTCGCGGGAGACTTCGGTTTCCGCGACCAAGACCTCTTGTGCCGGATCGAGCAACCCAATCGCGACGGCGACCGGAATCGTCTTGCGCCGTGCCGCGATCTCCTGATAGGCGCTTCGAATGGGAGCGTTGATCGGCGATCCGTGGGGCACGGCGGCGGGTCCGAGTTCGGCATCCGGCGCCATGATGATCTCGTTGCAGGCCAGAGCCGCGAGTACGGCGTGGCCTCGGACTTTTCCCGGAATGTAGGCGACCGTATTGGCCGCGCTCAACTCGGTCCCGGAGAGGAAATCGGCCATTTGGTATGCCGAGCCGAACTGGCTCGCCGCGGTGACCGTCTCCTCTTCTTCAGGCGGCGAGGTGAATTCGAATACGAGGACCGGCCGCTTCTTCTCCCGGCTCGCCATCTCCAGCAGTCGCGAGACGTATCGCTGCGTCCGGTCGAACTCTCGCCCGTCGATCGGCATTCGCACGCGAATGAGCCGTCCCAGGCGGTCGGGCGCCTGCGCTTCGGCAGCACCGGGTTTTGCGGTACCATCCACTTCGGGATCCTGGGCCGCGGCGGAAGT
Organism: uncultured Planctomycetaceae bacterium; assembly: GCA_964520785.1. GTDB lineage: Bacteria > Planctomycetota > Planctomycetia > Pirellulales > Thermoguttaceae > CAZFQG01. The sequence goes on along the minus strand of CAZFQG010000005.1, from coordinate 42,209 downwards.
GAATACTCCCACCAGACCCAACAAAGCCGCCAACGCGGTGGTCGTCTTGAACTGGTTCATGGTGTGATCCCTTTTGCCGTGAGTTCCGACAGCCGCTTGAGAGAGTCTCCGGGGCCGGAAACCCGATCGTCGGGTCATTCCAGCGGAATCTCCCCCAAGAGCTGCCGGACGATCTTCTCCGAAAGTAGCGATTTCTCGTCCGCTTCGTCCAACGCCTTCCAGGGGGCCGGATGGTATTTCCCGGGTAGTCCGCGGGCGTTCATCAGCGCGGTAAAGACTCCCATGGGCCGCTGATTCGATATAAGTAGCTCGCGGAGTTCATAAATGCCCTTCTGGTACAAAGCGGCTTCTTCCCGACGTCCTTCGGCAACCGCCTTGCCGAGTTCGACCGTCCACGCCGGCGCGATGGCGAACATCCCCTCCAGGTGCTGCATGACGCCCTCGTTGAGCAGTTGGACGATATGGTACGGCTCCGCCACGATGATGCGAAATTGTTCCGGATCGATCCGGCGGATCAGCTCGCACGAGAACTCGCGGCGCCCGGAAATCTTTCCGCCGCGGATGTTCGGATGCTCGGCGACCCTGAAGTAGGTCTCCATGTCGATCCCCATCCCGGCCACGGCCGGCAGGTCGTAGAGGTACAGCGGGGTCTTCGAAATATCGGCAAGGCCCATGTAATAGTCGACCAGGTCCTCCTGCGAGAATTTCGAGTGGCACGGCGTCAACACGACGACGCCGTCGAATTCGAAACGGTTCGCGAATTCGATACGGTCCCTCGTTCGCGCGAACGACGTATCACCCACGCCGAACAGGAGTTCGCCCTTTCCCTTCCAACAGCGAACCGAATGCTCGGCAAGGGCTCGGTAGGTCGAATCGCGGAGCAACTGCATGCAGCCCATGCTGCCGGCGGAGAGTATACCGGGAATTCCCGCCGAGGCCTGATCCTCGAATTGCTTTTCCAACCCTTCAACATGCAGGTTTTCGTCTTGATCGAGGGGGGTGCCGATCGCCGTGATAAAATATGCGGATTCCATCCTATTACTGTTTTCGCTCCTGAGGAAAAAGAATTGGCTATACCGATTGGGGTTTTTGTCGCGGAGTAGACGCAGTCGCAAAAAACAATACTATCTTACGGGATGCCGTTCCAATCGTAAATCGCCGCCACGCGGTTTTGCCGGAGGGACCGACGGTTCGAGTGTTCTGCTTGGATGAACTGGACCGGACCCACATCGCCGCATCAGGGGAAATGCATTGACGCCAACCGGCTGAGAGCTTAAAATCCGGCCAAATCAGCGTCGCTTGGTGGTCGGCGTTCTCGTAGAACGGCCGACGAACAGGGAACTCCGGTGCGAATCCGGGACGGCCCCGCCGCTGTAACCGAACAATCCCCGCGTCCGTTCTTTTTCGCCATTGTCGCGCTCAGCAAAAAACTGAGATTAACCGAACATTATCGGGTGACGAGAAGGCGGTGACGCCGGTGGTTCGGGAGTCAGAAGACCTACCAAGCGAGGACATCCTCCCTACGAGGGATAGGGGGTCGTTTGTCGAGAACCGCGATCATGAACCACACTCTCTTTTCTGGATTTCTCGTGAGCGCCTGCGTAGTCGCCGTTGCCTCCGCCGGTCCATACACGGAACCCGGCATTCCCGGGTTCGTCGGCGGCGAGTTAAACCCGGCCTTTGTCGGTTGGGCCTCGGTCTATCTCGATTACGCCCCGGCTCCCGGGGTGGCCGCCGCGTGGCAAAGTCCGCACAAGGCGCTGGGCCCAGTTACCGGCAATAACGCCGACGTGGTATCCCTGGGCGATCTGGATCAGGATCAGATTGCGCAGGGATTGGCCCCTGGAAGAATCACGTTGCACTTTGACGTTCCCATCGCCGACGGAACCGGGCCGGATTTCGCCGTCTTCGAGAACGCGGCGCTAACCGGGTCGGCGTTGTTCGCGGAGCTGGCTTACGTGGAGGTTTCCAGCGATGGAAACACTTTCGCCCGATTTCCTTCCGTCTCGCTCACTCCAAGTCCCGTCGGCGGCTACGGAACGATCGATCCGACCGGCGTGTATAACCTGGCGGGAAAGCACCCCAACACGGCAGGGATCTCCTTCGGGACGCCGTTCGATTTGGCCGAACTGGCGACGGACGCGGCCGTCATAAGTGGGAATCTCGACCTGAATGACGTCCGGTACGTCCGAATCGTTGACATTCCGGGAAGCGGCGACTTCAAGGACTCCCTGGGAAATCCGATTTACGACGCGTGGGTCACTTGGGGCTCCGGGGGTTTCGACCTCGAAGCGATCGGTGTCTTGAATACGCCATCTCAACCGGGAAACCTGCCGGTAACGTGTGCCGCCGGTTACCGGGCCGGGCGGCTCTTCGGTTCCGGAGACGATCTTCGCGGCCCCGAGGTCATCGACCTGATGGGAAATCAACTGGTCTTCTTTGAAGGATTCCACGGGCTGGAAATCGTCGATCCGGTGAGTGAAACGATCGTCGCCTCCTATGGAAAGCCGACCGACGGCTATCTGGCTCCCGATGGCGACGGATTCGTTCCCTGGGTGAGTTTCGTGGAGGTGGAACCCGGCGAGGAGGCGATCTGGGTCGGGTTCACGACCATGGGCAACACCGACGACCGCATCTACCGCTTCGATCTATCCGAAGAAACCTGGACGCACAAGGCGACGATGGCCGGGAATTTCGATCTGGAGTTCTATGGCGGTGTGCCCTATGTCTCCGGTCTAAACGAGCCGGGGTGGACGGCGCCGAATTCCATCTGGAAACTGGACGTTTCCGGTGCCGACGAACACGACCGGGTCATCGAGATCGGAGGGAATTCCGCCGGATTCGCCGTTTCGGAATCGGAAGGCTTTTTCTACGTGAATTACGCGACCACCTCCGGGGAGGCCGCGCTGTGGCGGTGGGATGCCGCCGCGGTTGAAGCGGCGCTCGGCGAAGGCCGGCTGACCAAGACGGAAGGCACGCTCCTGTGCGAACTCTCCGGCGGAGGATATGATACGGAGGTCGACGCGGAGGGAAACATCGTCTTCTCCTCCAACACGTCGGGCGAGGGCCGGCTTTTCGTCTGGCCCAAAACGAACGCGCCGGGTGAAGCGCCGAGCGAGATCGTCTCCATGACCGGAGATATCTGGCTGTCGATCCTGGCGGTGTCCGGCGATATCACGGCCGAAGGAACGGCCTATTTCGTCGATTATTATACCCCGGGAGTCTACGCAATCACCGCAAAGTGCAAGCCGGTCCTCCTCGACGGCGACCTCAACGCGGATGGATCGGTTGACAGCGGGGACCTGGACATCATCCGCGCGAATTGGGGACGGACCGTGACGCCGGGGGATGCGTCCGAAGGCGATGCTACCGGCGACGGACTGGTGGACAGCAACGATCTGGACGTCATCCGGGCGAATTGGGGGGCCGTGGCAACGGCGGCGGTACCGGAACCAAGCGGCGCGGTCTACGGTTTGGCCGTTTTGCTACTGGTGGTCGGCTTACGCTCGCCGAGGGGTGCCTCGACATGATTCCGATGTTCGCGGTCGTGGGTGAAACGGTAATCCCCCGCTTCCAAGGAACGAATCGCCCGGTCGTGGACGAGGACTCGCCGCGGCGTCCCATCACACCGTGAAGGCACTTCGGGTTCCATACTACCGTTGACGTCATCCAACGCGACGTTCTCGCCGGTTCTCCACCGGACGACCGGGAAGTAGAAGGCGATTTGGGACCGGCGTTTCCCAGAAGACAATTGACCGCGGGACCGGCGTATCGATCACTGGTCTTTAGTCGGGATCGTCCTTTCGGCAAGGTCCACGTCTATTCACGCGGCATTCGGCACCCCTCTCGCGGCGTATCGTGTTGACGCTACCGGGAAAGGGATGTACCCTGGAAGCGATGGAGGAAGTTCGTTCACCCCTTGTCGCCAACAAGATGCGTTCCACCGTTTTTTACGTGTCTCTCCTAGTTTTCCTATCCGGATGCACCTCTGAAGAGGTTGAAACGGAGTACGGGAAGATCAGCACGTCGTCCAGCGCAGAGAGCGTCAACGGAGCAACGGTCTTCTCGCGGATGTTCGAGCATTATGGCGCCCGAGTGACGTCCGCGCGACGGCTCAACCCGGCCTTGGAACGGGCCGATTGCATCGTCTGGATTCCCGATGACTTCGAAGTGCCGGACGTCGAGGTGGTCGACTGGTTCGAAGAGTGGTTGGAGAATGAACCGGGTAGAACGCTCATCTATGTAGGCCGAGATTTCGACGCGGCGGTGCAATACTGGGAGCAGGTCCTGAACGATTACGATACAAGAGAGACGAGAACGGAGGCGTCGAACCGGCTGGCGGCTTCGCGGATCGCCCACGATCTCCGGCGGCGGTGGGAGTTGGATACCTTGGATTCCGACTGGTATTCCATTGCGCGTGGCGATGTCTACGAACCGAGAGAACTCAGCGGCAAGGCCGGATGGGTCGAGAATCTGGACGTCGATAGGACGGCACTTCGTCTCGGCAATTCGCCGGTTTTCGACGATGATTTCGAACCTCTTCTGGAAACCGAAAAGGGACCCTTCGTAGCCCGCTCGCCCCGGTACGGAGGGGCAAGTCAGCTCGTCGTCGTCGCGAACGGATCGTTTCTCTTGAACTATCCGCTGGCGAACCACGAACACCGCAAGCTTGCGGCGAGGCTAATAGAAACCGCCGGGCCCGGTGAACGCGTCGTGTTCGTCGAAAGTGGTCCGTTTGGCCTTTCGATTGCCGATGAAGACCACCCATCACGATCCCATTGGGACATCGTCACGCGTTTTCCTTTCAATTGGATGTTGGCGCAGTTTACCGCGCTGGGCATCGTCTTCTGTTTTTGCCGCTGGCCCATTTTTGGGAGGCCAAGAAAGGTGCGGGGGGAATCACTGACCGATTTCGGCAGACACATTACGGCGCTTGGCGCATTACTGCGCGACAAGGGAGACGCCACGTTTCCCAAAGAACAGCTCCGCAAGTACCACGAGGAGGCCGGTCGTCCCAGAACGCGATAGAAGGCCCGAAATCGCCCGGTCCGACGCGAGGCCCGCCGCCGACGATTGCGAACCAGGCGGCAATCGGGTAGAATGAATCGACAAGAGCGGGGATATCCGGCCTTCCCGATGTTTGCGCAATGACGGATCGCCAAAGGCGCACCGAGAGTGGAAGCACCGTGGATTATCCGTCAGCGTAGTCCCACCCTTTGATTTTCGGAGGAACCTCCCATGACCCACCCCCACCTTCCTTCACGACGTTCCTTCCTGCAATCGGCCGCGGCGGGTTTGGCGTTTTCCGGGCCGCTTGTCGCGTCGGCTCCGGGAAACGACGCGGCGGGTGAACTGAGACTGGCCGCCTTTCAGGCCGACGTCACCCCCCCGATCGGCGCGCCGCTATGCCATGGCAATGTCAAGGCGGCGGTCAAGGTGGCCGAGCCGCTCTCCGCGCGGGGCGTCATCCTGTCCCCCGGAGAGTCGAAGCCGATCATCCTGTGCATCGTCGATTTCGTCAACATCGGCAACGCCTCCAACGACCAGTGGCGGCAGGCACTGGCCGCGGCGGTCGGCACGACCGAGGATCGGGTTAGCGTTCACACCGTGCATCTGCACACGGCGCCCGGCGTCGACGCGTCCACCGAGGCGATTCTCGCCGAGCATGGCTTAAGCGGTGCCCTCTTCGACGTCCAGTGGGAAAAGGACGCGCGCGAAGCGACCGCCAAGGCCGCGGCGGAAGTGATGGAGAAAGGCCTGGAAACGGTCACCCACGTAGGCGTTGGAAAGGGCCGCGTCGAGAGGTTCGCCTCCAACCGCCGCATTCTGGGGCCGGACGGCAAGGTGCGGGTCACGCGGATGAGCAGTTGCCGCGATGCCGATGTCCGCGCCCTCCCGGAGGGGATTATCGATCCATTCGTCCGCGCGGTGGCGTTTTTCAGCGGCGACCGGCCGCTGGCGATCCTCAGCTACTATGCCACCCATCCACAAAGTTACTACGGCGACGGCGTCGTCAGTCACGATACGGTCGGCGTCGCCAGAGCGATCCGCGAGGCGGCTCTTCCAGGGGCGGCTATCCTGCATTTCGACGGCGCCGGCGGCGATATCGCGGCGGGTAAATACAATGACGGTTCACCGGAGAATCGCGAGATTTTGGGCAAACGGCTCGCCGAAGGGATGCGTCTGGCGTGGAAGGACATGAAGAGGATTCCGATCGACGCGGCTTCCGTGGCATGGAAGACGGTGGAGGCGCCGCTGCCGGTTCGCGATACGATTCAAGAGGACGCCAAAAACAAGGTCCTAGCCAATGCGGAAAACAAACGGACCGACCGCGTCTTCGCCGCGCGCGATCTGGCTTTCCTGGGGCGAATGCGGGCCGCCCCCCTCTTGCTGGGTTGCCTCCACGTCGGCCCCGCGAAGATCGTCCACGTGCCGGGCGAGTTGTGCATCGGTTATCAATTGGCCGCCTACGAGATGGCTCCCGATGATTTCGTTTGCGTGGCCGCCTACGGTGACACGGGCCCCGGGTACATTCCTTTGGCGGAACAGTTCCCGCAAGGGGGCTACGAAGCGAGTAAGGTATGCCGCGTCGACTCCGCCGTCGAGACGGTCCTGATGAACGCGATGCGTGAAATGCTCGCACAGTGAGAGCCCAGGAGTTTTCAATAGGCCGCGCCATGCACCGTTTCCACGCGATTGTCCTATTCCTCGCCCTGTTCGGTTTCACTGCCGCCAGCCCGGCACGCGCCGACGATTCCGCGAAGACCGCCGCCGCGAAACAGGCGGAGACGGAGATCGTCTTCGCCCTGCGGAAGCCAGGTCCGGACGGTCACTGGTACGCGAACTTCAGCTACTACGCCGATTGGGGAGGCGAGAGCTACTTCGACCAGTGCCGGCACCACGAGAAGCGGGTCACCTATGTCCCCGGCGGAAAGCTCTTCCGGCTGAACGTGAAGACCGGCGAGGTCACCGTTCTCCTGGACGATCCGCTCGGCGGCGTCCGCGATCCGGTGGTGCATTACGACGGCAAAACGATCGTCTTTTCCTACCGGAAAGGGGACGGCGAGCACTTTCACCTCTACCGGATCGGCGCCGACGGCAGCGGCCTGACTCAGTTGACCGACGGGAACTACGACGACATCGAGCCGTGCTGGCTTCCGGACGGTTCGCTCATTTTCGTCTCCAGCCGCGCCCGGCGTTGGGTGAATTGCTGGGTGACCCAGGTGGGCGTCCTTTACCGCTGCGACGCGGACGGCTCCAACATCCGTCAGGTCTCGGCCAATGTCGAGCACGATAATACCCCCTGGCCATTGCCGGACGGGCGGATTCTGTACCAACGCTGGGAATACGTCGACCGCTCGCAGGTCCACTACCACCATCTGTGGACGATGAGCCCCGACGGGACCAACCAGACCGTTTTCTTCGGCAATCAAACTCCCGGCGTGGTAATGATCGACGCTAAGCCGATTCCCGGGACGAATCGCGTGATCGCGATCTTCTCGCCGGGGCACGGGGCGAGAGAACACGCCGGCTATCTTACCATCGTCGACCCTCGCGGCGGTCCGGATGATGACGGCATGGCGACGCGAATCCACCCGGACGCGAACTTTCGCGATCCTTACCCACTTACGAAAGACTGCTTCCTTACCGCTCATGGGAAAACGCTCCAACTGGTCGACGACGACGGGAAGTGCGAGACGATCTTCACGCTGCCGGAAGCCGACGCGGCGGCCGGCTATGAATGCCACGAGCCTCGCCCCTTGCGAGAAAGAGAGCGCGAGCGGATCATTCCCCCCCGGGTGGCACTCGACGAGACCCGCGGCCGCCTTTTCCTCATCGACGTTTACCAGGGCCGCAACATGGAGGGGGTGAAGCGGGGCGACATCAAGAAACTGCTCGTCCTGGAAAGCCTCCCCAAGCCGATCAACTATACCGGTGGAATGGATCCGCTCACCTACGCCGGGTCGTTCACGCTGGAGAGGGTGCTCGGCACGGTCCCGGTGGAAGAGGACGGGTCGGCGTTTTTCGAGGTCCCCGCCCTGCGGTCGCTCATCCTGGTCGCCCTCGACGAGAACGACTTGTCGGTCAAGCGGATGCAGAGCTTCCTCACGGTCCAGTCGGGCGAGACGATCGGTTGCGTCGGCTGCCACGAAAAGCGGACACAAACGTTCCTGCCGAGGATGAACCTCCGAGCGATGCGTGCGTCCCCCCAGCGGATCGAGCCGATCGACGAGTGCCCCGACGTATTCGATTTTCCCCGTGACGTCCAGCCGATTCTCGACCGGCTCTGCGTCGACTGCCACGGCTACGAAAAGACCGACCGCGGCGGTCCCTACGCCGGAAAGCTGCTCCTGTGCGGCGACCGGGGGCCCATGTTCTCACAGGCGTATTACCACCTGACGATCCGCCGTCTGTATTCCGACGGCCGCAACCTTCCGAAAAGCAACTATCCGCCTCGGGCGCTGGGCTCCGGCGCGAGTAAGATTCTGACGATGCTCGACGGCTCGCACTACGAAGCCAAGGCGACCGAGCGCGACGCCAAAATTCTCCGCCTGTGGATCGACGCCGGCGCACCCTACCCCGGGACGTATGGCGCACTGGGGGCGGGGTCCGTCGGCGGCTATACGCAGAACATCCAGGTCCACACCGACTACGACCGGCCCGAGACTGAAGCGGCCGCCGAGGCGATCACCCGGCGGTGCGACGGATGCCACCAGAACGATCGCCGCCTCCCCAAGGCCCTGTCGGACGAAAACGGGCTCTCCTTCTGGATGCCCGACATGAACGACCCGCGGCTGGAGCGGGCGCGGCACATCGTCTTCAATCTCAGCGAACCCGAGAAGTCGCTCGCCCTGTTGGCGCCGCTCGCCGAGGAGGCAGGCGGCTGGGGCCTTTGTCGCAATCCGGCCTCGCCGGAAACGGCCAAACCCGTTTTTGCCGGCACGAACGACGCCGATTACCAGAAGATTCTCACGATGATCACCGCTGGCAAGGAATACCTCGACGGCATCAAACGTTTCGACATGCCCGGCTACCGGCCCCCGGAGCCGTACGTCCGCGAACTCAAGCGCTACGGCATCCTCCCCCCAGGCGCCGCGAATGACGGTTCGCTCGACATCTACGAGTTGGATAGGGCCTATTGGCGGTCGTTTTGGTTGGGGGAGTGAGGGACTCCTAAAGCGTCCCCACGGCGCGTCGGAGCTGATACGTCGCCAGGATCGCGTCGTACAGGGCGTTGTAATAGTTGTTGTACGTCTCGGTTCTGGCGGTTTCTGCATCCAGGACTTCCGTGTTCGTCCCCTTCCCCTGGTCGAAGCGGAGTTTGGCGACCCGGAGGTTTTCTTCCGCCTGCTCGATTGCCGTCTCGGTGACCCGGATACGGTCGCGCGTCTCCTGTTCGTCCAGCCACGCGGTCCGGACTTGGAGCGCAATCTTCGTCTGCGCGTCTGCACGGTGCCGGAGGACCGCCTCGGCCTGCTCGAACAGAGCATTCGCCCTGGATCGAGCGATTCCTCCGTCGTACGGAGCCCAATTCAACCCGCAGTGGGCCATCCAATAGTCGTTCGGTTGGATGCTTTGATTCTGCAAGTGGCCATACAAGCCTCCGCACGCGATGTTCGGCAGGTTTTCGGCTTGAGCTGTTTCGCCTCGCTCCGCAGCGCGTTCGCTTGTGCGGAAAGGGCGGCCAGTTCCGGACGCAATTGGATCGCCGTTCGCGTGAGGGCGTCGAGATTCTCGGAAGCCGGGGGCAAATCGATTTCCGCGAGCACGACTTCCGCAGCCAGCGACCGCCCCACCTGCCGGTTGTACGCGGCTCTGGAGGTATCCAAGCCGTTGCTTGCTCGACGCGCGGCTTGAGCCGCGTTTGCCAGCGCGACGCGGGCCGCCAGGAAGTCGTTTTTCGCGACCATTCCCTGTTCGAGCATGTTGGACACGTCCCTGACATGCGATTCGAGGCTGATGACGTTGCTTTCGGTCACTTTCAACAGTCTGCCGGCGCGGAGTACCGTTACGTACGCGCTTACCGCCGCGAGCTTGACATCCTGCACGGTGGTCAGCTCCGCGCGCTCCGCGGCGCTAACTCGAGACGCGGCCGCGTTGACGGCCCAGCGCGTGCGGCCGCCGTTCCAAATCGGCTGGGTTATGCTTGCCGTCGTTACGTTGAAGTTCTTGTCGAGGATCGGCGCACTGAACGATCCCACCTGCGGAACGGTCATGTTGATCGACGGGCGATCCGACAAAAGGATATACTCGGACATCGCTCTGACTTGCGGCAGGTGGCCACCCTTCGCCGCGCGATAGCCCCACCGCGCGGCCCGCGTTTCCATTTGCCGCGACCGGATTGACTGATCGGTAGCCACTGCCATCCAACAGGCCTCTTCCAGGGTGTCGGCGACGACGGGGACCGCGAACGCAACAGCCAACAGGAAGACCGCCGCGACTGGAATCCACTCGGGTCGATGTCCAAGAACGCTCATTTTTTTCCTTGAGTTTTCAATCCGACGAGGTGGCACGGTAAGGCGAATCGTCATTTTCGGATCATCTCTGAATAATGACACAAACGGACCATGCGTTCGCGCTGAACTACGTTCCGGAAGAGCGGATTGTATGGGTTAGACCAACTTTCGCGGTGGGACGGAGTTCCTTCGTGTTGGAGTTGTAGGTTTCCTCGATGCCATTGGCGCTGCGTTTGCCTCACCTTCCGTCCCCCGGCGTCAACCTATATACTGAGAAGCCATTCATCCCGGAGAAAACCGCAATCAATGAAAAACCATGAAAATTCAAGAATAAAACCGACTCGCGAAGAGATTCCCGCTGGGGAAAACCTGTGTGCCCACTGTAGCGCCAAGTGCTGCCGGTACTTCGCCCTGCCGATCGAGGCGCCCGAGGAATGGAAGGATTTCGAATTCATCCGCTGGTATCTGCTGCACGAGAGGGCCACCGTCTTCGTCGAGGACGGGGATTGGTACCTCTTGGTCCATAACAAGTGCAAGGCACTGGGCGACGACAATCTCTGTGGCGCGTACGACTCCCGGCCGCAGATTTGCCGCGACTACACGACCGACAAATGCGAATACGAGGACGACTGGGTCTACGACCACTACTGGGAGACCCCGGAGCAAGTCCTCGAATACGCCGAGGCGGTGCTAGGTCCGCGAACCAAGGAAGGAATCCGCGGTCCAAGACCGTAGCATTCCCTACTCCCCCAACCTCCCTCTCATCCCACCGATGAAGCAAAAGACTCAACGTATCGCGCCGCGGATTCTCAGCGGATTCCGCGATTACCTCCCTTCCGCCATGATTCCTCGCGAGAAGCTCATGGAAACGGCGCGGCGGGTGTACCGTTCATACGGTTTCTTCCCGATCGATACGCCGAGCCTGGAGTATTACGAGATTCTGGCCGGAAAGGGGGGGGAGGAAAGCGATAAGCAACTGTACCAGTTCCGTGATCATGGCGACCGGCATGTGGGCATGCGTTTCGACCTGACCGTCCCGCTGGCGCGGTTCGCCGCCCAGCACGTCGGCGAGTTGGGCACGCCGCTGAAACGCTACCACATCGCGACGGTCTGGCGCGGAGAACGAAAGCAGCGCGGGCGTTACCGGGAGTTCATGCAGTGCGATTTCGACACGATCGGGACGAGATCGGTCGCCGCCGATATCGAAACGGCGCTGGTCGTCAACGACCTGTTCGAGGCGATCGGATTCGAGCGGTTCACGATTCGCGTCAACAACCGCAGGGTGCTTGCCGGAGTGCTCGAAAAGCTCGATCTCGCTGAGCAATGCGCGCCGATTCTCAGGGCGCTCGACAAGCTCGCCAAGATCGGCCCGGAAAAAGTGGCCCGGGAAATGGCCGAGACGGCCGGCGTGGCGGCGGCGCAGGCCGAGGAAGTCCTCCGCCTGGCGAAAACGGCTGGAACGAACGACGAAATCCTCCGCGAGATCGAGTCGCTCACCGCCGGGAGCGAAAAGGGGGAAAGGGGAACCGCCGAGCTGGCGCAACTCCTCGGCGCCGTCCGGGCGGCAAACGTCCCGGAGGAACGAGTCAAGCTGGATGTCTCTATTGCGCGCGGACTGGACTATTACACCGGAACGATCTACGAGACGTTTTTGGAGGACATGCCCGACATCGGCAGCGTTTGCAGCGGCGGGCGCTACGACAATCTGGCGGAGCTGTATACCGACCAGGAACTGCCCGGGGTGGGCGCGTCGTTGGGACTGGACAGGCTTTTGGCGGCGATGGAGGAACTCGGCATGATCGAGGCGACGTCGACGCCGGCGGCCGTTTTCATCCCATACTTCGACGAGTCGCGATTGAACGACTACGTGGCACTGGCGTCGCGGCTGAGGAAGGCCGGAATCGCGACGGAGGTCTTTCCGGACGCGAAGAAGTTGGGCCAACAACTCAAATACGCCGACCGCCGCGGTTTTCGCATTGCCCTCATCGCCGGCGCCGACGAATTCGCGGCCGGCGTCATCCAGGTGAAGGACCTTCTCTCCGGAGAGAAGAGGGATGTCGGCGAAGGAGAGGTGGTCCGCGCGGTGGAGCAGGTTCTCGGGCTCCACGGGCGCCCGGTCGACGTTCAATAAAGAAGAACCGCCGAGAAAGGATCGGCGGTTCTTATGTTCTTTGCGACACCCCGGTGGAATTCAGCGATCGACCTGCATCGGTGTCTCGATGGAACCGGAGTGGAATCCCTCGGCCGTCATGTCGCTTTCGGCACCGGTGCCGATTTGGCTCTGCGGCAGTCCCTCTTCAAGCCACTCCCAGGCCGCCCCCGCGTCTTCCGCCGAGAAGTACTTGACTTCCGCCTTGCGGAACAGGAATTGCCCGAATTTCGTCATCCAGTGGTGCCACGAGGGATCGCCGACGACGGCGCATCGCTCGACGTCCTTGCAGTGTTTCGTGTCGAACTTGATCTCGTCCCACAGCGCACGCATCTCGAAGCCGTGCGTGTTCTCGATTTCGATCAGGCAGCGGATACTCCCGTACTCGCCGATCAGTTCTTCGAGCCGCGGAATCATGACCTGGTAGTCCTCGTGGAGGAGCTTCCCGTTCACTTCAAACCCGATGGTTTTGTCGGACTTGCCGTGTTTTACTTGGATCATCGTACGTCTCCTATAAGGGATGATGTTCGTACCGATCGCGAACCGCGCGAGCCGCACGGACTCTCGGAAGAACACGGCCGCGTTCCCCGAACCGTCCAGGGCCCTGGCGGGATCGGTCCTACCCAGAGTATAGCCCACGGAAAGTGGGGGCGTGGATGGCCCTCAGACCGTTATTATCCGGCTAACCGCGCAGTCGTTTCGCCAGCAGCCTCGCCGCCGCCGCCGGATCGGACTCTCCAAGGACGGCGTTTTGCACGGCGATTCGGCGAAGCCCGGTTCCCAGAACCCGGGCAAGATTCGACGCATTGATTCCGCCGATGGCGAACGCCGGGAGGCGGATCTCCGAGACGACCGCTTCCAAGAGGGCCGGACCGGGGAACTGCTCGAACTCTTTGGTGTTGGAGAGAAAGGTCGGGCCGACGCCGATGTAGTTCGCCCCGGAAAGGACGGCGCAGCGGGCCTGTTGAATCGAATGAGTCGAGACTCCGATCAAAGCGTCCGGCCCGACGATCGCTCGCGCGTTTTTCGGGGAAAGCTCTTCTTGACCCACGTGAACGCCGTCGGCATGGGAGAGTGCGGCGATGTCCGGTCTGTCGTTGACGATGAAGAGCGTATTCCCGCGGCGAGTCAGCGCGCGGAGCCGCCGGCCGCGGTCCAGAAGCGTTCGGTCGTCGAGCCGCTTGTCACGGAGTTGTATCGCGTCGACCCCGTTTTCGATCAGAACGCTCGCCAGTCTTTCGAATTCCTCGGCCGATTCGCGGCCGTCGAGAAGGACGTAAAGCCGGACGTCCGCGAGCCGGTCAAGGCTCGTTCGAGTAATGGCGGCGGCGCGGTGCAACGTGTAAGTCCGGTACCGGAGTTGTTCCACGCGCGCGGCCAAATCGCCCCCGTAGAGTTTTCCATATTCTTCCAGGCTCCGAAGCGATTCCTGGAGCCGCTTGAAATTCGCGGTGAGTACGTCCTCCGGAAAGCGGCGCGATGCCTCGGAGACGGTGCCGATCTCCGTTCCGACGTCGGTTTCGGTATCCCGCGCGGCCATGCGTCCGGCAAGTGGAACGGAAGCCAGAACGTCGCTCAAGTCATGTCGCCATTGTTTAAGCTTTCGCGTCAAGTGCGCGTCGTCCAGTACGAAGCGGACGAAGTCTTCCACTACCCGGAGCCCTTCACGAGCCCGGTTCGCGGCGGCATCGAGGATTCGCAAGACCTGCACCGCTTCCCGCGGAGTAAGCGTCAACGCCGGCAAGTCATCGTCGTCCGAGGAACCCCTGGAAATCCGGGGCGTTTTGAAGGCCGGAACCGGTTCGAATTCGTCCCTTTCCAACGGCGTCCCGACCGTCACGGGGTCGTCCGGGCTTTCCAACTCGTCGCACTCGAGAGGGCGCATGTCCTTGTTGACCCCGTAAAGTGTGAACAGCTCGGCCGTCATCGCCTCCGGGTCAAGCCCCCGACTTCGGAGCCACCGGCCTGTTTCGGTCTCCACGGCGGCAAGGCCCAACAGAAGGTGCTCGGTGGCGATTTCGAGTGGTTGTGGAAAAAGCGCCAACCGGTCCACGACCGCGGCGATCGCCGCGCGTAAGTCCGCCGCAAACCGCCAGGGCATGTCCTCCGCGGACGACCGCGGCGGCTCCTCCACCAAATGCATCTCCGGCCAACGCGCATGAACTGCTTGCGCATCAATCTGGTGCTTCCCCAGTTCCTCGGCCGCGCGGGACTCCCCCTCGGCCAGCAATCCCAGCAAGACGGCGGCCGGAGAAAGCGGCTCCGAAGAATCGGAAAACCGCCACCGGGAGGCCTCTCGGTAAACACGACAAATCGCGGGGGTGAAGAAATGGTCCATACCTCCAGCCTGACACCTGTCGTCACCGTAGTCAACCTCCCGAAACCCGAGTAACCGTTTCAGGATTCAAAAGGGATCGGTTAAGGCGAATCCGAAGAATGAAACACCCCATGCACGGGGGGCTGCAATGCCGGCACGAGTGGACCCGCGAACCGCGAATCGGGCGACGAAGGCGAAACGGCACCTTGAGACGGGCTCGCTTCTTTCCTAGAATGGGACCAGCCAGAACGATTCGTGCCGCCGGATGGCATTCCCCTCCCCCAAGCCTCGTCGCGCAACGCCCCCTGAACCTTGTCTGAAGACTCTCCCTCGCCGCAATCCGTTCTGGTCTTGATCGCCGCGTTCGAGGGTGGCCTTGCCCTTCTCGCGGCGGTCATCGGCGGCTTCATCGGCATCGACCCCTTGGCCGCCGTGAAGTGGTCCCCCGGCGCGATCGGATGGGGACTTCTGGGGTCTCTCCCCCTCATCGGGATGCTCCTGGTGACCGTCTGGATCCGCTGGGAGCCGCTGCGGCGCGTCGCCGACACCGTCGACGAAGTGCTTTGCCGCTTCTTCCGGCACGCGGGATGGATCGATGTCGCGGCGATTTCCTTTCTCGCCGGTCTCGGGGAAGAGATGCTCTTTCGCGGGGTCTTGCAGGCGGGCCTGGCGGAATGGATCGGAGGGACTCCTGGAGCTTTCGCCGGATTGGCACTGGGTGCCGTCGTATTCGGAGCCGCGCACGCCGTCCACCGCCCCTACTTCGTTGTCGCCACGATGATGGGACTATACTTCGGTGGGTTGTTCCTGCACTTCGAGAACTTGGCGGTTCCGATCATCGTCCATGCCGTCTACGACTTCGTCGCGATTCTCTACCTGCGACACCGGCTTTTCTCGCGAAACGCACCGAAGGCGGATCCACCGTCGGAATAGCTATTCCTTCACGGCCATGGCGCGGGCCAACGCACGGCATTCGCTCGCGATCGCGTCGGCCGTCAGCCCGATTTCGGCAAGGAGCTCCCCACGTTCGCCGTGTTCGATGTACCGGTCCGGGATTCCAAGGCGCCGCAGGTGGGAGGTGGAGAGCCCCATTTCGTTCGCGGTCTCCAGAACGGCGCTACCAAATCCCCCCATGAGTGCCCCTTCCTCGACGGTAAGAACGAAACGGCAGTCCTCCAGCACGCGACGAACGATCGACGCATCCACTGGTTTGACGAACCTCGCGTTGATTACGGCCAGGTCGAGTCCTTCCTCCGCCAAGACTTCCGCCGCTTCCGCCGCGGGCGCGACCATTGATCCACAGGCAAGAATCGCGCCGTCTTCGCCCCAATGGAGGGTTTCCGATTCTCCCAACCGGATAGGGGCGCGCTCGCGATTGACGAAATCGGCCACCGCGCGGGGGTACCGGATCACCGTCGGGCCGTCCCATTTGAGAGCGAATTCGACCATCGCCTTCAAGTCCGCCGCGTCGCCGGGGGCCATGATCACGAGGTTCGGGAATGGGCGGAGATACGCCAGGTCGAACACTCCGTGGTGCGTGGGGCCGTCGGCGCCCACCAAACCGGCCCGGTCGAGCATCAGGAGGACTGGAAGGTTTTGCAGGGAGACCTCCTGGAATATCTGGTCGTAGCTGCGCTGCATGAACGTGCTGTAGATGTCGACGATGGGACGCCCGCCGACCTTCGCCATTCCGCCGGCCATCGCGACCGCGTGTGACTCGCAAATACCCACGTCGAAGAACCTATCCGGAAACTCATCGCGGATCGGTTCGAGCTTGTTCCCTTGGCACATCGCGGCGGTAATAACGCATACTTCCAACCGCTTTCGCATCTGGTCGAGAATGGCATCCCGCGCGATGACGGTGTAGGTCGGTCCGCGCTCATGTGACAGATCGTTGCCGTTCTCTTCCGCCAATGGAGCGGGAGCATGAAACGCCACCGGGTCTTCCGCCGCGGGTTCGAATCCGTGGCCCTTTTCCGTAATGATGTGGAGAAGAACCGGTGATTCGAAGTCCTTAGCCATCTTCAGGTAGTCCCGAAGCTGCGACATATTGTGGCCGTCTACGGGACCAAGATAGCGAAAACCGAGTTCCTCGAAAAACATGCCGCCGGTAAGACCCGCCTTGAGTGATTCCTTCATGTTCCCCAGAAAACGAGCCGTCGGCTTCCCCAATAGGGGAATGCGGTCGAACGTGCGATGTACTTCGCTCTTCAGCCCCGTGTAAAACCGGTTCATCCGAAGCCGTGCCAGATAGTCGACCAGACCCCCCACCGATGGACAAATCGCCATGCGGTTGTCGTTGAGCACGACGGTGAGTTTCCGCTTGAGTCCGGCCATGTGGTTGAGGGCTTCGAATATGATCCCGCAGGCGAACGCTCCGTCCCCCACGACGGCGACGGAGTGCCGGTGGTCGTCGGGGCGAAGAAGATCATCGCCCAACTTGAGCCCGGCCGCGGTCGAAACGCTGCATCCCGCGTGCCCGGTCATCATAAGATCATAAGGGCTTTCCTCCGGATTGGGATACCCCATCAACCCGTGCCTCGTGCGAATACTGGGAAATTCGTCATAGCGCCCCGTGATCATCTTGTGCGGGTAGATCTGGTGGCCTGTATCCCAGATGAGACGGTCGACGGCGAAATCGAACGTGGTGTGCAAGGCCAGAGTGAGTTCGACCACCCCCAGGTTCGAGGCGAAGTGGGCGGCTCGGGTTTGGACCAGCCTGCAGAGCGCTTGACGCATCTCCACCGCCACGCGCTCCAATTCCTCCGGCGACAAATCCCTCAGATCGGCGGGGGATTCAATTCGAGATAACAATTCATCCATGGCAAAAGGGGCTTCGCCCATATCACGTCTATTTCAATCCCCGTGTTTGTCCGGCGAGTGATTCGAGTCCGGCGTTCCGTTTTGGCACGAATTCCAGCAATGGTGGTAACGAAAAATCTCTACCGAGGGTCTCTTCGCCGAGCACGGCGATCATCTTTCTCTCTGAAGTACATACGTTGCGAGACCGCGAAGCGGCGCCGCCTTATCGCCAAAAACCCGCAACCAGCCTTTTGCGTCTTCTATCAATTGTCGCGATTCTCTTCGGCTGCCTTCAATCCCTAAAAGGAGGGGGTATGTCTTTTTTGCAAGATTCGCGTCTTTTCCCAGTCGCTTTCCCACGGCCGCCTCGTTCCCGCTGACATCCAACAAGTCGTCGATAACCTGAAAAGCCAGGCCCACGCGACGGCCGTATTCGCTGAGGGCGGCGACATAAACGGAATCGGCTTCGGCGGAGAGGGCGCCCAAATGGAGCGATGCCTCGATCATCGCGGCGGTTTTCCGCAGGTGGACCGACTGGAGTGTTTCAAAGTCGGCGATTTCCTCGGGATGGATATCGTCCGCTTGGCCTCCAACCAAACACGCCGGACCCGCCGCGCGGGCCAGAACGCGGAACATCTCTCGCAGCGCACCGTCGGAAACGGGCGCCTCCGCGAGCGTCTCGAAGGCCATCGCCTGCAAGGCATCGCCGGCCAGAATGGCCATTGCCTCGCCGAAGGCCTTATGGCAGGTGGGGCGTCCACGGCGGAGATCGTCGTCGTCCATCGCCGGGAGATCGTCGTGGATCAGCGAGTAGGCATGGATCATTTCCACCGCGCAGGCCGCCGGCATCGCTACTTCGGCTAAACCTCCGCAGGCGTCCGCCGCCATCAGCGCCAACAAGGGTCTCAGTCGCTTCCCCGGGGATAGAAGGCTGTATCGCACGGCCTCGCGCAAACGCTCGGGACACCCCGCCTCGCCGCTGGAGAAGCGTTCAAGGGCCGCTTCGACGCGAGGACGGTATGCGTCGGCGAATTGGCGGAAGTCGCTGTAGGAACACATCGTGCGTGGATTACATCCTTGGGACCGCGCGGCGACGATGGTCGCCGCAGCGGGTTTTCGGCACTCCTGGCCAGGTGGACGCACGGCATTCCATCCGCCTCGGCGTCCGTAATTGACCCAAAATACCCGATCTACGCTAATTCGTCCAGAGGGGGATGTTCGTCGTCCGCGGAAGAAAAGGAGCGTCGCCGGCTTCGCCGCCGCGCCTTCTCCTCCAGCGTGAGTTCTTCGTGCGAAAAAGGTTCCGTCACCGGATTCCCGTCTTCGTCGACATCGCGGAGCAGGTCCACGCGCCGTTCGGCCTCCAGAAGTACCGCGTGACAGCGCCGCAGCAGCTTCACGCCTCGCTCGTAACGCAGGAGCGAGGTTTCCAGGTCGATCTCCCCCTCCTCCAGTTCCCGGACTATCGCGTCGAGTTCCTTCATGGCGGACTCAAAGCTGGGACTATTCCTATCTGCTTCACTGCGAACGTTTTCTGGCATCGGTTCGTTCCTTCCGGTTATGGTCCCTTCCGGTTATAGTCGCTTCCGGGTTGGATGTGACGGTAAGGCGCGTGCCGGCCTTGCCGCGCTATTCCCACTCGATGGTCGCCGGCGGCTTCGAGCTGATATCGTAAACCACGCGGTTCACCCCGGCCACTTCGTTGATTATTCTGGTGGAAATCGTCGCGAGAAGCTCGTGCGGCAGCCGGCTGAAGTCGGCCGTCATGAAGTCCTCGCTGTCGATGGAACGAACGGCGACGACATTTTCATACGTCCGCGCATCCCCCATGACGCCGACCGTCTGGATCGGCAACAGGACCGCGAACGATTGAGACGTCTTCCGGTAGAGGCCCGCCTCGCGGATTTCTTCCACGACGATCCAATCGGCCTTGCGCAGCGTCTCCAGTCGCTCCTTCGTAACCTCCCCCAGGCATCGAACGGCAAGCCCCGGACCCGGGAAGGGGTGCCGCCAGACGATCTCCTCCGGAAGCCCTAGTTGGAGCCCCAACTCGCGGACCTCGTCCTTGAATAGGTCGCGGAGTGGCTCGATCAATTGAAAACACAAGTCTTCCGGCAGGCCTCCCACATTGTGGTGCAGTTTGATCGTCGCCGCCGGACCATCCACGCTGCCGCCGCTTTCGATGACGTCGGGGTACAGCGTTCCCTGGGCGAGGAACTCGGCTCCTTGTATCCTGGCCGCTTCTTCGGCAAAGCATTCAATGAACGCGTGTCCGATCTTCCGCCGTTTTTCCTGGGGATTAACCTCGCCGGCAAGCGCATCCAGAAACTTCTTCTGTCCCTCGACGACGTGCAGGTCGGTCTTGAAGTGGTCGGTGAACTCCTTGATGACCATTCCGGCCTCCCCCTGCCGCAACAGCCCGTTGTCGACCAGAATGCAGGACAACTGCTTGCCGATCGCTCGTGAAAGCAGCGCCGCGGTGACGGAAGAGTCGACGCCCCCGGAGAGCCCGCAGACGACCCGCCCCTCGCCGACGCGCTCGCGGACCTCCGCGATCACCTCGTCGGCGAAATCGCCCAGCCGCCATGTACCGCTACATCCGCACGCGAGGGTCAGGAAGTTCGAAAGGACCTTCCGACCTTCGGCGGAATGCGTTACTTCCGGATGGAATTGGAGTCCGTAAACCGGGAGTCCGTCGTATTTTACCGCCGCCATGGGACAAGTGGCGGTCGCGGCCAACGCGATGAAATCCCCCGTCACCTCGCAGACCTGATCCCCGTGGCTCATCCAGACGACGCTCCGGCCGGGGACGCCTTCAAAGAGCGCATTCGGTCGCAAAACGTTGCACTCGGCTCGTCCATACTCGCGAGAGGAGACGCTTTTGACCCGCGCGCCGAGCGCCTCGCAAATTAGGTGCATTCCATAGCAAATGCCCAAAACGGGCAAGCCCATCGCGAAGATTCCCGGGTCGCACCTCGGAGACCCCGGCTCGTACACGCTTGAGGGACTTCCGGAGAGGATCAAGCCCCTCGGATTCAGCTCGCGAATCCGTTCGGGGGTGATGTCGTGCCGCACGATTTCGCAATAGGTGTGCTCCTGCCGGACACGCCTCGCGATCAACTGCGCGTATTGGGAACCGAAGTCGAGAACCAGGATTCGTTCGTCAGCCGTCTTTCGCATGGCCATTCTCGAAGGGGGGAAAACGCGTGATTATACCAGCCCCCTCGCGAGGTGAATAGGCAAAAAAAGGCGAGGCAGGGGCTTTGTCGGCCCGCACGCACCCACACAATCTCGGCAGTCCCGTCTTCACTCCGGGGAAGATTAACTAAATAGGATGGTCATATACCACCAGGTCTATGGGTTCTTTCTGTCATGGGTCTGGACGAGCGGTCGTGGTCCTTCGACGGGCCAAAAACCTCTCTGAAAAAAGACTGGAGGCCTATCCCGGCCTTCACGAAGCGCAGCATAGTGGAATTCGGTAAGTCGTTTCTGTACGAGTTCTAGAATTTCCCCTCCTTCCAGAAACGCTCAATCTCTTCCAGCGACCGGCCCTTGGTTTCCGGAACCAGGAGGAAGAAGAATGCCGTGGCGACGAGGCAGATGGCGGCGAAGGTGAAGAAACCGGCTCCCATGCCGTATTGGGCGACGTACCAGGGGAAGATGCCGGCGGCGGCGGCGTTCATCGACCAGTTCGTGAACGTGGAGATCGAGGCGCCTTGGCCGCGGATGCGGTTGGGGAATATCTCCGGAGTGAGAACCCAGATGACCCCGCAGATGGAAAAGGCGAGAAAGGCGATGTAAAGACCCAACAGAATGACGATGGGAATGCCCTTGACGCCGGTCGCGAAGAGGAATGCGGTGCCGAGGAGCATGAGAGTCACCATTCCCATACCGCCGACGAGGAGAGGACGCCGACCCAACGAGTCGATCGTAAGGATGGCGGCGACGGTGAAGACGAGGTTAATGACGCCGAGGAGGACCTGGAAGCCCAGAGCGTTGTCAAAGGCGAAGCCTGCTTCCTTAAGGATCGTAGGTCCGTAGTAGACAATCACGTTCACGCCGGTGAGTTGTCCGAAGAAGGAGAGCCCGACACCAACGAGGAGCGCCTTGCGGAAACCCGGCTCGAAGAGTTCGGCGAAGCTGCCGCGTTCTTGTGCGAGACCTTGGCGGATTTCGTCCAACTCCTGTTGGGCCGTGGCCGTCCCGGCGATTCGGCGGAGAATCGCGAAACCCTCGTCCGTCCTTCCCGCCTTGATGAGCCACCGGGGACTCTCCGGAACCAGGAACAGGAGAAAGAAAAAGAGGGCGGCCGGAATCATCTCGGCTCCGAACATGCCGCGCCAGACTTCGGCGACCAAAGTCCAGTGCAGAAAGCCGGCCCCACCGAAGGTCTCGGGGAAGTTTGTCGCGAAAAGCTGCAAAGACCAATTCGAGAAATACGCGGCGAGAATCCCGATGACGATCGAGAGCTGATACAGGGCGACCAATCGCCCACGGATTTTGGGAGGGCAGAACTCGGTGATGTAAATCGGCCCAAGGACCGATGCCATTCCAACGCCCACGCCGCCAATCCAGCGCGCCGGAATCAGTACGCTGAAGTTCGGCGGAATCGCCGAGCCGAGGGCCGAGATGAAGAACAGCAAGGCGGCGAAGATCAGGCACGGCTTTCTCCCAAGCCGATCTCCCGACCACCCCGCGATGAGCGCGCCCAGGATGCACCCGATCAGTGCGGAACTCGTGAACCACCCTTTTAGGGCGTCGGTAAGTTCAAACTGTTCTTGTACCATCTCGACCGTTCCGGAGATGACGGCCGTATCGAAACCGAAAAGGAGTCCGCCAAGAGAGGCGACGCCGCAAATCATCGCCAAATAGGCACCGCTGCCGCGGTCGGATGCGCTGGGGAATGGTTGAGACATGGGTAGTTCCGTGGTTCTTGTTTCTGGTGGTTCTCTGAGGCGGTGTCCCTGAATCAGGATGAAGGAGCAATACTCAATTCGCGGACGACGCAGCGAAATCCGCCCCGCTTGGGACTGCACGCATAGACCCCCAGGGCGACTTCACCCTCGGCCTCGTGCAGCCGCGTGTCGCGCATCTGGCGAAACGGCCCCCCATCGAAAGACTGCTCGACGAGGAAACCCGCCCCGGTCCGGCGGATTTGGTACGAAGCCTCCCGGATCGTCGTCGGTACATCGTGCGTCGCCCAGTCGGAGTGGCCGCGATTCGTTACGACCGAACCGAGCCGTCCGAACGATTCGTTCTCGTATTCCAGCGAGCACTTGATCCAGTTCTCGGCGTCGACGCGGACCATCAACCCGCATTGGTCGTACTGGACCTCCGGCACAAAGGCCAATGTCGCCTTGAGGACGAAATCGCCGGCGGACCGGGTGAAGTAGAAATGGCCGTTGTCGCGACGGATTCCCTCTTGGGGGCGCTGCCAGAAATCAGTGTTCTCGTCCGTGACGATTTCCAAACCGGCGGGACCGTAGGTAAACGACTTCGGTTCGCAGTGCCAATGGAAGCCGGGGAGTGGACCTTTCGTGAGGTCGAACGTGCTCATGGTTGGCTCCGGGAAGTTGGGGATACTCTCAATCGCGAACGGGAAATCGTCGAACGTGGGTCTTCTTATGACCGTCCTTCTCGACCTCGACCTTGATCTCGGCGTGATCCTTCGAATGGACGAAAACAACCTTGGCGAATCGGCCGTCGGGGCCGAGCGAAACCGCGTCGCCATTGATCGTGACCGCCGCGCCGGGCTCGGTGATTCCGCGGACCTCCACATTGATGGGGCCGTGGATCAGCACCGTCCCCTCCGGCGGTTCCGTCTCGAAGAGGAGGAGCGGCTTCCGGTCGAGGGCGGCGATTTCCTCGGCGATCGCCCGGCGGGTTTCCATGATAGTGGCCGGATCGCGGTTGATATTGCCGATCGACGGGACGATCCGCCGGCAGAGTTCCTTGCCGCGCCGCGACGTGTGAACGAACGCGGCGGCGTCTCCCAGCGATTTCTTCAGCTCGTCCGTCTTCACGCACAACAGGTGCAGGTATTCGAAATCCTCCAGGCTCTCCCGCTGCATTTCCCAGCGAAGGCCGTTCATCGGGCCGTTCTTGCCGGGGTAGAGTATCCGGTCATCCCCCGGCGACCAATGCTTCGGCGGCGCCGCGAAAGGGTCGCCGCTATATGGGAAGAGGGCCCAGTGGAGATAGCCCTTCAATTCGGCCTCGAAGTTGATCCAGTGCAGTACGCGAACATTGGATAGGGGCAGGTCCACGAAACGGTTGGGGTAGTGGGGGCCGACCGGGTGGCAGCAGATGTAGAACCAGAACTGGTTGTCACCGCGGCGTTCTTCATAGGCGTCTCGCCAACGCTCATAGTGGGACAGCTTGGGGACCCATATCTCCAGCGCGCCGGTGAAGTCGATCGTCTCGATCGCGTCCATCCGCCGCAGTCGGGGGGCCGCTTCACGGACCTTCGCGGCGGCCTTCCGGAACGACTCGACGTTGTTGATGGAAGGTTCGTCGGCCACGTGAATGGCCGATTTCTTCAGCCGGCCGGTCTTTTCGAGGTGCCGCTCCAGCGCCCCCAAGAAGGGCTTCAGCCCCTCGTCAAAATCGAGGGAAATCCGTTCCTTCGTTTGGGCGTCCGTCGCCGAAAGCCGGCCGAGGACGATCTCGCTGCCGCTCCAACCCCCTTCACCGAAATGGCCCACGTGGGTCAGCTCGATCATGTCGGCGGCGCCCGCCTTCTCGAAGACCTCGATATAGCGGTCGAAACGCGAATAGTCATAGGTAAGCGTACCGTCGGCCTCCCTGGTAACTTCGATGAGATTCCAGGGAACCTGGATCACGTTCTGCCGGTGGGCGGCGAGGTTTTCGGCATACTTCGCCAATATCTCCCAGAATGGTTCCGACCAGGGTTCGACGCCGTGGTAGTCCGCGATCCGAGTAGGACGGAACCAGTGCGTCACGAAGAGGTGCCGCTTTTCCGGCAGCTCGAACGCGAAGACGGTCAGCTCCACCGGTACCGTCGCCTCGAACCCCTCGGCCGACACGCTAACGGCACCTTGGTAGACCCCGGGCGAGGTCCCCTTGGGGACGCGAACGGTGATCCAAACCGGCTGAGTCGTTTCCGCCGCAAGGTCCATCGTGGGGGCTTCCAGCAGGAAATCGGGAATCTCGCACGGTACCTTGCGTAACCACACCGATTCCGCGTGCGCGGTGTTGTGCTCGATCGGAAGGTACCCCAAAAAATGGGCGGTAATGGCCTCGGACGGAATCAACTTCCCCTCCTCCGAGGCGAGTGATCCACAGGTGGTCCTGAGCCCCTTTAGGGGGGAGCTGGACCGGATGGCGAGCTGGGCCGGTTCATATTCATTCGCGGCGGCCTCCATCCGGATGGTACCGGCGTCGGTGCCCGCTCGTTCAGGGGGAGTGGCATCCCGAAAGACCTTTTCCAGCGGACTGACCGGCCAAACGACCGTCTCCGCCGGAGTAACCTCCGCCTGCAAGGAAAAGACCAACAGAAAGATGGAGAAACAGACAAAGTGGGCAACTGACATGATGCAGCTTCCGGGGCGCTTTATCGGAACCACGACATTTTATCGGAACCACGACATTTACAGCACATTCGATTGTAATCGCCTGGGGCAATACTGCCAATCGGCATGGCGTCGAACGAGGCACCTCGCTATAATCCCTCGCCGTCCCCCCCGCGGCCGCGAGACGGAGTCCCTCGCGGAGCCCCACGAGGCGGCAGGGCGTATTCCGGAATTCAGACGCAACTATTTTCGAGGTGCAAGGATGCACACGGCTCAACTCCTGCAAGAAGCGGTCCGCCTGGCCCAACGGTTGGGGTACGAAATCCGCCAAGATTGGCTCGGGGGCGGTAGCGCTGGGGCGTGCGAAATTCGGGGCCGCAAGATGATGTTCATCGATCTGGCGGTCGATGTCCAGGAGCAACTCGAACAGGTCGCCGACGGCCTCCGCCACGATGCGCGCATCTACACGATTCCCCTCACCCCGGCCATGCGGGAACTACTGGGAGTACGCAGGGCGGCGTAGGGTTTTGGGGCGAACCAGCCGGATGGGGCGTCTTTCCCGGTTTCAGAACGCGGACGTTTTCCGGGGTCGCCATCGGTGGCTCGGAAGTTTCGATCAGCGGAATCGAGACGCGGTCATGTCACTCGGCTGCCGGCAGCGTATCATCGCGTTCTCCTTCCGCCAAGAGGACTGCTTTTTTCGTCCCGGTCAGCCTGTACCATCCCAGGCCGAGGACGACGACGGCGACAACGGCCGCCCAGAAGAAAGGAGATCGCGGCGCGGATCGGTCCGCGACGATATCGATCAGCATAATCCGCCGGTCGAGTTCGATCGGGGTAAGCAATTCATCCGTCGGGAGATCGCCGGACTTCTGTGAATACGCAATTCGTAACGCCCCTGCGTCAAGGTTCCCGGTTTGTGATCCACGCCGTACGAGCCTCTACTCACATCCAAAACGGCAACCCGAACATTTACGTTTGACAAAGCACGCTAGATTCCTTATCTACTCCTTGGGCGTTGTACACAGGGGGGGGATTCTCTTTCGATTGAATCATCCGTCCTCGCGAACGAAAGACGCGGTTTTATTTCGAGGACGCCGCGACAACTGCCGGAGGGCCTGAAGTTTCAATTCTCCCGGCTCAGGGGGTTTGGAGTCGCCCCAGCAGTTGTCCCCGGAAGGGACGCCACGACCGGTCCATCGAGTCCGTCTATTCTTCGGAATTCTCCAAGACGGCACAGATGCCCGGCTCGGGTCTCGACAGTTAATACATCGGTTTCTGGAAAAAACCATTTTTTACGGGAACTCAATAGAAGCCCTTCCGTCGGATGGCGATTTCTGGTAGGCTCAAACGCAACGGTATTTGGGTACGTTTTCTGACAACCGCAAAGGCGATTGGGAGCCTCGGCCATGGTACACTCGGATGCATCCGCCCATCACAGCGTTGCCCTCTCGGGCATCGGGCTCAAAGCGGACGATGGCAGTATTCTGATGAAGTTGTTTCAGACCGCCGAGCGGATCAACGCTTCCGATATTCACATGATGGTGGGGGCGACGCCGTACTTCCGCCTGCCGGGGCGTTTCGCGTCGGTAAAGGGAGAGGGACTGCGACCGGGGGAAGTCGAGGCGATCATGAGCTGCACGCTGAACGACGCGCGCCGCGAGACATACCACAAACAGGGCTACGTGGACTACGCGCACGAGGAGATGATCGCCGTGAACGACACACGGAAGCGGGTCCGCTACCGGATTCAATTGTACCAATCACGCGGTGAAATGGCGGCGGCCATACGGCGAATCAAGCTGGAGATTCCTACGTTCGAAGACTTGCATCTGCCGGCGGTGTACGAGACGGCGATCACCATGCGGCCCAAGGGGATTATCGTCGTCGGCGGCGAGACGGGAAGCGGAAAGTCGACGACACTGGCGGCCATGTTGCACTACATCAACCAGAGGGAGATGAAGCACGTCGTGACGATCGAGGACCCCATCGAATTCGTCATCGAGAACGACAAGTCGCGAATCAATCAACGCGAACTGGGCGAGGACTTTCCCACCTATGCCGAGGCGCTCAGGGCCGTCGTCCGTCAGGACCCGGACGTGATCGTCATCGGCGAAATGCGCGACGCCGATACGGTCCGTACCGCGATCACCGCGGCGGAAACGGGCCACCTCGTCCTGACGTCGCTGCACACGGCCGAGGCATTCCAAACATTTTACCGGATCCTCAACTTTTTTAGCCAAGCGGAAAGGGAGGCCGTTCAGCGGAATCTGAGCACCACGTTGATCGCGATCATGAACCAGATGCTTCTCCCCTGCACGAACCCGGAAATTCACCGCGTTCCGGCCACCGAGGTGCTCATCAATACGTCCGGCGTGAAGATGTACATCGAGCGGGGAGAAGAGAACAAACTGGAAGACATCATCGCCGGCGGCGAGGACGGCATGAGAAACTTCAACATGTCGTTGCAGGAGTTGTACAACGAAAACCTCATCGACCGGAGGACGGCCCTCCGCGCATCGCTCCATCCGGAACGCCTCAGAACCATGCTGGGATTCGAAGGGGGACTCAAGGCACGGGATTGAAAAGGGAGACCGGCGCCACCGGCCGGGGGGGGCTATTCCTCATTCCTCGCAAACGACGCGGAACCCGACGTTGTACACGCCCTGATAGGGCCGGTAGGCCAAGCGGAAGGCGCTGCGCGCGTGCCGCGGTCGATCCCGCCACGACCCGCCGCGGACCACGCGGGATTCTTCGCCGGAGGGATCGTTTCGGCCGTCTTCGTGGTACGGATACGGCCGGTACGCGGTCCGGGTCCACTCGGCGACGTTGCCGTGCATGTCGTAGAGCCCCCACGGATTCGCCGCGTATTGCCCGCCGGCAACGGAAAGGAGTGCCCCGTCGTTGAAGCGGTCGTCCCGCGGAATCCAGTCGTCGAACTTGGAGGGGGTCGCTTTCTTGAGTGTCTTGAAATAGGGATGACAGGTGAAGTCCTTGAGGGTTTGATCGGCCAGATTCGCGTGATTGGAATAATCCACGGACTCGTCGCCGAACGAAAAACCGGACGCCGTTCCCGCGCGGCAGGCATACTCCCATTGGGCCTCCGTCGGAAGCGACCACCTCTTTCCGGTCTTGGCGCTAAGCCACTCGCAGAAGGCCATCGCCTTCTCCCATGAGACGCGCACGACCGGTTGCTCCGGCGCGTTGACATAGAACCCGCGGACGCCGAATTGCATTCCAAACCGGGATTCGACGCGACTGTCGTGTTCCGGATCGAAGGCATTGAACTGCGCATTGCTCACTTCGACGCGACCCATCCAGAACGGCCTGTCGATCCGGACGACCGCCTGCGGCGATTCGTCGGAAAACCGCGGATCGGCGCTTCCCATGACGAATTCCCCCGGAGGGACGCGGACGACTTCCAGCGAAACACCTTCGGCCAAATCGACCGTCCGGACGTATTCCCCGTCCTGGGCGGCCTGGCGCCGCTTCGCCTCCTCCGCGTCGAACGGCCATCCGGGAAACCCAGGCGCCGGTAGGGCTTCCGCCGCCTCGGCGGCCACCGTTTCACCGGCTTTTCCAACCGGTTTCTCGGCCCGGTACGAAACCGGATAGACCGCCTCGAAATCGATGTCCTGCCCCGCGAACCGCTTCAGATACTCGCGCCGCAAGTCGGCCCATGGCTTCACACGTTCGGCTCCGGCGATCTCGGTCCACGTGGCGTGGTAAGGTGCGTTCAGGTCGATCCACGTCACGAGTCGGTCCATCGCCTCATCGTCCAGTTCGACGCCGTAGTGCCCCTTCGAAAGCAACTGCATCAACTGCGTCGCGTTCGCGTGGTATTCCATCGGCATCAACAGGTGGTAGTCACTTTCCAGCCCCGGCCGGCGGACGTAGCGGTGCAACTCGGCGTAAGACGTACTGAAATGGCCCGCGTCGTGGGCACCGTAGTGGAAATAGCTCGTGTATCCGCTAATCATCGTCCCACCGCGGAGGTCAAACGCCGTCCGTCCGTCCGTTTCGGTCTTGCCGTCGTGGCAATCGACGCAGTAACGCTCCAGAACCGGCTGGACTTCTCTGGCGAAACTGAAACCCCGCGCGGGGCCGTACCACGGCTCGATCGGGTCGATTCGGTGGGTGAGGGACGCGGTGTAAGTGGCCGGCGGCGAAGAGTTCTGCGACTCGTGGCAGCCGACGCACGACAGAGCCTCCCCCGGCATCGCGGTAAACCAGCTCCGCATCAGTTGGAGAGCCTTGCCTTCGGAATCGAGCGGCTGCACGGCGATTGGCGTATTCGCGGGAACCTTGAATGCCGCCGAACCGTCCGGACGGACCGGGACGGTGCCGATAATCCGTTTGATGTCCCAGGGCCCCTCCATGCCCACCACCCCCTGCGGTCCTCCCATGTTCGGGTAGAGGTAGTGGTAGGAGATGAGGCGCAGCGACTTCACCGTCCCGCGCGGAACGCCGCGCAACCCGTCCCCCTTGTAGATGTCCGCCAGGTAGACGACCGCCTCGTCGCTTTCGGGATCAGTCTTGTCCGGGATGATTGGCGGCTTGGGTGTCTGTTTCAACGGAAGGGGCTCGAACAGGGCGAAACCGGGAAGCTCCTTCAATAAGACCAGGTTGTCGAATTCGTCGGCCAGGTAAATCCCCCAGGGCGCGTCCGGCAACGGCTGGCAGGCCGTCAAGAAGTATTTCTCGCTCAGAGGGTAAGGATGCAGGAATTTCGGCCACGTCTGGTCGACCAAGTTGTCCACGATGAGCGTCGACTCGTACTTCGGGTCCGTCGGAGAAACGACTTCCTTCTGGTTGTGGCAGATACGCCGGAGAGCGCCGTCCGCCTCGCGGCGGCCCTCACGGACGTCGAAGACGACCAATTCCCCCATCCGCGGAACCCCGTGGTGGCCCGTTACGATCGCCGCGAACATGCCTGGCGTCTCCGGGATCGGCCGAGCGTAGAACATCGAATTCGGCCAGTAGGAATTGCTGCCGTAGTACTCCATCTGTCCCGTCCCATCGGGGTTCATGTGGAACATCAACCGCGCGTGGGCGTGGGGCGTATCGGTGTATTCCCACCGCTGGTAGAGAACCCGGCCGTTGGGAAGCATCGTGGGGCACCAGTTGTGTTCCTGGTCGAAACAAAGCCTGCGGATCGTTTGGCCGTCCGGCTCGATCCGGTACAAGTTGGCCACCCTCGTCGATCCGTTCACGCACGGAACGCTGGAATAGCAGGCGGTGGAGCTGAAGATTACCGCGCCGTCCGGAAGATAACAGGCGTCATAATTGTCGGCCTCCGGAAAGCTGGGCGTCACCTGCCGCGTAGTTCCGTCTTCCAGCGAGAGTTCGAAGATATTCCACTTCCCATCCTCGCCGACGCCGGAGAAAAGCAACCGGTTCGCGTCGAAGTGCAAGTCGACGTCCCCGACGAACGTGGGCCTTCGTGGTTCATAGACCGTGTCCAGCGAGCGGCCCGGATCGGAGAGGGACATCGCCACGAGCCGGTCATTGAAGCCGCCGCGAGGCAGAACGCAGTTGCTCTGCCAATTCTGGGGCAATCCCAGGTTCCCCTCGTTCCGCCGGACAAGGAGGATACGGTCGAAATCGACGAGTGGATTCGCCTTCGCTACGGCGACATAGCGCGCGGCCGCCTGGTGAATCTCCGAGAATCGCGCCCGCCAATAGGCCGCGTCCTTCTCGGTGGCGTTTGTGTCCGCTTGAGCCTCGGACGCGGCCAGAGCCGTCTCGGCCGCTTTCCGCTGGGCCTCCAGGTAATCGGCGGCCGTGCCGGGCAGGGTCCGGAAGTCATCGATGAGGACAATCGTCCGCCGCGACATCTCGCCGAGGCGGTCTTCATATAGCGGATAGACGAACCGGTTCGCGGTACCATCCGACTTCGGCACGACCACGGCGAACCATTGTCGCCGTGGAGGCCCCTTGTCGTCCTCGGGCTTCAAGTGCCAGGTCAACTCGTCGTTCGGATCGTACCCTTTCACCCCCTCCCGGACGTGTTGAGTAATCTCGACCGCACACCCTTCCTCCAATAGCGCCACGAGCCGCGTTTCGGCCGCCAGATGCCCCGTGAAGATACCGCCGCTTTCTCCCTTCTTGAGCCGATCTTCCGCGACCTCCGCGAACCATCCGCCGCTCCACGGCGTGATCTGACCCGCCGAGCCGCGTTCCTCCGCCTCGGTCTTCTCCTCGGCGACGGCCCGTGCGAGCCGCCATTCGGCCGGAAATGGCGCGTCCGTCTCGAATCGCAGCGCGCAGATGTGGGGAAAATAGGGCCCGGGACAAACCAGCGCAATGGTGTGGCGACCAGCCGTAATGTCCACTTCGCATTGTGCCTCCCACGTCGCGCTGCTAGTACTCCAACTCCCCGTCACGGAGCCGAAACCTTGGTAAATCTTTTCGCCGTCGAGATGCAAATCCACCGGTCGCGAATCGGCCGCCGCGTAAAGCGCCGAAACGCGGTATCTTCCGGTCGCCGGGAACTCGATGTCGTATTCCGTCCGATTCGGTACGGTGCCACCATTATAGATGCAGTGATACCGGTCGGCATAGACCCCGTCGACGGCCGCGTTGCCCCGGTCGAACCAGTCCGCACGTAGCGTGAAGCCTCCCGCCACGGCCGAAAGCGTCGCCGGACCCAGCAGGACCAACGCCGCGGCGACACAAGTCCACATCCGAGATTCCCTCACTTGAACCATTCTCGCGGTCCGCGGATACATCATGCACCTCGTGGTCGTCAAAAACAGCGTGGTCGTCAAAACAACAACTCCTATCCACTTTCATTTTACCCGATACAAGCGACCCCTGAAATCCGGGTTTGCGGCGAAATCGGGTCTTTCGGATAAGGAATTCGGTCATTTGCTACCCCTCCATTTAGGGTGTTAGTCTCCAATCAGTTCGGCCATTCGTTCCAGAAGAAGCACGAACCGGGGGCCGGGAATCCGGGCGAAGTCTTCTTCCAACGCGTGAACCCGGCCGTTTTTCACCGCGGCGAGTGTCGGCAGCGATTTCCAGTCATCGAGGGCCTGCGTGGCGGATTCACCCGCGGAAGAACCGGTCGTGAAGGAGGCATCGAGGATCACGTCGGGGTTCATCCGGAGGAGCCCCTCGACGGAGACGACCGGGAAGGTCTCCGATCCGGCCGGGCAGGCGTTCTCACCGCCGGCCAGTGCGAGGAGCCGGCTGAAGTACCCGTCCTCCGCGGCAACGTAGACGTCCCGGATGTCGCCGGAATCCAGAAGCCGGCTGACGACGAAGAGAACCCGGGGCCGGCTGCGGTCTTTCGTCTTTTCCTTGACGCTCGCGATCCGTCCGCGGAGATTCCGGATGAGTTCGCCGGCCTCCCTTTCCACCCCGCAAGTATGTCCGATCAGGCGAAACGACTCGAAGACGTCGTCGACGGTCCGGTTGTTTACGCTCAGATGGGGAATGCCGAGTTTCTCGATTCCGTCGCGGAGCGGACCGGCCGAGTCGAGCAGGATGACCAGATCGGGCTGAAGGCCGACGAGGACTTCCAGGTTGGGATCGAGCAGGCCGCCGACGTTCGTCTTCTCCGTCGCCTCGGGGGGATAGACGCAGAACCGGCTCACTCCGACGACGCGGTCCCCCAGTCCGAGTTGGTACAGGGTTTCGGTAATGCTCGGCGCGGTGGACACGATGCGGTTAGGAAGGCGTGCCGAGGGGATATCCCGCTCGGGCGACGAGTGGCAGCCGAGGAGAATCGCCAGAAGCGGCAGGGCCCAGGCGTGCCGGATCACGGCTCCTTACCGCTCCTTCCGTCGGTTGGTGGGAGTTCGATTCCGAGCGCCTTCACCTTGCGGAAGAGGGTGCTGGGATGGATGCCGAGTTCTTCGGCGGCCGCCTTGCGGTTGCCGCCGTGGCGGCGAAGCGCCGCGGAGATGTGCGCCGCCTCGAGTTCCACCAACGTCGGGACGCGATCGCTTACCGGGAGGTTCGGGGCGAAGGACTTCTGGATTTCCGGCGGCAGGTGGGCCGGTCCGATCAAGCCTTCGCGGCAGAGGACGAAGGCATGTTCCAGGGCGTTTTCCAGTTCGCGGATATTGCCGGGGTAGTCGTGATCCAGCAGGACGGCCATCGCTTCTTCGCTCACGCCGTCGATGTTTTTCTGCTGCACGCGATTGAGTTTGTCGATGAAATGCCGGATCAGCAGCGGCAGATCCTCGCGGCGCTCGCGCAGGGGGGGAAGTTGCAGTCGGACGACGTTGATGCGGTAGTACAAGTCGTCCCGGAACTCGCCCCGTCTCACCAGTTCCAGGAGATTGCGGTTCGTCGCCGCGATGATCCGGACGTCCGCACGGACCGGCTCGACCGCGCCGAGCGGCTCGTAGGTCCGTTCCTGCAAGACGCGCAGCAGCTTCACCTGCATGGCGGGTGAGATGTCGCCGATTTCGTCCAGGAAGAGCGTGCCCCCCTCGGCGACCGCGAACCGGCCCGGCTTGTCCGACTTCGCGTCGGTGAAGGCGCCCGCCTTGTAACCGAAGAGTTCCGATTCCAGAAGCGTATCCGGCAACGCGCCGCAGTTGATCGCCACGAAACGCTTCTTGCTCCGCGGCGAAAGGTCGTGAATCGCCCGGGCGATAAGTTCCTTTCCGGTGCCGCTGGGCCCTTCGACGAGGACGGTGCTGCTGCTATCGGCGAGCCGGGGGAGCGTCGCGAGGATCCGCTGCATCGCGGGGCTCCGCGCGACGATGTCGGCGAAGGTGTATTTCTCGTCGAGTTCCTTGCGGAGTTCCTCGATGGCGCTCAAGTCGCGGAACGTCTCGACGCCGCCGATGACGTTCCCGTCGCGGTCCTCCAGGGTCGTCGCGGAGATGCTGATGGGAATCCGCCGCCCATCGGCACGGACGATGTAGATCGGTTTGGAGGTGATCGCGTTACCGGTGCGGATGGCCTCGCGCAAGGCGCATTCGCTCTCGCAGATGTTCGCGTGGAAGACGTCGCAGCAGCGCCGGCCGAGGACTTCTTCGGTCGAGACGCCGGTAATTTCCTCCGCGGCGCGGTTGAAGGAGGTGATCCGCCAGCGGTCGTCCACGGTGAAGACGCCGTCGGCGATCGAGTCCAGGATGATGTCCCGGGTCTCTTTTTGTAGGGATTCCTGGATCAATCCAAATAGTCCTTCAACCGGAAATGGACGAACGGCCGCTGGTAGGCTTCGGTCTTGCCCTTCGCGTACGACGCCCACAACTCCAAATCGGTCCCGTTGTAGACGACGTCGAGGACGTTGCTCCCCTTGATCGGAATCGCCTTGGCGATGTCCTGGAGAGTGGCCGCGTCGATCTTGCCCCACGCCTCCTTGAGCGGCCGGTAGGCGCCGCGGCCCTCGTCCTGATAGACGACCCCTTCGAGGACGTTCGGAGCGAGTTCGTCCGCCGGGTCGTTGTCGCTCCAATACTGGAACGGTTTGGGCGTATGCGCGCGGATCTTGATGCCGGCCTTCGCGGCACCGTCGCCGAAGACGTAGTGGTATTTCTTGATGTGTTTCGCCTCCTTGAAGAGGGCCAGGGCCTCTTCAAGCGAACCGGCGCGGGTCATGATGTCGCGGAAGAGGATCGTGAAGTGAATGCCGTCGCAATCGTACGGCGCATCGCGGCCGGGAGAGTCCCCCATTTCGGCGTGAACGAATCCCTTCGCGTTCATGCCGGTGTTCGTCCCGGTGTACCCGGCGAAGCTGACGTTGACGCTGGGAATCCCCTCATCCGGGATGAAGACCTGAATGCAGGGGAAGTCGTGGGCGCGGATTGCCAGGTTCCAGTCGAGGTTCCGCGTCATGTAGAGCTTCCCGTCGGCGGTCGCCTTCCCCCACGCGGCGATGCTGCTGCACGAATAGGGGGCCAAGACGGGAATCATGTATGCCCGTTTCAGCTCGGCGAGGGGCATTTCGGCCCCTTCGGCAAGACCGCGGAGTTCTTCAAGAAAGGTCTCGGCGACGTGGGGCTCCATCGCGGCCCAGGCGGCGTCCAGTTGGCCAAGGGCGGCCGCGTCCCCTTTGGTGTAAGCGGCCAGGAACCGCGAGATGAGTTCCCGGGTCTCGTCCTTCGTCAGTTCGCCGAGGCGCTTGCCCATCTCGAAGGGCGTTCCCTTGACGACGACCACGGCGATTTGGGCGTCTCCCTCACCGATGGAAGTCCGGTAACCGTCGGCATGGACGTAAGACGCGGCCAGCAACAACGCGATCAAACACGGAATGCAACGTTTCATGAAAACCTCCTTCTGCGAAGAGTGGTGGTCCAGCCGGCAACGGGCCTCGCACGAGTGCGTTCACCGTCTTTGCGCGGATTGCTCACTGCCTGTTGTACCTTTGCTTCAGAATCTGCTTTGCCTGCGTCGCCTGTTCGGGGCGGTTGAGGTCGGTCCACAATTGGGCGAGGTGCTCCAGTGCTTCGACGTGCTCGCTCGGCGCGTTGAAATAGAGGACGTCGACGTGGAGAAACGCGATGAGGGCATCCCGTTTTTTTCCGGACGCATTCAGCGCGGTGCCGAGCGCGTTGTATGCCTGGGCGCTCAACGCGGTGTCTTCGGGGTCCACCGAGGCGACAACCTTCCTCGCGGTCTCGATCGCCCCTTCGTAGTCCTGCTCGGCCGCCAGGCATCGCGCGATCCCTAGTTCCGCGGCGACCTTCTCCGGTTCGGAATCCGCCGCCGCGGAGTCCAGTATCGACTGGAATGTCGCTTTCGCCTCCGCGATCTTTCCCTGGGCCAACTCCGCCTTTCCCAGAAGGACCTTTGCTCGCGTCTGGTACGCCGGCCAGGGCGCCTCCGTCAACTTCCGATAGTAGCCCTGCGCCGCGTCGTACTTCCCACCGGCGACGAGAAGGTCCCCGATCAGCTCGTTCGCCTCCAAGACGTGAAAGCTCCGCGGATGATTCCGCGTGAAGTCCACCATGGCGCTTCCCGCCTTGGCGACGTCGCCTGATCCGGCCAGGGCCGTCTTGGCATCGACGTATGCCCGGAGAAAGTCGAACTCCGCTTTCGTTACTTCCCGGTTCAGCTCCCCCGGATCGATCTTGCCGAGAGACTCCCGTGCATCGTTGTATCGGCCGGCGGCGGCGTGCGCCCGCGCGGCGTTGAGGTCGCTCGGCTCCGCGTCCAGACGGACGTTGATTATCTCGTTCACCGGGATCGGCGTCACCGTGCCGCCGCGTTCGAACTGAACTTCGGTCGGCGAGGTGCTCTTGATCGTCCCGATATAAGTCATCTTCGTCGTCTTGATGGAATCGGCGGCGCCGCAAGAGGCGGCCGCGGCGACGGCCGTCGCGAGGGCAACGCACGTGCATCGAACGTTCATGAAACTCTCCTGTTGAATGATTGATTCCGTCGTGTCGGGTTCGCGGGGTGACCGTGCGCAGGTCGGGTTACTGATTCCGCTCGGGCAAACCGGTTGCGCTGACGCCCATTTCCAACTGGATGGCCTTGAGCAATGAGTCATATTTCGTGCGCCACTCGGGCCCGCCCAGTTTGGGAAAGAGCCGCTCCGTGGCCAGGATGTCGGCCTGGGCGCGCTTGAGGGTCTCCGCTTTTTGGACGCCACTTCGAGAGAGAGCGTACTTGAATCGGCACAGTGCCAGGTTGTAACGGGCTTCGTGGAAGATGTCGGAGTGGTTGGGGTTTCTGGCGACCAGTTTGGCGATCTTGCCCCAGCCCCAAATTACGTTGACGGTTTGCCCGTCCTTTTTCGCCTTCTGACCGCCGAGAATGGCTTTCATGTAGGCCTCGGGGTTCTCTGCGCCCCACGCCTGATACGTGTACGCCGCCTCCATTTGAGCATCCACCATCATGTTGCTCTTCAGCAGAATCCTTACGAGAAGGGTCTGCGCCTTCTTGAAGTCGCCCAGCGCGCGGTGACATCCGGCCAGACGGACTTGCAACCCCGTTTTCGACGTCGCCGAGGGGGCGAAATCCGGATCTTCGTCGATCTTCGCCAGTATCGTCTCATAGGTGGCGGCCGCCTCTTCGTAATACCCCTTCGCCTCGGGTGACGCACCCGGCTCGGCGGTGTCGTACCCGGCGGCCATGCCCATGAAGGTTTCCGCTACCCAATATAGGGAATTGAACGTATTCCCTTCGGCTCGCCGGGAAATCCGCGTGAGGAAGAGATTGAACCCGTCCGCCACCTTCTTGGCCTGGTCGTCCTTCCCCTCGGCGCGGAGACGTTCCAGAGTGGTCTGCAGTTCGCGGCCCAGGCTGATGTAGACTTGCGTCAGCTTTCGACTCGCTTCCGCGTCCCCCCCGGAGCCGACGAGTGTCTCCAAGGAGTTCATGGTCTTTTCCGCCTTTTCGAGTTGCTCGGTCGCGACGAACGCGCGCAGGGCCGCCTTGTAGGTTGAGACTTCGTAGTCCCGTTCCTTGACCACCGGATTCCCGGCTTCGACGAGGACGAGCGGCCCGAATTCCGGCCTTTCGAGGACGGCGACGGCCGACTCTGCGTCACCGTCGTTGAGGTAAATCTGAGCCAGGGAGAGCATTGCCGCGAAGTAGTTCGCGTCGACCGGCGCCTTGGCCTCTTGCAGGCGGGAGATTCCCCCTTGCAGCAGCTCCTTGGCCAAAGAAAGCCGAGAGGCCATCTCCTCCGACGGCGGCCTTTGGTCCTCCGGCAATCTTGCCGTCTGAAGATGCCGCGCCCATAGCGACCTGCCGACGAGCGTTTCCGTTTCCGCGCGTTTGGGAGAAATCTCGGGAATCTTCGGCAGCGCGGCCAGGGCCTGGTCGATCTTGTCTCCGGCGACGGCCGTCCGCACCAGCATGACGAGCGCTTCCTCCGCCTCCGGGCCGTCCGGCCAACGTCGCGTGATGTAATCGGCGATATCAAACATCCGGTCCGTCGCGAAATCTCGCCCCGCGTCATCGTCGGCTTCGTTGAATATGGCCGCGTACGCCGCCATCGCAATCTTCGCGCTCTGCCTGGCGCCGGGGCTGCTCGGGTAGTTCCGCGCGACGAATTCTCCCATGACGGCGGCGCGGAAGGGCTCTTCGGCGAGCCAGTGGAGATAGGACAGATAGTATCGCACGACGTTGATTTCGTCGAGCGGCGTTTCCGATTCGCGCATCTCCAACGCCATGCGGAAGTAATGCGTCGCCGCGATCCGCGCCTCGTTCATCTGGTCTCGATACTCCGAAGTCTTCTCCCCGTTCCCTTCGGCCGCCTCCATGGAGATCATCGTCTGGGCGGCGGTCATTTTGTCCAACTCGCTCTTGGCGCGGTCCCTCGCCTCGTGGAAACTCCCCGGTTCGGCCAACTCCGCGTCCGGATCGCGCAGCAGCGGATCCATCAGCCTCCGCTGCGCTTCTTGCTTGTATTCGCCATACTCCTTGGCGACGAAATTGAACTCGCGCCGGGCCATCTTCAGCGCCTTGGCCCGATCCGGGTCGTTCTTCTCCAGAAGCCTCGCGTATTCCAGCGCCGCGACGCCGCCAAGGTACTTGATCGCCTGACCGTCCTCGCTCAGCTCCTCGTCGGGTCTGGCCGATTCCTCCCAAGCCAGCGCCCTCTCCGCCGCCAACTTGTAATCGGCCAGCTCGGTCCCCGGAAGCATGCAGGTCTGCAAATAGAGAACCATGCCCTTGTTCTTCAGGCGGCGAAATGCCGGAGGTTCATCCGGCTGAACGAGAATCTCGTTGAGAATCGCGATCGCCTTCTTCTTGTCGCCCAATTCCTTGTAGCAGCGTCCCTCCCAAAGCCGCGCATAAAACGCCGCGATCATCCGGCCGTAGTTTTCGAACAACTCGCGATAAAGGTCGGCCGCGGACTGCATCTTCGTCTTGAATTCGTCGCTCTCCGGCGGATAGGTCTTCGCGATCTCGTAAGCCACCGTCGCCAACTGCAGCCGTGTTTGAACGAAATCGAGCTGCAATTGCTCCCGTTTGCGCACCAGCGCCGTTCGCGACCTGTCGATCCCCTGGTCCCGCAATTCCAAGAGGGTCTGGCGATATTCCTCGGCCGCCTTTTCCAGCGACGTACGCGCCTCGGCGTACAACCCCCGAGCTTCCTCCAAAAGGGCCCCGCGCTCCGCCGCCGGCGTTCCGGAACGCTCCGCGGCGAGTACCCGCGCTTTGCCTCGCTGGGTCAGGACGTTCGCCAGCTCGATCTCGGCGCTGGCCGCCAGTTCGTGATCCGGGTTCGCCTTGAGAAACGATTCGAATGATTCCTTCGCCCGGCTCAGTTTCTGCTCCTTATCGCGAGTATTCCGCGCCACCAGCGCGTCCGCGACCAGCGTCTTCCCCAACTCATATTCAATCGTTTTCCTGAATTCTTCGGGACACAAAGGGTCCGTCCGCATCTGCTCCAGATACTCGATCGCGATGTCGTTCAAGCCGCGGTCTCGCAGTCCCTCCAGAAACTTGGCGGACTCCTCCACACCCAAGACGGTAAAAGTAAAGCAGTAAAATAATAATAAAAGAGAAAACTTTACAATTCTCTTATGATGCATCAAGGGGACTCCTAAGGTCAATGAACACGGCCCGCCACAAAAAAGTTGCCGAAGAACGCCAATCGCTTGCGATTCGTCCGCACGGGCCGCCTCCATTTCAAAGCATAGTAATGGGGGGAACTTGTGGCAAGCTCGTACACTCGAATGGCCAAGGCACACTTGTCAAACTGCCCAAACGCCGCGAGAAATAACGAGATTACCGATTATTTTAATCGAATCGATGGAAGGGGCCGATACTGAATTTGGGTAGGTGGGTGATTCCGACCATTGCCGCTTCCGGAAGCGTTTTCGCCACCCTGAGAAAAAGTGAGCATCCCCGTACCGAGCGTACCGCGATGGCCCAGCCATGAAAGACTGTTTGAGACCCCGAGACCAAGCCGAGCCCCAGTCCGCTTTCAGCGCGAGGAATCGCCGAGCGGCCCTTCGGATCGCGACGGTGGGTATTCTCGCGATCTCACTTTGCGGATGCTCGCGAATCAACCCTCGACACGGGCTGATTCTTCGGGGGGATTGGTCCTTCGAGGTAAATCGGATTCCTTGGATGGCCGGTCACAACGCGCGCTATCAAACTCCTTGGTCCCCTTGCGGTCCCCCCGGCGATCCCGACGCATGCGGTTTGAATGCCTGTGGCGGAAATCCTTGCTCGGATGTATCTTGTGGCGCAACGCCTTGCGGACACGCCGGATGCGCCAAAGCGCCAAACTCGCCTATTCACCCGACTCCAGCCCTGGAAGAGTCGTGTATTGACTATGGGCACCATCCGCGATTCCATCCAGTACCCACGAAACCGGCCTTCTCACCCAGAGGCCCCAGTCTCAGCGGCGTAGGGAGTTCTCACGGTTCCTCGTCCGGCGCGTCCGACCTTCGTTCGCCGCATGCGACGCTTGCGGAACCGGAGGTTATTCCTTCTCCCAAGCCCGACTCCTCGGGCGAGACAACTCCGGCGGAACCGCGGCGTCTGGCGAAGCCGGAAGCCGAATCGGCGTGGATATTCGCGCCGCCGGCCAACTCAGATGCGGATACTCAACTCGCCAGACGGCGTAGCCAGGCGGCCAGAGCGGCCCTGCGCTGACACGGCTGCATATACCCCACCGTCGCGGGGGGGTTCTTTTCATATACAAGGTCCGGTATACTGAACTGCTTGGACGTCGAGTGCGCCCTACCGTTGGCAGCCTGTTAAAAAACAGGCTGCGCGGGAAACAGGAAATTCCCCACATGTCCGTTGATTTAAAAAATCAGCCGATATGCGAGCTTCGTGGCCTCTCGGGCCACACTGAGCGAGGTTGAAGAAGTCCCGGATTGACCTTTTCAACAGCCTGTTAGACGACCGGATGGGTGGCCGAGTGGACTAAGGCGACGGTCTTGAAAACCGTTGAGCGCAAGCTCCGGGGGTTCGAATCCCTCCCCATCCGCTTCGGAACCGGCAGTCGAGGGTTTTGCCACGGAACTCAAGAGTAGACTCGCGGATTTGCCGGGGCAAGGGGAATGACCTCCTCTACCACCGTCTATCCACCCCGTACGTATCCAGTGCGTCGTCAACACTGACGAGGGCGACCGTTGCCGGATCTTCGAGGAGCGTCTTCGCCGGAATACTCAACTTCGCATCATCGAGAACAAGCCACAGAAGCGCGTGCGTGTCGAGCAACACGGTCATTGCATGTACTCCGCGAAGTCCCGCAAATGCTCGCGTCGTCGGGCTGCGCCCCGATCACTTCTTTCATCCGCTGTTTCGTCGTCATACGTGTCGGTTCCTGGCTTTTTCGTTCAACGGGCTGTTAGGGTGGGTCCTGGCGAAGACGTCAAATTTACCCGCTCGAAGGGTAGGTTGACGTGCCTCGCCATGGTCCGGTAGCCCCGGCTGATGATATTGTACCGAGCACCTCCCTGGCGAGGCAACCCCTCGCCGTCTCTCCATTAAACGAACTCAGACACCAGAAAGAACGAGAAATCGCCCGCCCACCTCTCGCTTGAAGGCGCCGCCGGATCGGTAGGTCCCGGCGGCCGAACGGGACCACGTAGCCGCGTCTCTCCGAGACGCGGGAAAGACGCCGGCAATCGGCCGACGGTGGCGATTCCAACGGATTCCCGGAATCTCCTCCATGAACCGCGCGGCCACCGGCTGCGGCCGGTTCTTCCCCTGCTCCCACGCCTGAACGGTCTTGACCGACACCCCGATCAGGCTGGCAAAAAACGACCGGCTCACCTGAAGGTCTTCGCGAAGCCGCTTCACGTCGGCCGAATCGAATTGGGCGGGCTTCAGGTCCAAAACAAACTGTCGGCAATTGAACTGCTCAAAGACGGCCTCGGTCTTCTCCTCGGACGCCCGTTTGGGTTGTTGGAGGTGGAGAGTCATGATAGTGTCTCGAATTCCGTAATTGGAATTCAGCTATGGGTGTGTTGCACGCGATAAGTCCCCCGATTACAATACATACGCAGTCAAATCCTCTCTAACACAAAGGGAGTCAACAAATGGATGAGCATCACGTTGATCAAGAT
>CAZFQG010000004.1:0-83448 GCA_964520785.1 uncultured Planctomycetaceae bacterium | reverse complement strand
CGCGGGGTTCCGTGGAAATCCCTCCGCCGCCGCCGGAAACTGACCCGGTTCCGGCCGTGCTGGATATCCGCCGCGCCGTCGCCGCCACCCGGGCATCGGGTCCCGAGGCGGTCAACGTGGAGGCCCGCGCCCTGGCGGATCGGAACGTCTTTCTCTTCCGCTCTTCCGCTGGCGCTCGGCTGGAACCGCTCGCTTCAAGAGACTTGCCGAAGCCCGCATGTTCGCATGAAGCCGGCGTCTGGACGATCGAACAAGAAATCCCCGGCGACGCCGATTGGCCGGGAATGTCCTTCGCCGCCGCGTTGGTACGGAAAGGGGACGTCGCCGCCGTGGCGATCGTCACGTCGCTCGAATCGGAGGACCCGAAGGAATCGGCTGTCAAGCTGGCACGAGACGTTCTGGCAGACTCGCCGGACGACCTGATCCGGCGGCATGAAGCCGAATGGGATGCGTTCTGGTCCGTGTCGGGAGTCGCGATTGAGGAGCCGTTGCTCGAGCGGCTCTGGTACCGAAACCTCTACTTCCTTCGTTGCGTGAGCAAGCCGGGAGTCGTCTCTCCGGGGCTCTTCGCCGGCCTGATCAACGACACGCCCGCCTGGCACGGCGATTACCACACCAACTACAACATCCAACAGACCTTTTGGTCCGCCTTGCCGGCGAATCATGTCGACTTGCAGGAACCCTACAACCGGTTGATATTCGATTATCTTCCACGCGCGGCCTGGCTGTGCAAGCGGATTTTCGACATGGAAGGAGCATACTACCCGCACGTCCTCTTCGCGTACGAACCGGCGAATCCGGCGGCGTGCAAGTGCCCCGGCGGCCGCCAGTACATCCATCACGTCTGGGGCATGACGCTCGGAGTGAACGCCTTTTCCGTTCAGCCGGTCTGGTGGCAATACAAATATGCCCCGGATCGGGAGTTCCTTGAAACGACCGCGTACCCCCTCGTCCGCGAGGTGGCCCGGTTCCAGGCCGCGTTCGTCGAGCAATGCGAGAAAAAAGCGAACGGCACGGTCGTTCTCGGCCCCAGCGTCTCGCCGGAACACTGGGGCTGGACGCCCCGTTTCGAAAAGAACCGCGACGGCACGTTCGATATCGCGTTCTTCCGCTACGTCTTTGAAGCGGCGATCGAGGGGGCGACG
The DNA here is from genome assembly GCA_964520785.1 of uncultured Planctomycetaceae bacterium. GTDB lineage: Bacteria > Planctomycetota > Planctomycetia > Pirellulales > Thermoguttaceae > CAZFQG01. The sequence goes on along the minus strand of CAZFQG010000004.1, from coordinate 82,303 downwards.
ATCCTGGAACGAGACGAGGACCTGGTGGCGCGCTGGAAAGCGGCCCTTGCGCGGCTTCCGGACTACCCGACGACCGGCGGCGAAAGCCCGGTCGTGGTTGACGTGAAGGGGGCGCCGCCGATTACGTACAACATCGCGGTTCCGGCCGCTCCGGTCTTCCCGGGCGACGTCGTAACCTGGTGGTCGCCGGCGGAGGAAAAGACCCTGTTTGCACGGACGATCGAATCGCTACGGTGGAACGGTAACAACGCCACGGTCTGTCTGGCGGTGGCCAGGGCCCGGCTGAGCATGCCGGGCACGCTCGAGTGGATGGTCGGCGAGTTTGCCGCCCGAGAGGGAGCCAACGGCCTGCTCAAGTTGAACCGGCTCGATCCGCCGCACGGTTTCAACGATTTCGGGCATTACACGGAGCAATTCGGGGCGACTTTCGCGGTAAGCGAGTTGCTCTTACAGAGCGTCGGCGACGTTCTCCGTCTCTTTCCGGCGTGGCCTCGCGGCAAGCCGGCCGCGTTTCGGGGGCTTCGCGCCCAGGGAGGGTTCCTGGTCGACGCCGACTTCGACGGGAAGACCGTGACTCGGCTGGAAGTTGCCTCCACCGCCGGCGGTCCGCTGCGCGTACTCAGTCCGTGGAAAACCATCTTGGTGGTTGGCGAAAGTGGTTCGGCCCGGGAAGCGGCGAAGGATGCACGGGGCGTGGCCGAAGTCGTCACCCGGCCGGGGGAGCGGCTGGTCTTTCGAGCCGGGGCGAGCGAAAAGGACGGCGAATGAACCATAAGGAACGATTCCTGGCGACGATTGAGCGCCGCGAGGTCGACCGGCCCGCACGGTGGCTTGGAATGCCGACGCGGGACGCGTTTCCGGGCTTGTTCGACTACTTCGGTGTCTCGACGGTCGAGGAACTCAAGCGCCGGCTCGACGACGACGTCTGGCCGATCGACGTACCGTACGACTGCCCCCCGGCGAACCACATCGCCTGCGCGTTCGATTTCGCGCGTAGCGATGGAGTCGACTATGAGTACCGCACGCTGACGACGCCGGGATACTTCCAAGGGATGACCGATCCGTCGGCCGTTGACGGTTTCGCGTGGCCGGATCCGGCGAACCACATCGAGGCGGCGAAATGCCGCGCGGCCGCCGCCGGAGCGCCGGACGACTACGCCAGGATGGGCGTCTTTTGGTCGGCCCACTTCCAGGACGCCTGCGCCGCCTTCGGAATGGAATCGGCCCTGATGACGATGCTCACCGCGCCGGACATGTTCCGCGCAGTCATTGACCGCATCACCGAGTTCTACCTCCGCGCCAACGAAATCGTCCTCTCCGCGACGGAGGGGATGCTCGACGCGGTCCTTCTGGGAAATGACTTTGGAAGCCAGACCGGCCTCATGGTGCGTCCCGACCACCTCCGCGAGTTCGTTTTCCCCGGCGTTCGCCGGCTGGTGGATCAGGCACACGACCACGGCCTGAAGGTCATTTACCACAGTTGCGGTAGCATCCACGGCGTGATCGAGGATTTGATCACTATCGGGGTCGACGCGATCCATCCCATCCAGGCCGCGGCCAAAGACATGCGCGCCGAGCGAATCGTGGCCGATTTCGGCGGACGCGTCTCCTTTGTCGGAGGGGTCGACGCCCAGCGGTTGCTCGTGCTCGGCAGGCCGGGCGACATCCGCCGCGACGTTGCCCGGCTGGAGCGGCTGTTCCCCACCGGGTTGGTCATTTCCCCCAGCCACGAGGCGATTCTCCGCGACATTCCGCCGGAGAACGTCGAGGCCATGTTCGCGCGCGGATCCGCCGGAGGCCCCCATTTTTTGGAAGACCCCCGGACCGCCACGACGTTTGGAGAGTATTCACGATGCAACGTTTCGGATTCGTGGGACGATTGAAGCCGGAGAGGGTGGAGGCCTACGTGAGTCTCCACGCGAAACCCTGGCCGGGCGTCCTTAAGCGCCTTGAGGAAAGCCACGTCCACAGCTACTCCATCTTTCACAAAAGGCTCCCCAACGGCGAACATCTCGTGTTCTCATATTTCGAATACACCGGGCACGATTTCGAAGAGGACATGCGAAAAATCGGCGAGGATGAAGAGACTCTGCGTTGGTGGGACGTGTGCAAGCCCTGCTTCTCGCCTCTTGAGCCCCTCCCGCAGGGGGAAGTCTGGTCACCCATGGAATCTATCTTTTTCAGTGACTGATGCCGCGAAGGGGCGGCGTCGCGACCCATGCGGCGGCAATGGCGGGAGACGGGCGGTGCTTTCCGGGGGATGACTCCTTCGATCCGGTCTGCTATAATCCGAGGGATGCATCGTCCCATCCCATCTTCCCTCCGGGCTGCGAGACGGCGCGTCGGATTCGGCCGCGCGCGTCCTTTTTTCCCGGCATCCTAACGAATGGAAGGAGTGATTCATGGAATCCCACGGACCCTTATCGCGTAAGAGGACCCGCAAATCGCGCCGTTTGTTTCTCAAGAGCGTCGGCGCCGTCGCGACGAGCCTGCCGTTTATGAATACGGCTCGCGCGGAGGTCTCCGAAAAGCTGGCGATGCATGGCGGGAGGAAGACGGTCACCGCGGCGAATGCCTCGAAGTGGCCCCGTTTCCAAGAGGCCCAGGAAAAGGCCGTATTGAACGTCGTCCGCAGACCCGGCTACGGCTCCCTGGATGCTCTGGAACGGGATTGGCGCGAGCAGTTCGGCGCGAAATACGCCAAAACCCACTGTAATGGAACCGGGGCGCTTACGTCCATGTTCTTCGCCCTCTCGAGAGACCTTCCTCCAGGGACCGAGATTATGGTTCCCAGCTATACGTTCTTCGCGACGATCGTTCCGATGCGGCTCTTCGGGTTCGTACCGCGTTTCGTGGACATCAATCCCCAAACGCTCAATCTGGACCTCGGCGACGCGAAGAAGAAACTCACCGCGAAGTGCGGGGCGATTCTCCCGGTACATTGGATCGGCCTGCCGTGCGACATCGAGCATATCCTGGAATTCGCCGAGGAGAAAGGACTTGTCGTTCTCGAAGACGCGTGTCACGCGCACGGCGCGAAGGTGCATGGTCGTTTCACCGGAACCTGGGGACGGATGGGGGCCTTCAGTTTCCAGGCATCCAAAGCGATTCCCGGCATCGAGGGCGGCATGGGAACCTACCAACGGAAGGCCGACTTTGAACGAGCGGCCGCTTACGGCCACTACAAGAAGTGCGCCGGCGACTACGCCAAGTATCGCGGCACGGGCCTGGGCGTGAAGCTCCGGATGCATCCACTCGCCGCCGCCTTAGTCCTTTCGCAACTGCCGACCTACTTCGAAGAGATGGCGGCGCGCGTCAAGCGAATACGGTTTCTCAACGATCGTCTGATCCAGTTGCCCGGCTTGCTCGAACAGACCGACAACCGCGAGGGCGTTGAGCGGATACGCTACGGCCGCAACATGCTCTTCATCGATGAAAAGAAGGCCGGCATGACGCGGGAACAGGCCGTCAAGGCGCTCACCGCGGAGGGGGTCTCCACGTCCAACTTCGGCTACACGCTCCAGCACGAGCGACCCCTCTACGTCGAGAAGGGGTGGTGGCACCATCCGCCGGTGATTCCCGCGCGCGAAGACATGTCCGGTACCTATCAGGCGAACCGCTGGGCCCTGCCGCTGCCCTGCTTCACGGAGGAGTGTCCGGAGTTGATCGACCAGTACGTCCGTGCGTTCGAGAAAGTGTGGGCGCACCGGAAAGAGATCGCGATTTAGACCGCCGCCAACCCGGGAGTACTTCGAGAATCGACCGTGCCAGTATATACGACATCCATATAGAGCGCTTCCGTCGAGGTCCACCATGCGTTTCAACCGATTCTTTGCGTCCTGTCTGTTCGTTCTGGTCCTATCTTCGGTCGCGTCGGCCGATGCCGTGGTCGACGTTTCGCCCGGCGGCCCCGTGGCATCGCTTGCCGGGGCCCGAGACGCCGTCCGGCGACTGAGGGCCGATGGGGCAAAGGGGACGATCCGGGTCCTTTTCGCTGACGGTGAGTACAAAATGGAAGAGCCCGTGGTGTTTGCCCCGGAAGACGGCGGCACGGCGGACGCGGCGGTGATCTACGAAGCGGACGAAGGGGCGAAACCGGTCTTCAGCGGTGGAGTCAAGATCGGTCCGTTCCGGCCCGGCGAAGAAGGCGTCTGGACCGCCGCGGTTCCCGGCGTCGCGGAAGGGAGGTTCCGCTTCGAGCAGCTTTTCGTAAATGGGACTCGCGCGATCCGAGCCCGAGAGCCGGATGAGTTCTATTTCTATACGTTGCGGCCGGTCAACGCCGTTACCGACGCGAAGACCGGCGAGCCGGTTTCGACCGCGAACAGGGCGTTCGAAGGGGAGAAACAAGACGTGGCGCCGCTTGCCGCGCTGGCTCCCGAGATGCTTGGCGACGTCGTGGTCGTACTCTACCACTCCTGGGCGTGCAGCGTCCACCGGGTCAGTGGATTCAACGCGGAGGCGAACCACGTCGTTCTGACCAACGGCGCTCCTTGGCCGGTCATGCGGTGGGGCGGGCGGCAACGCTATCACATCGAGAACATCGAATCGGCCCTCGACGAGCCGGGAGAATGGTTTCTCTCGCGCGAGGGCGTGCTCCATTACAAACCGCGCGAGGGTGAGGACATGAAGACGGCGGAAGTGATCGCGCCGGTCGCGTCCGGCTTTCTGCGGTTCGAAGGGAAGCCGGAAAAAGGGCGGTTCATCGAGAATATCGAATTCAGGGGTCTGACCTTCAAGTACACGACGTATCCCTATCCGGGCCAAGGGCACGCCGACCCCCAGGCGGCGGTGACTGTTCCGGCGGCGGTAACCGCGGACGGCGTGAAAGGACTCGTCTTCCAGAATTGCGAGTTCGCCCACATGGGAGGGGCGGGAATCGAGTTGCGCCGCGGTTGTACCGGGTGCCGCGTGGTCCAGAATTACATCCACGATCTGCAGGCTGGAGGAATCCGCGTCGGCGAAGGGTGGCAAAACCAAGGACTGGCGGAGCACGACCGAACCGGAGACAACGTCGTCGACAACAACATCCTTCGAAAAGGCGGCCTCCTCTTTCGCGGAGCCGTGGGGGTGTGGATCGGCCACAGCGACCATAACCGGGTCACGCACAACGACATCTCCGATTTCCGCTACACAGGCATTTCCGTCGGATGGGTGTGGGGTTATCGCGAAAGCCGGGCCCACCACAACACGATCGACTATAATCGTATCCATCACCTCGGCCACGGCGTGATGAGCGACATGGGAGGCGTCTACACGCTGGGGATTTCTCCGGGAACGACCGTCAGCAACAACGTCGTCCACGACATCTACTCCTACAACCGTTATGGTCGCGGCGGTTGGGGTCTCTACAACGACGAGGGGAGCAGCCATATCGTCATGGAAAACAATCTCGTCTACAATACGCATACCGGCGGGTATCACCAACACTACGGCCGCGAGAACGTTATCCGAAACAACATCTTCGGCTTCAGCCTGGGACCCCAACTCCAGCGAAGCCGCGTGGAGGACCATCTCTCCTTCACGTTCGAGAAGAACATCGTCATCTGGAAGGACGCCCCCCTCTTCCACGGCGGCTGGAAGGACGACAACGTGACGCTCGCGAATAACACGTACTGGAAGACGGACGGAGAGCCGGAATTCGAAGGATTGAACTTCGCCGATTGGCGGGCCCTTGGAAAAGACGCCGGATCGATCGTCGCCGATCCCCGCTTCGTTGACGCTGACGCTCGCGATTTCCGCCTGAAGGACGATTCTCCGGCACTAGGGACCGGTTTCAAGCCGTTCGACTTCGCGAAGGCCGGTGTCTATGGCGATCCGAAGTGGATCGCCTTGGCTCGCGGCGTTGACTATCCGCCGGTGAAGCTGGCTCCGGATGCGCCACCCCTGCCACCCCTTTCGGTCGATCTCGATTTCGAGATTCCCGCCGCGGGGGAGGACGCGGTCCCGGACGCGAACGTCCAGCACGAGGGCGATCCCAGTCTCGTCCGTGTCGTGGAGGAGAATCCGGCCTCCGGAAAAGGTTGCCTGAAGGTGACCGACGCGGCCGGGCTCGCGCACCGGTTTAACCCGCATTTCTTCTTCGGGCCGCGGCGCACGGAGGGCGTTTGCCGGTGTTCATTCCATGTTCGCGTCGAGAAGGGGGTCGATTTTCATCACGAATGGCGCGACGGCCATAGTCCCTATCGGATCGGACCGACCCTGCGGATCCAAGGCGGTCGGCTATCGGCGGCGGGTCGGGAGTTGATGGAGATTCCCGCCGACGAGTGGGTTCACTTTTCCGTTACGGCCGGCCTGGGCGAACAAGCGACCGGAAAGTGGAAGCTGGAGGTGATCCTGCCCTCGCGGGAGAAGAGAACCTACGACGATCTGCCGGTGATTAGTCCCGAGTGGAAAACGCTCGATTGGCTCGGTTTCTGCGCCATGGCCGATGCACGAGCGGCGTTTTATCTGGACGACCTTCAGTTGAGCGACGCCGAGGATGACTGATCCGAACCGGCTCGGAAGGATGGTGCAATCACTCCTCCTCCAGCCAGTTTAATCTTACGCGGGCAAGCACAATCGTCTCGTAGGGACTTCCGGCCCCGCGTTCGTACAGGCAGAGGATGTCTCCACCGGGAAGAACCGCCAAGCACGAGTAGGCCGACGGCCCCGCGTGCAGCGTCTTCGCGACCGGCCAGGTCCCCCCTTCGTCGTAACTGACGCGGAGGGTCATGTTCACCCGGGCCGTTTCACTGGCCGGGTTGGAAAACAGTATCCGATCCTTGCCCTTTTCCGAGGCAATCGCGAGTGAATACCGCCGGATGCTCGCCTGGCAGATCGGCTCGATGAGCGTTTCGTCGTGGGTCACTTCGGACCAGGAATCGCCCCGGTTGTCGCTCGTGGCGACCGCGCGGCACCGCATGTTCCGGTCATAGTTCCGCATGTTCAACATGACCCGGCCGTCGGCCAGTTCAACCGCCTCGCACTCGTTGACGAAGGGGGTCGCCACCCCACCGAGCTTCCAGTGCGCTCCGCCGTCGTCGCTGTAGATGACGTGAGAATTGTACTGATCCGTACCGGCGACAATGTGATCGCACGGGATGAGTAGACGCCCACTCTTGAGCTGGATTCCCGCCCCGGGGCCGGTCGCGTACCAGGTCCAGTCCGGCTTCTTCGTGGTCGGGGTGATCTCCACCGGCTTCGACCAGGTGGCACCGTCGTCGGTGCTCTTCGAGACCCACACGGTTCGCGTCCCCTTGCTGGTTCGAGCCTTGATCTGGCTCTCGTGGTCGACGCCCAAATTGTGCGTCAAGAGCAGCCAAATCGTTCCGGTCGACTGGTCCACCACGGGGCAAGGATTACCGCAGGTATTGGGGCCATCGTCCCAGACGACCTGCGTCTTGCCGAACGTCTCGCCGCCGTCCGTGCTCCGCCGTAACAGCAGGTCGATATCCCCCGTATCGCTTCGGCTGTCCTTGCGTCCCTCACAGAAGGCGAGAACGGTCCCCGCCTTCGTCACCAAAACCGAGGGAATGCGGTAGGTGTGGTATCCCCCTTCTCCGGACCGGTAGACGACGTCCTGTTTCGGCAGCTTCTCCGCCATCGCGTCGAGTTCCTCGACTTTGAAACGGACGCTCACGACGGAGTTCTTCTCGCCCGGGGCCAAAACGGCGTAAGTGGTCGCGACGATCGTACCGTCCGGCAGAAGTTCCACCCCCGGATAACCCAGGTCGAACTTCTTCACGCCGTTGAGCAGGCGGACCCGGTACTGACCCTCGCGGAGATTCACGATGTCGTCGTACGTGCCCACCCAGGCCACGAAATCACCGCGCGTGGGGCTTTCGCGCGTGGTGTCCCGGAAGGCGAGCACCCACCTCCCATCGGGCAGTTGGACGCCGTTGTGCCGGTCGCCGGTCAACGCCGCGGGGAGTTCCACCCCCTCGGACCAGGTCTCTCCCTCGTCGTTGCTGACGAACAGGATCGAGTTGTACTTCCTCTGGTTCTCCCGGCAAAGGACCAGGAGCTGCTTGTCTCGCTTGATCACGAACGGCTCGCACGGACTGCCGGCCTGATAACCGCCCAAAGGCCTCTGGGGCGCCCAAGTCCGTCCGCCGTCTTCGGAGATCGAATACCAGATTCTCAGAGGCGAACGGTCGCGATCGTTCGGCCCCCGGTGGTAGGCCGCGAAAAGGCGGTTGCCGCTGAGTTCCACGAGATTCATGGGAGCGACGACGCAGTGCAGCCCATTGGGCTCCATGGGTGTCCACGTCTTGCCCTGATCGAGCGAAATGGATTGGTGCATCGCGCCGTTGCCGGCCATCACGATCAAACGCTCCTTCCCGTCCGGCCCGAGCGCGCGGTGAATCGTGGGGCAGTTGCGGATCGTCTTCCAGTTGTCCGGAACCGGCAAGAGATCGCCCCAGGTCAAGCCGCCGTCGGTGCTCTTCTTCATCGGACCGCACTCCCCGCCGTGGTTGTACGTCCAGACGGCGAACATCGTCTCGCCGTCCGGCATCAGAAGCGTGTCGGGGTGGCCTTGGTATATCCGATCGGTCCCCCGGGCGATGACGACCTGGCGGTGTTCTTGATCGGAAATGTCCAGAACCGGAATCGTGTAGCCGTCCGCCTGCGTCCGTGGAAGCGGCTTCGGCGCGTCGCGGAGGTTTCCCAGGGCGGCGAAATACTTCACGCCCATCGTGCTCCGCCAGGGGCGCAGCGCGATCCGTCCCACGCGGCCGGCGGGACCCTCCGTTTCGTACACCGTTTCTCCGTCAATGCTGAACTTCCAGGTCTTGCCGCGGCGGGTCGCCTCGAAGCGGAACGGCTTTCCCGCGATGATGAAGTCGCCGGGATTCCCCAAGGGGGCGGCGTCCTCCCTAAAAAGACTCCCGGAACCGAATATCTTCCCGTGTGCTCCCTCGAAGCCGAACGTCTCACTCCCTAATTGAACCGAGGCGGCGCTCTTGGCGAAATCCTTGAGGACAAGGTCGGCCGTCACGGTGAAGTCTCCATCCAGGATCTCCCGCTCGGCGACGAGATAATTCTCTTCGCCGCCGCAGGTGAGCAGCCCGTGCTCGGTCCGCCATTGCGCCTTGCCTTCGGAATACGCGGCGACCGCCTTGCCATCTTGAACGAACACGGCTTCCTCGGCCGCGGAGATCGCCCTTAGAAGAAGTACAAGACCGATGGTGAGTCCGAAGCGGACTGAAAAAACGCGTTGATGGTTGTACACGATCGGGACCTCGCGTTGGATGGGGACATGAGAGACGGATGGGTTTGGTGCGCGCTTCAATTCTAGCAGGCGGAAACGGGACCGTTCAAGCAGATTCGGCCAAAAAGAGCGCCTTCCGTAATCGGGAGGGGGAAATCGGCGCGGCAAGAGCCGGAAGTACGAAGGGGGGCGCGCGGTGCTTTGCCCCGGCGTGCGGCCGCGGTAGAATGGGACGTAATCGGTTTTCAGCCAGAATGGATGTGAGTGTATCATGAAGCGTTGTTTCGCGCCTGGTGCGGTGGCGGTTTGCGTCGTGTTGGTCTTCTTGTCGGGGGACGGCATCGCCGCCGAGTCGCCGGAGTATGTGTTTGACGGACCGCCTTCGCGAAGGGTGGTGGAGAGCTATTTGGCGAGGTCGATCACGATGCTGGGGTTGTTGCAGGGGGCCGGCGACCTCGATGACGACATCCGCATGCTTTCGAACACCGGAGCGAAATTCGCGGGCCGGGCACTGTACATGTGGGGAGGTGAACGGCGGCTTCCGGAGTTGCTGGGGCCGGCCGCCGAGGCCGCCAAACGGTTGCACGAGGTGGATCCTGAAATAATCTTGCAGGCATGTGCGTTCGAGATCGTCACGCGCGACGTCACGCACCTGGACATCCCGGCGCGCGTCTTCGAGGCATTCGGCAAGCCGGCAACGCGGCGGACGTTCGATTACGAAGCGATGGTCTCCGATTTCGGCAGCGATCACTGGGAAAAAGGCTCTTCCATTCCGGACATCGCCCAAGAAGAGGCGCGGCTGTGGTTCTACCACCTGGCGACGAGCTACATCGACGTCGGATGCGAGGCGATCCATTTCGGGCAGGTCGATCTCATGGCGAAAAACGATCCCGAGCGGCGTCATTGGCGGACGCTCCTGGAAAAGGTCCGCGACTACGCATCGCGACATGCCCGGCGGCATTGGGTCTGGTGCGACGGCCACGTTCCCAGCGGTGGAATGGTCGTCGAGGGGCGGTTGTTGCTCGACTTCCACTCGTTTCCCCTGCGGATCGCCGAGGTGGAGGGACGCCCCATGGAGGGCGTCTTGAAAGTAGGACACGTCGACGCCATTTACGGCCGGAGCAAGGGAGGAATCGCCCCGGCCGGATGGAAGTGCGACCACCTCCCGTATCTGGTGGAGTTCGACAACTGGGGAAATAGCGGCAACGGGGGCCGATCGGTCGACCCCTGGTGGATTTGGGGCTACGACGACATCGACTGGTTCGCCCGGCTGGACGAACCGGCCCGCAACGCGTGGCTCGTATACGCCTGGGACTGGCTCGCCGAGAATGACCCGAACGGCTATCTCCAGATGCCGGGGATCCGCTGCCTCCACGACCCCGCCCCCGGCAGACCCCCCTTCTACTACGCCCACCGCCCGAGCGACAAGACACCGCACGGGGGCAACCAGGAAGACACCATCAAGCGGATTTGGAGTCTCAAGCCGAGATGAACTCTCGATCCGCGCGCGTTGTCCGAAACCCACTTGCGGGTTGCATTCCGATTCGGCTGTACAGTCGGAGGAATTAACGTAGTAAGGCGAGCGGGGACCCTCTTTCCCTTTACCAGCGGACCGTCAGACCCGCGTGCGGTCCGTGGTAGACCATGTCGCTCTTGTCGTGGATATTCAAAGGACCGAGGACCAGAAGTGCCGGATTGGTTTCCAGGTTTTCGGTGGCAAGAGCCAGTCCGGTGATCCAAAGGGCGCGGTAGCCGACTTCGCAGGTCAGATACTGGTTATGTTCGTAGAGAAACGAGAGAACCAGTTCCCCCACGAACGACGTATTGCTGTCGTCACGGCGATGGTGGTAGGTCGCCGAGCCCCCGGCACCGCTGGTTCCGGTGTATACCGAGTCAAGGCCGATCTTGTTTTGACAGATGCCCCCTTTTATCTCGAAATTGACCCACCAGTGCGGATCGACATGGAACTCGCACAACCCGCCGATTTGCGCCCCCAATAAGCGATTGCGGGTCGAGGTGGATATCTCGTTGCTCGTACCGCCCAGCGCGGGGATATCCGAAGTCGTTTCGTATTCCAGGCCCTCGTATATGCGCATCGCGCGGCCCCCGACCAAAACGGATGCCCGGAACGGCGAAGGCGGCATGATCAATTGGTGACGCAGATTCAGTTCATGGTTGTTCAGGTTGGAACGGTATCGAATGTAGGCGTAATCATTGAAGTCGAATTGTTCCAACGGGGTCAGTCCAAAGTCGCCGAACGGGGAGAAAAGTACCCCATTCCCTCCGGCCGAGTTAGCGGTCATGTCGCGGTAGGCGGCGAACTCATTCCAGGTGTTGAGTTCAAAATAGGTAAACTCCAGGTAATACGTCGGGACGATTGCCCACCCCGCCGTCACCTCGCCACCCCCTTGAAAAGGAAACTCCACGTTTTTACTCGATAGGACGATATCGGTGTTTCCCCCGGGCATGACTTCGCCCAGAGAGGCGAAGGAAATCGTCCGTTCACCGTCTCGCATCAAGGCGATCCCCCGAAACCTCGCAAAAAGCCACGGTGAGGGGTATTCCGGCAAGGGACGACACAGGGGGGGGCAATCCTCCATCTCCATGCAACCGCATTCCATTCCCCAAGGGCGCGGCGTATATTTCCCACCACGGGGTCCACTTGTTCCACTGCCCGTCGTCTCACCGCGATTGAGAAAGCCGGCGTCTCGAGAATCCATAACCTTCCCCCCTGCGGCGGCGGATTCCCGTTGGGCAAAGGCTTCCGGGATTAGGCGAAGCGAGTTTTCGGCGCGGGCCGAGCCGCACGCGATGAGAGCGGAAATCAGAAGACCAATCGATATCAAGCAGCTTTCACGTCGGATAGTCATTAAAATGGTTCTCCGCTTTGGCAAAGAAGAGAAGGGGTGTATTCCAGACGACAACCTTCCCTATATTCGTTTCGGTTATTTGCAGCTCATATCACCACTACATCGCAAATAATCGCTAGATTCAACCCATTCATCTCTCTTCGCCTATTCCTTACAGGACGCCGCCGCTCCCTATTCCGGGTGGGTGCGGATTGAAAACATTAGGGACTGCGGATACCGATTTTCTTCTGGCAAATCGCAAGAATAAACCGTTTCGGGGAGCTATTAACCACCATATTTATGTATTCTAATTCCGTCGGCTCTCTAACATGGCAAGGAATCGCCGAAACGCAAAGGAGAAAAAGTTATTGTTTACAAATAGATGGGATTACTGAATCTACGGGCTCCTTCCCGTCGCCGGCCGGCTCAAGTAATATGGACTGCCGACATTGCCCATTCGCTGATTCATAAGGAAATCAACGGAATTCCTCCCCGTCATGGAAACCATCGAAATCCGCCCTGCCGGGCCGGTGTTCGGCTCGATTCGCCCACCCGGGTCGAAGAGCATTACCAATCGCGCCCTGGTGTGCGCGGCCCTGGCGAGGGGCGCATCGGCGCTTGAAGGGGCACTCGAATCCGAAGACACGCGGATGATGGTCAATTGTCTGAGCAAATTGGGGATTCGCCTGGCCCACGACCGAACGTCCGCCACGCTTCGAGTCGAGGGTTGCGATGGGCGGATTCCCAGCCATGCCGCGCCGCTGGAGCTCTTCACGGCGAACAGTGGCACGACCATCCGGTTCCTGGTGCCGCTGGTGACGTTGGGGCGGGGGACGTTTCGCCTCGACGGTGTCGAGCGAATGCGACAGCGACCGATTCAGGGGGTCGTCGACGCGCTCGTTCAGCTCGGGGCGAGGGTTCGTTGCGAGTACGAGAATGGTTGTCCCCCGGTTATCGTCGACGCCGCGGGCCTTCCCGGTGGAACGGCCACGGTTCCTTGTCATATTTCGAGCCAGTATCTCAGCGGTCTCATGATGAGTGGCGTTTATGCCAGGGACGGGATGGTTCTGGAGGTTGAAGGAGAGCTGGTTTCCAAGCCCTATGTTGAAATGACGCTGGCCGTGATGAAGGCGTTCGGCGTCGAGTGCGACGCGCCGGGGCTTCAGCGGTTCGCGTTCGCGCCGGGTACCGGCTATGAGGGCCGCACGTACGAAATCGAACCGGACGCCTCCGCCGCCAGCTACTTCTTCGCCGCCGCCGCCGTGACCGCGGGCCGGGTAACGGTCGAAGGTCTCTCGCGGAACAGTCTCCAAGGGGACACGGAATTCTGCGAGCATTTGGCGAGAATGGGTTGCGACGTCGAATATGGCGCGAACCGGATCACGGTCACCGGCCGGCCTCTGAAGGGGATCGAGGTCGACATGAACGCCGTCAGCGATACGGCGCAGACGATGGCAGTGGTCGCCCTCTTTGCCGAGGGGCCGACGACCATCACCAATATCGGCCACATCCGCCACAAGGAAACGGACCGCATCGCCGCGATGGCCAAGGAATTGCGGAAACTCGGCGCCGAGGTCGAGGAATACCCGGATGGGCTCACGATTACTCCCGGTCCGCTCCGACCCGCCGAAATCGACACCTACGACGACCATCGCATGGCCATGAGTTTCGCGGTCGCCGGGTTGAAGGCCCCCGGGGTGGTGATCCGCGATCCAGCTTGCACGGAGAAGACCTATCCCGATTTCTTTGAAGATCTGACGGAACTGGTGGGAGGATAGGCTCGCGGCGGATGGGACTTTCGCCGCGATGCATCCGATTCGCCGGCGGCGCTGACGAGGCGCCAAACCTGATCTCACTCCAACCATGGGTGTTACGTCTCGTCTTACCATGCCATGGCCACTCCAGCGGCGGCACATACGATGCTCGTGCCCCAGAACCATCGAACCGTCGTCTCCTCGGACCATCCGCCAAATCGGAAATGGTGATGCAGCGGCGCGCATCGAAAGAGGCGCTTTCCGCTCGCACGGTAGGCGAGGACTTGGAGGATGACGCTGAGCGTCTCGGCGACGAAGACGCCGCCGATGACGAGAAGGGCGGCCTCTCGTTGAATCGTGACGGCAAGATAACCAAGGAGCCCCCCCAAGGGAAGCGAACCGGCGTCGCCGAGGAAGACCTTGGCGGGGTGTCGGTTGAAGACGAGAAATCCGGCGGCCGCTCCGGCGAGGGCCCCGGCGAGCTGGAGCCCGGGGACGGCGTTGGGGGTTGGCGCCACATGCCGGGCGGCGCAGGCCGCCGCGCCCATTCCGGCGGCCGCGAAGAGAAGGCACCCGCTTGCCAGTCCGTCCAGCCCGTCCGTCAGGTTCACGGCGTTGGACGAGGCGACGATGACCAGCGCAGCCCAGGGGACGAACCAGATTCCCAGTGGGATTCCCGCTTCGCGCCACGGAAGAAGCAGTGGGGCCTGGGCGTCACCGGCGCGGAGTCGGAAAGCATAAAACAGCGTCGTGACGAGTAGAGCGATCACGATTTGCCCGGCGAGTTTGCCTCGCGCGGACATCCCTTTTCCTCCGTGCAATACCTTGAGAGAATCGTCCAAGGTGCCTACGACGGCCAAACCGAATAGCAGCAATAGTGCCGGACCGAAATATCCGAGGTCGCGAAGCGAAAACACGGCCAGGGGCAGACTCAATCCGCTCACGACGAACAGACCGCCCATCGTGGGAGTCGTTGCTTTGTGCGAATGTAGCCGGTTCAGCGTTTCCGAATCGGAATTCAAGGGCGCCGCGCAGTACCTGCGAAGCAGTGGGATCGCCACAAGACCGAAAAGCAGAACGGGCACAATCGCGCCCAAGGCCGAGAGGGATAGCATTTCGAAGACGTCGAAAGACAAACTCGTCATGGGCAGGCTCGGCTGCGATGGGCATCTCGTGAACGCGTCCGGCGGGCCCGGGTTCCGGGTGTCCCGAGGGTTCGCGTGCTCAACCGCCGCGTCGGACCCCTCAAACGGTTTTTCATTGTGTGCCACTGAGCCGCCAGGGCGACGACACGCCGCCCTGGCGCCCAGCAACAAGCTCCGTCGCGAAGCTCCCGCGATGACGAACGACCCAGATGATCGTCAATGCGCGATAAATGCTCCTACCCAGGAGGGAGGGCAGCGACGACGTTCCCGCAAACGTGTCGCGGTCGACGGAGTCGGAAGCGAGAAGGATTGGTTCGGTGTCTCATGGAATGGAATTCTTTGCCAAGCCGGCGATTATCACCGGCGTTCGAACATGCCTACTCATGATTTCATTCACGGGTGGTTTAAGCGGTCTCACGCGATTCTCCTTCGCGGAAACTCGGCGATTTCGTCGAGAATCCGTTCCATTTCGGCCGCTCGCGAGCCCTTGACCAGCAATACGTCACCCGGGACGAGTGCCTGTCCGACGAAGGGTTCGCATTCTCGCAGGTTGTCTCTGGCGACGGTCCGACTGGGATGGAGCCCCGCTTCGCATGCTCCGGCGATCATTTCGCAGGCGAACTCTCCGCACGCGATGACGAGATCGGCGCGTCCGAGCACCACGGCGTCTCTACCGACCTCACGGTGCAATAAGGCGGCCTCGTCCCCCAACTCGGCCATTTCCCCGAGTAGAGCGATCCGCTTTCCGTGCGTGTCGAACGTCCCCAACAATTCAAACGCCGCCCGCATCGCGGTGGGATTCGCGCTGTAGGAGTCGTTGATGATCGTGGCGCCGCGCCTCTGGAACACCTCGCACCGCATCGGCAAGGGCTCGAACTCGGCCAGCGCCTCCGCCGTTTCGTTTAGTGAAACCCCCATCAGGCGCGCCACGGCGATCGCGGCCAGAGCGCTTGTCAGGTGATGTCGTCCCCAGACGGGAATGTCGAACCTTCCTTCGCGCACCGAGAACCGCAACCGGCCGGCGTGGAACGACACCTCCCTTGCCGCGAGATCGCAGTCGGAATGGACGCCCACCAAGGTCACCGGCACCCGCGATTTCCTCGCCAGATGACGCAGCCAGGGGTCGTCGCCCAAGACCGCATGCCCCGACTCCGGAAGCGCATTCAACAGTTCCCCTTTCGCCCGGGCGATTCCCTGCCGGGATCCGAATCCGCCCAAGTGGGCATCTCCTATCTGGGTGATGATCCCCACGTTGGGCTCACACAGCACCGCCAGAGATTGTATCTCTCCCTCGGCGCTGGCGCCAAGCTCCAAAACGGCGTAATCGTGGCGCGGCCGGACCGCCAGCAGGCTCAGCGGAACTCCCAGACGATTATTGTAGTTTTTCGGACTAGCCGTTCCCGAAAGCCGGCAGCCAAGGACGCGATGCAACATTTCCCGGGTGGTGGATTTCCCCACGCTTCCGGTAACGGCGATAACGGTTCCGCCGAACCGGGCCCGGTTCCAGGCGGCCAACCGCCGGAGGGCCGCGTACGTGTCATCGACCTGTATCGCCCATCGGCCTCGAGCAACTTCGACTCGCCCGGAAACGACCACTCCACGCGCACCCCTCTCAAACGCGACGCGGGTAAAGTCGCGGCCGTTGAATCTGGGGCCCTCCAGCGCCCAAAAGACCTCGCCTTCCCGCAGCGAGCGCGTGTCGGTGGATATCGGTCCCACCGGAACCCTCGCGGGTCGTGTTTCCATTTCGAACGCCGTTAGGAGCCGGCCGCCAATGACGGAGTGAAGTTCGGCTAGGGAGGCGGTTAAGTGGTCGGACATTCTGGAATCAGTCGGTTGCTCTAAGAACGGGTGTTACGATACGGCCGGTTCCAGGTCACTCAACAGGCGGGCCGCGACGTCACGGTCGTCGAAAGGAATCCGTACGTCGGCGACGATTTGATGGCTTTCGTGACCCCGGCCGGCGATCAGAACGACGTCTCCCGGGTTCGCGTGGGAAAGCGCCCAGTGAATCGCCTCTTCGCGGTCGGGAATCGTGATCGACTCTCCCGCTCGCTTCAAGCCTCCCAGAATATCCCGGATGATGTCCGAAGGCTCTTCGCTTCGGGGGTTGTCGGAGGTGACGACGGCGAGGTCGGCGGCCGCTTCGACGGCACGGCCCATCAAGGGACGCTTTCCTCGGTCTCGCTCGCCACCGGCGCCGAAGACGCAAATGAGTCTTCCGCGAGTGATTTCTCGCAGGGTTTGGAGGCTCGTCCGCAAGGCGTCCGGAGTGTGGGCGAAATCGACGAAAACCCCGAATGGTTGCCCCCGCTCGATCCGCTCGAGGCGGCCTGGAACATACTCGATCGACTCGATCGCGCGGACGATGGTCGGCAGGTCGAGATCGAACGCCAGACCGACCGCCGCCGCGGCCATGCAGTTGTAGACGTGATGGGAACCGATCATCCGCGTGCGGACGGGAATCGTATCGGAGCCGGCGGTCAGAAGGAAGGTTTGCTCACCGAGAAACTGCTCGATGAGCATTCCCGTGATCTCCGCCGGTTCGCGCATCGCCACGGTCAGGACCGGTCCCTTCAAACTCGCCAGATAATCGGACGAGGTGGCATCATCGGCGTTGAGAACGGCGATCCCCCCGGGGCGCAAAGCGTCGAAGAGTCTCGCTTTGGCATCCCGGTACGCCTTCAGCGTACCGTGGTAATCCAAGTGGTCTCGCCGCACGTTGGTCACGCAGGCCGCGTCGAGTTGGACACCGGAGGTCCGGTATTGCGCCAGCCCGTGGCTCGACATCTCCACGACGGCGCGGGAACATCCGTTGTCCAGCGAGCGCTTGAACCAATCCGCCAGGCGATCGGCCGGAGGAGTCGTCCACTCGGTTGGATAATAATCCTCGCCGTCGAACGCGCCGAGCGTGGAGGATAGGGCGGTGGTATGGCCGGCGACCTTGAGTATCCGCGCAATAAGCATGCAGGTCGTGGTCTTGCCGTTCGTCCCGGTGACGCCGACGACCTTCATGCGCCGGCTCGGATTCCCCGCGAGAGTCTGGCAAAGAACACCGAACGCGTCCGCCGAATTGGGAACGAGATACTGGGGAACGCCGCATTCGGCGACGGGATGTTCCACGACCAGGGCCGCGGCACCGCGCTTTGCCGCCTCGGCGACGTAATCATGCCCGTCGTAAGATCGACCCCGAACGGCTACGAAGGCTCCGCCCGGTGGGACGGTTCTCGAATCGCAGGTGCAGACGCGTACCCAAACGTCCGCCTGCTCATCCGGAGCGAGAAAACGTCCGGAAGGCAAAAGGGCGCGAAGCCGCATCCGCTGTAGCGGGTCGGGAATAGCCAGCATGATTCGTGAAAATGGAAAAGGGCGAAAACACACCGAGCCGCGATTGTGCCGCGGTGCCGGTCTGTCAGTGACGCGGCTCGGGCGTGTTTGAGGAGGAAATACGATGAGTTGCTCTGGGGACCGCCGCGCGATCGCCTCGGGCACGCTCAAAACCCGTTCGCCTGGGCAATCCATCCAAGGCGGGGCGGATTGTGCCGAAATCCGTTTTCGGCGTCAAGAGGAGTTTTTACGGAACAAGATTTCCGAAGCGTTGTGACCGATCGTCGCGCGATATGCGAGAGCGCAACTCGTTTCCAGAAAAGACGTTGCGAGGCGATCCGTCGAAACGAGTTTCATCCTCACGAAGGCTCGCTTCCCTTTATTCGCGAAGGAAGCCGGCGTACAATAGCGACATTCATCCCGGGTTCCGTGATAGAAACCCCGGTTTCATCCGAAGCGAACCCTCCATCCGTACGACTTTTCCGAACCAAGTACACAATGATGAATCTCTTCATTATCCGCCATGCGTGGGCCGAAGAGCGGGATTCCGCCCTTTGGCCGGATGACTCGAAGCGTCCCCTTACATCAGAGGGGATCGCGCGATTTCGTGAAGTCCTCAACGCGATAAGACCGCGAGGCTTTGACGTTTCCGTGATCGGGACAAGCCCGTATACCCGCTGCGAACAGACGGCACGGTTGACGAGCGAGGCGTTCAAGAAGAATCCTCCCCCAATTGAGCTATTGGAAGCTCTGGAGCCGGGAAGCGACCTGGAGGCGGTCGTGGAGTGGACGAACCGGCAGATCTCGGTCGGACACGACGGCGTCGCCTGGGTCGGCCATGCCCCCGACACGGACGACCTCGCCGCCCTTCTTATCGGCGATGGCAAGGGACTCCTCCGTTTCGCCAAGGCGGCCGTCGCCCTCATCCGGTTCGAGGAGCGCGTCGTCCCTGGCGAGGGGGAATTGCGATGGCTCGTCACCGCCAAGATATTGGGGGTGTGAGGAGTAGTCGGGCACGACCGGATGGTGCTTTCTCGATGCGCTCGCGACGGAGGCAAGTTTCGGCGGAACCGAAATCGCTCAATGGAGTTCAGAGGCGACGGACGCTACAATGGCACCATGTCCTCCGCGCGAGCCTATCTTCAGTTGTTCCGCATTCCAAACGTCTTTACGGCGGTCGCCGACGTTGTCGCCGGTTTCTTGTTCGTGCGAATTCCGTCGGGCGGAGAGGACGCGGCTCTGGCCGGCCTGCTCATCGCCGCCTCCGCTTCGTTGTATCTTGCCGGGATGGTCTTCAATGACCTGTTCGACCGCGATGTCGATGCGCGGGAACGCCCACAGCGACCGATTCCCAGCGGCGCTGTTTCCGTGAGGAGCGCGAGCCGTTTGGCCTGGGGGCTTTGGACCGGCGGGCTGGTACTGGCTTCGGCCGCCGCGGTCGCGTCCCATTCGCCGGTGCCACTGTTGGTCGCCGGCGGACTGGCCGTCACTATTCTCCTGTACGACGGACTCCTCAAAGCGACCGTGTTCGGCCCGACCGCCATGGGACTTTGCAGGGGGTTGAACGTACTTTTGGGAATGAGCGGTTTCGTGCAAGAATGGCGACCCGCGGCGTTTCTGACGGCCGGAGCAATTGGTGTCTACATCATGGGCGTGACGTGGTTTGCCCGGAGCGAAGCGGACCGGCCCCGCCGAATCCACCTCGCGGCCGGATTGGTGATCCTCCTGGGGGGCGTCGCCATGCTCTTCCCGTTGCCGGCGCTGCGCGCGGCCGCCGGAGCGACGGTGGAAGTCTCGCCGGATCGCTGGCGGCTGTTTCTTCTGCTTTTCGCCGCCGTGGTGGCAAGCCGGTGTACCGCGGCACTCTGGCGGCCTACCCCCGCGCAAACGCAAACTGCCGTCAAGGTCGCGATCCTTTCCCTCATCTTCCTGGACGCCGGCATCTGCTTTCTCGTCGCCGGACCCATCCCGGCGGTTGCCGTCCTGGCGCTCCTAATCCCAGCGAATCTGCTCGGCCGTTTTGTATACAGTACGTGAGCCGACGGTCATTCGACGGCTTCCAGGAGTGCTTCCGCATCGGCCCCGTTCAAGCCTAGTGCATGGGGCGTTCTCGCCCCCTCGCGGCGGTAATCCCGTTCCATCGCGACGGAGATGATCTGAATCAAGGCGTCGATCGTGGGGGTCGGGACGTCGATCACACGGCCCAACTCGGAAAGAAAGACCAGTCCGTATCCGACGTCCTCGTTCCAGTAGCGATAATCCAGGTCCGCTTGGGCCTTGATCCCACGGAAGCCGGGCGCCTCGCTGTACCCCTTGTCGTAGGTCGGTTCGCGCATGTATCCTTGCAGGACGCCGGTCCGGGGGTCGTCGAGGATCTCGATGCCAAGCCGTCGCCCCAGCGCGATGCGCTCGTCGTCGACCCCCTTCATCACCCGGCCCACCGCCGGCGTCACGCCGTCCTCGTAGAAGCAGAAATCCCCTTTCGTCTGCTCGATTCGGGCCGCGTTGAGGAGCGTTACCGCCGGGTGAATGACCGGATTGGCGTTTTGAAGCATCGTCTGGAAGACGTTCTTGGCCGGTTGGATGAAGTCGTAGACGCGGCGGACGTCCGCGAGAATATCGCCGGTACGGCGCCCCGGCAACGCGGAAAGCCACAAACCGCCGCGCAGCCGCAGGAAGACGCGGATTCTCCCCGGTGCGGTGAGGCGAACGGCATAGGGGAGGGTCGACGTTTCCCCCACGAGAACCGACTCATCCAGCGGTTTCAGTCCCAAGGCCTTCTTGAAGACCAGGGCACCACCGCAGGAACCGGGACAGACGACGACCTTCTGGCCCGGCCGGATGTATTCTTTGCACGCCGTGGCGAAGGGCTCGGTACTGTATGCGGGGCCGACCGCGTAGATTAGCTCGGCCCGGTCAATTGCTTGGGCGATATCGTGTCCGGCGTAGGCGACCGGGGCGAACCCATCGAGATCCCCCTCCGCGTGGATACCGCCGGCATTCTTCACGGCCTCGATCTGCGCCGGAAAGAGCTCAAAGTCGAACAGGGCCGTTTCAAACCCCGCCGCCGCGCAATCAAACGCCGTGGCGCATCCCCCATTTCCTGAACCGAGTACCGCGATCTTCTTCACTGCAAAAAACTCCCTATGTATGACGACTGACGGCAGCTTCTCTTCATCAATGTTTGTATGCCGAACTCAGGCGAAAAATCCCAAGATCAAATACCCTCCCAAAGCCAAACCGGCGGCGACGCAGGCGTAGGGGAGTTGGGTCCGCACATGGTCGATGTGGTCGCTCGCGGCGCCGAAGCTCGAGAGGATCGTCGTATCGGACATCGGCGAGCAATGATCGCCGAAGACACCGCCGCCGGCAAGGGCCCCCACGGTCGCGAGGACCAAGAGATCGACCTCTCCCCCGGAAAACTGGAACGCCAAGGGAACGCAGATCGGCGTGACGATGGCGTACGTCCCCCACGAGGTGCCGGTCGCGAACGAGATGAGGGCACATACGGTAAAGGTGATCGCGGGGAGGAACATGGGGGTCAGCCAGCCTCCCGTGACGGCAAGGACGTACTCCGCCGCGCCGAGTTCCCGGCTGATCGTGTTGATGCTGTACGCCAGTCCCAAAAGGATGATAGCCGGGACGATCCCCTTTATCCCCTGCACGGCGGTGGTCATGATCTCTTGAAAGGGCACCGATTGGAGCCGCAGCGCCAGACCCAAGTAGAGGACGGCCAGCATGAACGCCTCCAGAATGAGCGGTTTACCCCCGACGGCGAACGTCCCGACGACTATTGTAATGACCAGCAAGACGGGAAACGCGAAATTGACGAACAGTCGCGGTCGCTTAATGTGTTCCGAGGGTTCCATCGTCACCAGTTCGACGGACATCATGGGAGATGCCCCATCCGCGATCAGTTTCCCTTCCTCCATCGCGCGGCGCTCGGCGCGGCGCATCGGGCCGAAGTCGGGCAACCATCCAACGGCGATCAACCCGACCATTCCCACCGCCAGGATCGCGTAGAAGTTGCAGACGACCGCGCGAAGAAACAACCCGATGGCGTCGACGTTGGTCTCGATCGTTCCGATTCCCACCATCAGACCCGCGATGTAGACCCCCCAGGCGCTGAAGGGAATCAAAACGCACATCGGGGCCGATGTCGAATCGCAGATGTAGGCCAGTTTTTCCCGGGAGATCTTCGCCCGGTCCGTCAATTGCCGCATGACTGGTCCGGTGAGCAGGGGCGAGAAGTAGTCGCTGAAGAAGATGAGCATTCCGAGGAACCATCCGACGAGTTGGATATGGTTCCGCGATTTCACCCTGCGTTCGACGACCCTCGCGAATTCCTCGGTCGAATCGGTCTTCATGAAGAAGGCGACGAGGATTCCGATGCACACCTCGACCAGGAGGACCCAGATAAAGTCCTGCGTACCCATGGAACGTTCGAACAGTCCCGGCAAGTCGAGTAGTCCGGCGAACAGGCCTTCCTTGAGAACGACGCCCAACGCGCAAGCGAGAAACAGCGACAATATGGCTTCACGGGTGAGAAAGGCCAAAACCACGGCAACCGCCGCGGGGAGGAGGGCCAAGAAACCGTAATCGGTTTTCGCGTCGGCGGGAACGAGGGCGAACAGCCATAGAAACGAATCAGCTCTGGAGTCGATCAAAACGCAACCTCATGCTTCGCCCTCTCTTGGGCGACCCGCGACCGGGAGACCGGGTAGAAATACCCGCTTTGGCGGGGTCCTCGCTCCATCCGGCACAACGTTATTCGGCCCCCTCCTTCGCCTCGCAGGGAGACGGCGGCAAGGTCTTTTCGGCGATTTCCCGTTGGAGCAACGCGATCGACTCGGCCACCGGCATCGCGCCCAAGTCTCCCTCGCCTCGCCGGCGCACGGCGACACTGTCCGATTCCATTTCGCGACCGCCGACGACGAGCAGGTAGGGGATCAACTGGAGCCGCGCCTCGCGGATCTTCGCGCCGATCTTCTCGGGCCGGTAGTCGCCGGTGGCGCGGATGCCTGCATCGCGAAGCCGGCGCTCCACGGCGCGGCCGTATTCCTCGAACTTCTGGCTCACGATCAGCACCCGGGCCTGTTCCGGCGACAACCACAGCGGAAACGCGCCGGCGTAGTGTTCGATCAGCACCCCGACGAACCGCTCGAACGACCCGAAGGGGGCCCTGTGGATCATGACCGGCTGGTGCGGTTTGTTGTCCGCTCCGACGTATTCCAGCTTGAAACGATCCTCGCTCGGCAGGTTGTAGTCCAACTGCACGGTGCCGAGCTGCCATTCCCGGCCGATGCAATCCTTCAAGATGAAATCGGCCTTCGGTCCGTAAAACGCGGCCTCTCCTTTTTCGATCTGCAAACCGGGTAGTTCCATCCGGCGGCAGACTCCTTCCAAGGCCGCTTCGGCCTTCGCCCAGGTCGCCGGATCGCCGACGTATTTTTCGCAGTCCGCGTCGCAGAAGCTCAACCGCACGCGGTAATCGCTCAGCCCGAGTTTGGAGAAGACGTATTGAGTCATCTCCAGGCAGCCCCGGAACTCGTCCGCCACCTGGTCCTCGGTGCAGAAAATGTGCGCATCGTCCTGGGTGAACCCGCGGACCCGGGTCATGCCGTTGAGTTCCCCCGACTGTTCGAACCGGTGAACCAGTCCGAATTCGGAAAGTCGCAATGGCAGGTCGCGGTAGCTTCGCGGTTTCGATTGGTAGATGCGGATATGGTGAGGGCAGTTCATCGGCCGGAGGAGATACCGGTCGCCGTCCGGCATTTCGACCGGAGGAAACTGGGAATCGGCATAGTAGGGATAGTGCCCCGAGGTCATGTAGAGTTCGACCTTGCCGAGGGTGGGGGTGTAGACGGGCTGGTAGTCCCGACGGATGAGTTCATCGTAGATGAAGTTCTCCAGTTCGCGCCGGAGGATCGCCCCCTTGGGCAACCAAGTCACTAGGCCCGACCCGACTTCCGGCTCGATGAGGAACAGTTCCAACTGTCTGCCGATCACGCGGTGATCGCGCCGGCGGGCCTCTTCGAGTTGCTTCAAGTGGGTATCCAGGGCGTCCTTGCTGAACCACGCGGTCCCGTAGAGCCGCTGTAACTGCCTGTTCGACGCGTCTCCCCTCCAATACGCACCGGCGACGGACATAAGCTTGAACGCCTTGATCGCTCCGGCGGACGGGACATGGGGACCGCTACACAGGTCGACGAATTCCCCCTGCCGGTAGAAGCTGAGCGATTCCTGGTCCGCCAGCCCGGTCTCGATGTGCTCCACCTTGAGTTTCTGATTCAACTCCTGGCAAAGCGTGACGGCGTCCTGCCTCGACCTGAAGACCTGCTCGAACGGCTCGTCCTCCTTGATGATCTTGGCCATTTCGGCCTCAATCCTCTCGAAATCCGACTCGGAAATCGGCTGATCGAGCGCGAAGTCGTAATAGAACCCGTTTTCGACGGTCGGACCGAATGCCAGCTCCACGCCCTCGAAGAGCCGCATGACGGCCCTCGCCATGACGTGGGCACACGAATGCCGCATGATTTCGAGGGCTTCGGAGTCCTTCTTCGTCAGCAGGCGAAGCGACACCTCCCCCTCGTCCGGAAGGGACGAATCGCACCCCACCGGCGATCCGTCGACTTCCGCCGCCAAGGTCGCCTTGGCCAGACCGGCACCGATGTCGGCGGCCACGTCGATGGGGCGCATCCGCCTTGAGTATTCTTTCACCGAGCCGTCGGGGAGTTTTACTTTCAACATCGCGGTTATGTGGTTGTCCTTTATTCAAAAAACGCGAAAAACGCTTGCGTTGAAGCGGCTCATTAGCTAATCGCGACTATTTCAAAAAAGCTTCGATCCGGTCGAACGCCGCTTCCAAGTTCGCCATGCTCGTCGCGAAGGACGCCCGCGCGTAACCCTCCGTGCCGAATGCCGAACCCATGACCATCGCGACCTTCTGCTGTTCCAGCAGCGCCAGGCACCAATCACTGGAATTGTCAATCATGGTACCACCGTATTTCCGGCCGAGATGGGCCTGGATATTGATGTAGGCATAAAACGCGCCGGCCATGTCGGGACAGCTCAATCCCTCAATCGCCCGGATTCTCTCCGCGACATAATCGCGGCGTTTCGCGAACTGCTCGCGCATCTCGGCCACGCACTCCTGGGGACCGGAGAGGGCCGCGATAGCCGCTTTCTGACTGATGCTGCAAGGGCAGGAGGTCTCTTGGCTTTGCAGGTTATCGCATGCCTTCGCCACGTTCCCCGGAGCGATGCACCAGCCGATCCGCCATCCGGTCATCGCGTAGGTCTTGCTGACCCCGTTAACCAGAACGGTCCGATCCGCGAGACCGGGACGCAGCGTCGCGAAACTGGCGAACTGATGGTCGCCGTAGACCAAATGCTCGTAAATCTCGTCCGAAACGACCGTCAGATCGTGCTCGATTACGATGTCCGCCAGGGCGGCCAGCTCTTCCGCGGAGTACATCGTTCCGGTCGGATTGGACGGACTGCACAGCAGAAGCGCCTTCGTCTTGTCGGTAATCGCCGCGCGGAACTGCTGGGGGGTCAACTTGAAATCCGCCGACTCTTCGGTCCGTACGACGACCGGAACGGCCCCGGTGAGCTTAACCAGTTCCGCGTAGCTGACCCAATAGGGGGCCGGAATGATCATCTCGTCACCCGGGTCGAGTATGGCGGTGAAGACGTTGTGCAGAGCGTGCTTGGCGCCGTTGGAGACGACGACCTGGGCCGGAGCGTACTCCAGGCCGTGCCGCCTCTTGTAGTCCTCGACGACCGCCTTCTTCAACTCGGGAATCCCTCCAGCCGCCGTATAGTGCGTAAAGCCGGCGTTCATCGCCTCGATCGCCGCTTCACGGATGTGTGCCGGCGTATCGAAGTCCGGTTCTCCGAGGCTCAGATCGTAAACGGTCTCTCCGGCTGCCTTGAGTTCTTTCGCCTTCGTCGCCATCGCGATGCTCGCGGAGGGCTCAAGAGATTGAAGGACACGGGAAATGCTGGGGGCCATGATACTGGGGCTCCTGCTGGAAGTTGGACAGGTTCTTAAAAAACTACGCTATTTCCGACTACGAGACGGGGCAATTCGGAGGATCAAGCGGTCATTCCTTTCGTCAACGCCATAAACGCGGTCTCCAAATTGACTTCATCTTCTTTGAAGAGGATCAAGTGGAATCCGGCCTGAATGAGTTGGGAGGGCAAATCACTGTAGTCCTGGACACCCTCCGCGAGGGTAACGTTCAGAACCTCGGATTCTACCGTGACCGACTCGACCAGTTTTGACTGTTTCAACAACTTTGCCGCGGCAGCGGCATCTTCTTTCACTCGAACCTTCAGCAGGGGTTGCTTCCGAACTTGCTTGATGACCTCCGAAACCTCGGTGCAGATGAGTAGCTTTCCCCGCTCAATAATTCCTACCTTGTTGCATATATCTGCTAATTCTGGCAAAATATGACTAGATACCATGATCGTCTTCCCGATCTTCCGCAATTCCTTGAGAAGACCGCGGATTTCTATTCGCGCGCGCGGATCAAGACCGCTGGCCGGTTCATCGAGAATGAGAACTTGTGGATCATGGAGTAGAACGCGGGCCAAGCCAAGTCGCTGTGTCATCCCCCGAGAGAGGCTGGTGACGAAGGCCTCTCGCTTGTAGTTGAGGTCGACGAGGTCGAGCACTTCGTCGCACTTTTTCCGCCGCAGAGGGCCTTTTATTCGGTATGCGGCCGCGAAGAATTCGAGATACTCGATGACCTTCATGTCGTCATATACCCCGAAGAAGTCGGGCATGTAACCAATTAAACGCCGAATTTCCTTTGGATTTGTATATATCGAGTGACCACAGACATACGCTTCCCCCCATGAGGGCTGCAGCAAAGTCGCCAGCATCCGCATGGTCGTCGTCTTGCCGGACCCATTGGGTCCGATGAACCCGAACAGGTCGCCCTCTTCCAAGTCAATGCTGAGGTGGTCGACGGCTTGCACGTCGCCATAGACTTTGGTGAGGTCTTGCGTCTTGATCATGTGCGGGCCTTGACTGCGGATTATAAAGTTCTGTATAGTAATCGATTACGTCTTTGATGGGAAGGCGGGGGGAATTTTCGCTGATTCCTTCGAATGAGACCGACCGGGCCGGACCCCCACAACCGATGGCACCCCAAATAATCGACCTGCGGAACACCGACGATATTCGCGACGTAGTTCATCTCGCCGTTCAGGCCTTAGCGGAGGGGAAACTCGTCGCCTTTCCGACGGAGACCGTCTATGGCTTAGCCGCGCGTGCTCTGGACGAGCGGGCCGTCGGCCGTTTGATCACGGTCAAGGGTCGGCGCGAAGGGCATCCGCTCCCTCTGGCCATACACGGGGCCGAGGCGGCCCAGGACTACGTACCCAACATGTCCAGTCTAGCCCAGCGATTGGCGCGGCGCTGTTGGCCGGGTCCGGTCACTCTGGTGCTGGATCAACCCCGAGGCCGCAGTCTTTTTCACCAGCTCCCACAGATGGTGCAAAGGAGCGTGGCGCCGCATCAGACGATCGGAATTCGCGTACCGGGCTATCCTTTTCTGATGGACGTAATGCAGATGACGGCGGGGCCGTTGGTCATGTCGAGCGCGAACCGCACCGGGCAAGAGGACTGCTGCACCGGGGAGGAGGTTCTGGAGTCGCTCGGCGACGAAGTCGACGTCGTCTTTGACGCCGGTCGTTCTCGCTTTGCGCAAGCGTCTTCCGTCGTCCGCGTCAAGGACGGTTCGTACGAGATTCTCAGAGCCGGGGTCGTTCCCGAGCAGGCGATGCGTCGGTTGGCGGGCCTAATGGTCCTCTTCGTGTGTACCGGCAACACCTGTCGCAGTCCCATGGCGGAAAAACTGTTGCAGAAGCTGATGGCCGAACGGCTGGGGATTGAGATCGAGAACCTCGACGATCGGGGGATTACCATCACGTCGGCGGGTGTCGCCGCCATACTTGGAGGGCGCGCCAGCGCCGAGGCCGTCGAAGTGATGCGGAAGGCGGGTCTCGATCTGAGTGACCACGAGACTCATCCCGTCACCGAGCAACTTATCCGGCACGCGGACGTCATCTACACGATGACCCAGTCCCACCGGCAGGCAATCCTGTCTCATTGGCCGAGCGCGGCGCCGAGGACCGAGCTGCTGTGTCGGGACGGGTCGAATGTCGTCGACCCGATCGGAGGGACGGTGGAGCAGTACCAGGCCTGCGCCGATCAATTGGACCGAGAACTGCGGGACCGGTTGAATGAGCTACAATTGTGACGGCGTTCGTCTCTGGAACGCGGCGGATCCCGTCGACGAAATGATCTTCCCTCGCCGGCCCAACGCGGAACCGGTCTTCAGGGTTACACCGTTTATTATTAAGAATCACGCGAAAGGGAAAGGACTTCATGCGAGTCGCGATTGGTGGTGACCATCATGCGTTTGGGTTGAAGGCGAAGGTCTGCACGCTACTGGAGAAACTGGGCCATGAGGTGATTGACGTCGGCAGCGCCGATGATTTGCCGGTCGACTATCCGCTAATCGCCGCGCCGGTAGCGGAAATGGTCAGCCAAGGTGAGGTGGACCGCGGAATTCTGATCTGCGGAACCGGCGTCGGAATGTGTATCGTCGCCAACAAGTACCCCGGCGTCCGCGCCGCTCCCTGCGTCGACGATTTGACGGCGGAACTCAGCCGTCGGCACAACGACCTGAACATCCTCTGCCTTTCCGCCGACCTCCTCGGAGAGCGCCTCGTCGACCGGATGGTCGATCTTTGGCTTAAAACCCCATTTGAGGGGGGAAGACATCAGCGACGCAAGGAGCAAATCGCCGAGATTGAACGGAAGGCGATTTGCGAAGGCGAAGAAGAAGAGTGAATCCCGGTATTGCATCCGATTTCGCGCGTGGGTGAAAGCCGGCCGGTTTCGGATGCCTCGCGGCGCGGATTTCGCGTCCTGATTCCAGTGGGCTCAATACGCCGTTCCGTTGGCGCGGTTTCGGCAAATTCGGCATGTTAAGGGGGCTTCTTCCGGTAAACCATTCTGGTTGTAACGGTCTTTGCGACTTTGGACAAGAAAAACAGAGGAAAAGGAGAGTTCGCCTTAAGGAAAAACCTTCACCAAATGTTGGATCGTTGGTACAGTCGAACCGTAGAGCAAGTCACTCAAGCATCGCATCTTGTCCTTCCCACTGCAAAGGTTCGCCGTCCATGGTCGATTCTCGTCGCCCGCCCTACGACGAAGTTGAGGAGTTGATTCGTAACGCCGAGTTGCGCAACGAGTTGGAACCCTTCTATGACGAATCGATTAGCTGCATCAATATCCAACAGCTTCCACTGGCGGTTGAGAACGAGTTCCTGGCGTCGATGCTGGCGTGGGAACAGGCTCCGGTCCTTCCGATCTACCGCTGGTTCGATCCCGAGTTGCGGCCGCCGCGCCCCGGCTCGTTGCGAGACGAGGATCTGCACAAGATTCTGTGGGACGTTATCTACAAGCTGTACGAGAAGAGAATCGTTCTCGACTTCACCGATCACCTTTCCGATCGGGAACTCTACGGCCTCATCTACAGAGACATCCTGCCATCGCGGGAGAAGATGATCGATTCGGGACGAAACTACCTGCATTGGGATTGCGCCGGCGCGGATGGAAACCCGGAAATCTGGCTTCGCTACTATGCGACGCAGAGCGAGCGACAGGCCTGGGCCGAAACCTACCATCAGCCGCTTCCCGCGAGAGAGGCGGCACCCTACCCGCGGCGGCTTCCGCGGGAAAGCTAGGGCTGCCTGCTTGGAGGTCACTCGTTCGAACATCGAAAAAAAGGCAACGACGAACTCCAATATCCTTTCGATTTCTTCGAGTCGGCTTGGTCCTCGCTTCCCGGCCGGATGGAAGACGTTATGCCGCCAAGACCGCCAGGAGCAGGCCGACGAGGAGCGTCAACAGAAACGAAATCCCGGTGGCGACGGCAAGAACCGTCACGATCTTCCGCGGCTCCCATCCCGATTCCGACGCCGCGACCGGTTCCGGCTCTCCGAACGGGGGAAGATTGGCTCCGAGTCCATCGAAATCGCTCCAATACTCCATCGCGGGAAAATTCGAAACCGTATCCGCCATCGCGCCGGGCTTGCCGTGCGCCACGGTCTTGGGACCGGAAGTCTCACTCGCCCGGCGGCGGCCTTCCACCACCTTGATCGGCGCCGGCTCGCTGGACCATCGGGCCATCCGCTCCTCCACCTCCTCGGCCGTCTTTATCCGGTTCGCTGGATCCTTCGCCATCATTTGGGCGATCAAATCGACGAACTCGGCCGACAGCTCGGGATTCAGCCGCCTGGGGTCCAGGGGATATAGCTCGCAGTGTGCGCGGACTTTGTCCGCAGTACTCCCACCCGGAAAGGGGACCTTCGCCGTCACCGCGTAATACAACGTGCATCCCAGCGAGTAGATGTCCCAAGCCGGTCGCGGGTCCCGCGGGTTCCGGATGTGGTCGGGTGAGAGATAATCGGCCGTTCCGACGACCCGGCCGAAGCGCGGGTCGTCCTCCGACGCCGTCTTCATTGGTGAAGCAAGACCCAGATCGGAAAGCTTCGCGATGCCTTCCGGCGCGACGAGAACGTTTCCCGGTTTCACGTCCCGGTGAATAATTCCCTCCCGGTGCGCGTGCGCCAATCCGGCCGCCGTCTGCCGCAGAATTCCGGCCGCGCTTTCCATGCTCAGCGGTCCGTAGCGCCGGACCAGTTTACGGAGATTCGCCCCCGGCACGTACTCCGTCACCATGTAATACACGCTACCGTCGTAGCCGGAATCGACCACTCGGACGAGGTTCGGGTGATTCAGTTTTGCCTGTGCCTCGATCTCCCGGGAGAAGTTCTCCACCGTCTGCGGATTCGTCTTTTCGAGAGGGAGCACTTTAACCGCCACGACGGCGTTCGTTTCAAGACTAACGGCCTTGAAGACCTGCCCCATTCCCCCTTGGCCCAGGGGACCCGTTATCCGGTAGGGTCCCAGCGTGAACCGCGTCTGCCCGTCGAGGAGCTGCCGTGCCTGCCACTCGTTGATGAAGCCCAGCCGCACGCAAGCATCCGCCAACGCGGGATCCAGGCCTTCCAGCAAGGGCGTGCCCCCGTGGAATCCCTGGACCAGCAGCCGCGCCTCGGCGAGCTGGGGCTCCGCGCAAAGCCCGCTCGCCAGGGCCGATTCCTGGAAGCTCAAGGGACATCGCTGCGTGGCTGGTTCTCGTGATTCCATCAACCGTCAAATACTCGCGCCGTCCGGTTCCGGCCGCCGGTCCGGCAATGTTGTCCGGGTATTCTTCCGTTTCAACCCTTCTTGGCATCCACCATCGTCACTCCATACTCTCGCCAGGCGGTCGGAAGAGCAGCCTCGAAAACCATCGGTTCACGGCGGACCGGGTGCTCGATCCGCAAACGTCGTGCATGCAGACCAATCCCTTCCGGCCATGTAAGCGTGCTGCCGTACTTGCGGTCGCCGGCGATCGGATGACCGCGGTCGGCGAACTGCACGCGGATTTGGTGTTTCCTTCCGGTCTCCAGAACAATCTCGACGAGGGAACATCTTCCAATTCGCTCCAGGCGCCGATACGCCAACGCGGCCGCCTTCGCACCCGCCATCCCAGGACCAACGGCCCACATCCGCCGGTGACGCGCATCAGGAGCCAAATGGTGCTCCAGCCTTCCGGTTTCGGGAAGTCCCGTCCCCTCGACAAGAGCCCAATAGGTCTTCTGCACCTCACGACCTCGGAACTGCGTGTTCAGACGATTCGCCGCCTTCGACGTTCTGGCGAAAAGCAAAACGCCGGTGACCGGAGCATCCAAACGGCTGACGACCCCCAGGAATACCTCCCCGGGTTTATCGTAGCGTTCTCTAATATAGCGTTTCGCCGCTTCGATGACCGACTCGCGGCCCTTCGCCACCCCCATTGTAGGGATTCCTGCCGGTTTGTTCAAGACAAGCAAGTGGTTGTCTTCGTAGAGGACGCGGTCCGAGAAAACAGGCGTCACGACGTGGAAACCTCTTGCACGATTTTGCGAGGGGTGCCAATTTGCAGGACGTAAATCCGGCCAACCATCGCGGGTCCGTCGTTTTGGAAAAACCCCGGCTTGGCGGCAACGAACGTCCCGGTCATGTCTGCGCGGGCGCAGATTGAAGCCGCCTCACCGGTATCACAATCGAGGCCGCTTGGAACGTCAACCGCGAATTTCTTGCCCCCTGATTCGTTTATCAGGCGGATTGCGGCATCGAGCGGGGGCCGAGGTTCCCCCCGGACTCCAGTACCCAAGAGGGCATCGACAATCCAGTCGGCCGACTGCACCAGCCTCTCGGCCTCACCTGGGTTTTCCGTTACCCGGACTATTGGGACGTCCGTGTGCCGCAATATCTCGAAATTCGTTCTCGCGTCTCCTCGGAACTCCGCCGGGTCGGACCATAATAACACGGATACGGAATGTCCCCCCAATTCAAGGTGTCTGGCGATCACGAAACCGTCCCCCGCGTTGTTCCCCTTGCCACAGCAGACGGCGACCGGGCCGCGAATCCCCTCCGCGCTGATGATATCCGCCACTCCACGACCCGCATTCTCCATCAGGACAAGGCCGGAAATGCCGTACTTCTCGATTGCGATTCGATCTACCTTGCGGATTGCATCACGGGAAAGAACTGGAAACTCCATTTGGAGGAGAACTCCTTGGTTTGTATAATTTGGAGATTCAAGGCGGTTGAAACCAGAACGCAACGGCCAACCTTGTTTTTGCCTTTCATCCCGAATTGGACCTTCTCGATGCCAATTTACGAGTATATCTGCGCCAAGTGCAATAGACAATTCGAACTCCTAATCCGCGGCGACGACGCGCCGGTCTGTCCCGAGTGCGGTGGCAAAGACCTCGAAAAGCAGTGGAGCATTCCCGCCGCGCACACCGGAGGCACGCCGTCGTCGTGCCGGCCGGGGGATTCCGGTGCCTGCCCCTCCGGCGGGTGTTGTTCGACCGGAATGTGTCCCGGTATGGGGGGGTTCGAATAGCCATTACAAGGCGTCGCGCGTGGCGGCCGCGTGTTCCAGAGCCTCTTGCGTACTGGAAGGATCGACCTGTCGGCAGACCGCCGTGATTCGTTCGGATATCCCGCCCAGTTCCATCCTCCAGTCCGCCTCCTCCATATCCGGAGGACGGATTTCGGCCATCTCGTTAGCCAGAAGAATGAACCGCAGGAGGTGCCGGAAGACGATCCCTTCCTGTTTTTGCAGGCCCTTCGCCGTTACGTACTTGTTGAAGTCGGAGTATTGCAGGACCTCGCCGACCGCCCAGACGCTGCTGGTCCGAACGTCGTGGACCGTGGGGAATTCAAAGTCGAACACCAGCCGCAACTTCTGGGCCAGCGTGAGGACTCGTGGAGGTGGCTCGTCGAATGTCCGTCGCGGCCGGTCCTGCTCGTCGCGCGGGGTGTACGTCAGTTCCTCCGCCGTCGCCAGGCCGGCGCTTAAGAGGAGCGGATCAAGCCGATTCACGGCGAGCGGGCCGGGTGGCAACTCATCCTGGTTCGGAACACGGACGAACTTGCCGATTGAAGACGGCAGTTCCAAAACGCTTTCCATCGCTTGAATTCGTTCGCTCGTGTCCGCCCCGCCAAGGTGGTTGATCAGGAAGATGCCGTAAAGCGGATGAATTCCCCGGAGCATCGACAATTGGGCCGCCTTTTCCGTCGGCTTCGCTATTAAAGCCCTGTAGCGGCGCCGCTCGGCTGAATCCGGCTCCGGGGTCGCTTGTTCCTTGGGTTGCGCCAATTCCGAGAGAATACCCGCCCCGACTGCCGGGACTCCCTCTCGATCTTCCCCCGCTCCGGGCGATGCGTCGTCTTCTTCTCCCCCGCCGTCGATCCAGATGCCCTTTCTCGGCGGGTGCGGTTCCAGCTCGACGTAGCCGGCCCGCCAGAGCGTCAGCAGCATCGCGTCCAGCGCATCCTGTCCCTTTTCGAGCGACTTGGGATCCATCAGCCGCTTGGAAACCAGTTTTCGCAGCGGCTCCACCTCCGGCGAGGCCCGCAAGACGTACACGAGAAGCCGCCAGGGGAGAAGTCCGGCGCTTTCGAGCTTCCTCGGCGGCGCAGCGCGGAGCTTCTCGAACTGCGACTCGTTCCAGTACGGTTCCCCGGCGCGGCGTTTGGGCATCTTCTTTTTGAGTCGCTTCTTCGCCTTGATGAGTCCCGGATCCTTGGTATTCTCCGGAATCCGGTCGTATTGCTCCTTCCAACGGGCGATTTTCACGTCGTCTTCGTGCGCGAGGACGAAGACATGGCCTCGGTCGTCGTATTGCGGACGTCCGGCCCTGCCGAATATCTGGTGGGCCGTACTCGCGTCGATGACCCGCTTCTTGTCCGCAGGGCCCTTCATGATCGTCGGCAATACGACCGAGCGCGCCGGGAGGTTGATCCCGGCCGCCAACGTCTCCGTGCAAACGGCGATGGAGAGAAGTTTCTCCTGGAACAGGTCCTCGACGATCCGCCGGTACTTCGGCAAGACCCCGGCGTGATGGACGCCGACGCCGCGGAGGAGACACTGACGGAGCTTCGGACCGCCCCCCTGCGAGAGATCGTAGTTCTTCAGCCGGGAGTCGAGTTCCTTTTGCCGTTCCGGTTTGATTACCTTTCGCCCCTTGATCTGTTCCGCCACCGTCCAACATTGCTCGCGGTTGAAACAGAAGATCAGCGCCGGAACGGTCCGTTCGCCCTCGTCGCCGGAGGCCATCACCTCGATGTGTTCGGTCAACAAACGATCGCCCACCCAGTGAAACGTCAGCGGGACCTTCCGCTCGTCGCTCTCGACCAGATCCAGCTTCCGATTGAAGTTGCGTCGGAGCCAATGGACGAACTCGCGCGAGTTGCCCACCGTGGCCGAAAGGAGGAGCGTCCGCACCCGTTCCGGCAGGAGGGCCAGTGAGAATTCCCACACGATTCCCCGTTCACGGTCGTTGAAACCGTGGAACTCATCCATTACGACCGATTCGACGTCGGCGAAGTCGAACACCTCCCGATGCAGGAGCCGGTTGAACAGAATCTCCGCGACGACGACCAAGACGCGCGCTTCCGGGTTTTCGCGCCGGTTCCCGGTCACCAGGCCGATATCCGCCGGCTCGAACCCCCAGGACACGGCCCTCGCCTGCAACTCCCGGAACTTCTGCTCCGTCAGCGCGATCAACGGAGTGGTATAATAGGCCCGTTTCCGCGCGTGCAGTGCCTCGAAGACGGCCGCCTCGGCGATGAGCGTTTTCCCCATCCCGGTCGGCGCGCACACGAGTACTCCCTGATCCGAAGAAAACCAGGCGAGCAAGGCCTCCTCCTGCATCGGATAGGGCTCAAATGGAAGCAAATCAAGATACTTCGCGGCAAGTTCGTCGCGCATCGTTGGAAATCTTTCTTCGGAGCGGATTTGATATAAAGGCGGATTCTAGACGAATAGGCGCGCAATGTCCACCCCATAGACCCGCGCCCGCCTCAGCGCCGCTTTCAAAGAAAAGACCGCTATTCCCACCCCTTGTTCGCGCCGAGCATTGACCGCCGCGGGCCTACCCTCCTTCCGGAAAAGATCACAAAGCATCTGATTCGGGTCGTCGCCAACTCGGACCCCGGTGTCCCGTTTGGCCCAGATCACCCGAAACGTCAACAGCGGCGACCTGGACATCGTCCGCGCCCACTGGGGCGCCGGCACCCCAGTTGCCGTTCCGGAGCCGGCGATAGGTTCGCTCTTTCTCTTCGGCGTAGCGAGCCTCGGTTCATGCCGAAGGTTGTTCCGTGCGAGCGGACTACATCGTGCCGCGCGATTGCTGGGGAGAGGCCCGGTACCGCCGAATTAAACCGCACATTCGGCATTCACCCGAGGGAGAACCTCCCCGGCACCGCGAGGTCCGGCACCGGGGAAAGTACCCAACCGTTGTAAGAATAGCACACCCACAATCCGGAGGCGAAAAGAATTACACCCACTTTCCGAAAACCGACCGCCCCGCGGTGTCGTCTTTCTCCGGTGTCGGTTTTCACCCGATCTAGTAACCGGCAACCGCCGAGCATTCCACTTCGGCCGACTTGAAGAGCGTCCGCACGACGCGAAAACCGACCCGCTCGTACAACCGAACCGCGCCGGCGTTGTCGACGGTGACCTCCAGGGAAACCCGCTGCATTCCGGCATGACGAAAACCTTGAAAGGCCTGCAAAAGAAGACATCTACCCAGGCCGAGACCGCGATGCCGCGGAACGACCCCCACGTTTTGGATATTGCCCGAGGAATGTTGGCAAAGCCCTTGAATCGTGCCGCAATAGGCCTTCTCGCGCGAGACGGGGTCGGTGTGCGCAATCAGCCAGGTCGCCTCGGGAAGAAACCCCCGTTTCCTCGCTATCTCGTGCATCAGCCGCCGGCAACCGTCGAGGTCTTTGAAGCAGGAGAAAACGTGCGCATCGACGTCATCGCGAAACGCCAGGTGCTTCACCTCGGCGTGGAGGTCCATGAGAACCGGATCCCAGGAAAGAAACTGGTAGCCCGGCGGCAACGCAGGCCAAGCGACATTGCGCTCCGCGAGCGGAATCTCCATAAGAAACCGTTTGAAATACCACGTGCTCATGTCGCACCCCCACCCAGAGGACTACTTCGACTAAACACTAGGCTAACAAACGGTTGATCGGTTGTCAACTTCCGGCCTTCAAGAAACTGAGCTGGTTCGTGGTGATCTGCCCTCAGGGTATCTCGGGTTCGCGTTTCCCCGGAGACACGCGGAAGACGCGGCGGTGCCCGAGTCGGTAATGGGAGCGGCGACCGGATGGCCGCTTCAGTGCTCGGCGTCCCCCCGCATTGCACGCCCCGGTCCGCGCGTCTAGAATGAGCCAAGTGAGTTCGGTTATGGTAAGCCGAAGCGACTACGATCCCACCTCTTGGTAAGGAGCGAATGGAATGCGAAGTACGGGAATTTTGGGCTTGATTCTTCTGACGGGTCTCGCCGTAACGGCTTTTGCCGCGGACGAAGGCGAATGGCGCCCCCTGTTCGACGGTAAGACACTAGAGGGATGGCACCCCGTCGGGGACGGCACCTGGTCGGTGGAAGATGGCGTCATTGTCGGACGCGCGGATTCCGAGGAGTTGTACGGTCTCCTCGTGTCTGACGAGGTTTTTCGTGATTTTTCCGTGAAATATAGGTTTTATTGCGTAGAAGGAGACAGCGGGTTCTACATCCGAACGTACATCCTTCCCCCCGAAAAGGCGTATGGGCTTCAGGTGCAGGTCGGAAAGGCGAAAAGCGGTACCGGCGGGATTTATGAAAGCTACAAGCGAGCCTGGGTGGAAAAGCCCAGCGACGAAGCCCAGGTGGAATTCGTCAACGATGACGGGTGGAACGACATGCGAATCGACGCGAAAGGAGGGGATATTACCGTTTATGTCAACGGGGTCAAAACGGCCGATTTGAAGGGCGATCCATCGCGCCCGGTCGGACACTTCGCGTTGCAGATGCACTCGGGAAATGTCATGGACATCCGGTTCAAGGATATTCAAATCAAGGAACTCCCGGATCCGTCCGCCGACCTGAAGGTGATCGAACCGAACGACGAGGGCGAGCTAATCCTCTCGGGCGCGGACGCCAAACTTCACGGTCCCAAAATCAAGTATCTTTCCGAACGGAAGACGCTTGGGTGGTGGACCGCGAACGACTACGCCGAGTGGAAGGTGAACATTCCGGCGGACGGAACGTACGATGTCTTCATGGAATGGTCGCTGGATGAAGACCACGCGGGAAACAAGTTCACGTTCGAGATCGGTGGCACGTTCGTGGACGGTAAGACGGAAGCGACCGAAAGCTGGCATGACTACCAAACGAAGAAGATCGGCCAAATGGACTTGAAAGCGGGCGTCCAGACGGCGGTCCTTCTCCCGAACGGGAGTTTTGACACGGCCCTGCTGAACCTGCGGAGCGTGAAGCTGGTCCCGGCGAAATAGTGCCTCCGAGACACCCGGTCGCCCGTGACGGCGGCTCATCCGTTATGCTCGGTTCGTCGTGTTTTTCGGGCGTATTCCGAGGGATTTCCGGCACGTCGTGCATGGGATCTCGCGAGAACGCTCGGAGAGGGAGTCTCTCCCGGAATCGGGTAACCGGCACGGCTCGACCCTCATTGCCGCTCGTCCACCTCGCGTGTCAAAAACCGCCGCAATCGCGGCAGGTCGTCCGCGTTAATCAGATCGACCCCGGCCGCTTCGAGTTCGGCCCAGAGGACCTCCCTATGGGGGATGGCCCAGAATCGGACGAGGCGGCCTTTTTCGTGGGCTTTGCCCACGATTGACCGGAGTTTTTCTCTCTCCTCCGGCGGCATGGGGCCCAGACCCTGCCAGCGGAAGTTGCGGCCCCAATGGTCGCTGATCAGCGGGAGTAGATGGGCCGGAAGATCGCTGTCCAAATCGCCCAGCCGCCCATCGATGCCCGCGTACCGGGTTTCCTGGCCCGTCATCAATTCAACCGGCCGGTCGCCACTGACGATCACGGTAACGGCACCGGGGGTGACCTGGCCGTCCTCGACCCGGGTCAGGATATCGTTATACCGTGCCAGGAGTGTGTGCAGAGCCTGGTACGTCTTTTCACCGGCTTCCTTGATGTCGACGAGCAAGACGAAACGATCCGCGTCGGGGTACACTCGACCACCTATCTTAAGAATCCTCTCCTTTAGGGGGGATAGATAGAGGGATTCCAGGCAACGTTCCGGCTTCAGTTCGAACTTGGCGTGCCCAACGAGCAGTTGTCCATCAACGAGGAAGACATCGGCCTCCACGCTGCAGAATCCATGTGCAAGGGCATCCAACAGGGGCCGCTTATGGTAATAATCGTTGTGCGCGTGGGCGTTGGGAAGGGCGGATACCGGTTCCTCTGCCTTTGCCGCGCGGGGTGGCACGACAGCCGCGAAAACGAACAAGATCGAAAGAAACAGGAAACTGTCTGGCCGGCGGAGCATTAATCAATCCTTCCAAAAAGGGTCGCAACGAGGGATGGTTCATTCCAATAATCACATTCTTGCTTTTTCGCTCGTTTTTCTCTCGGGAGCCTCGCGTCTTGTGTCCTGGGTCATTATACTAGACTGTTGACGGTGCCGCACGCCTGTCTTTGCGATCCACGTGGCGGCGGTGCCGCCGCCCCCCGCCAAATTCGATCATCCCAGCCTTTTTTTTTGGGAGGTAGTCGTGAGTGTACCTACGCGCAGACGTTTTCTGGAAGATTCTCTCCTGGCCGCGGCTGCGGCTGCGGTCGGCCCGGCGACCATGAGTTTCGCGCAGGCCGAGGGGGAAAACTCCGGCCCCAACGAGAAACTCGCGGTGGCCGTCGTGGGAACCGGCGGCCAAGGGGGAGACCACTTGAGGGCGTTCGCGTCGCGGAAGGACACCGAAGTGACCGTCGTCTGCGACGCCGACGAGACGAGAGCACAAAAGGCGGCCGAAGGGGTCGCGAAGCTACAGGACGGCAAGAAACCCCAAGTCGTCCTGGATATGCGGAAGGCGTTTGACGACAAGTCGGTCGATCTGGTCAGCACCGCGACGCCCAACCACTGGCACTCGCTGGTCGCTTTATGGGCGATGGAAGCCGGTAAGGACGTGTACGCCGAGAAGCCGCTCAGCCATAACGTCTTCGAGGGCCGCCAGGTCGTGAAGGCCGCACGGAAACACGGCCGGATATGCCAGGTCGGCACGCAGTGCCGCAGCACCGGTGGAATGATCGCGGCGATCGACTTCGTCCGAAGCGGCAAGATTGGCGAGGTCAAGCTGGCCAGGGGCCTGTGCCACCGCGACCGGCAACCGATCGGTCCGCCCGGAGAGTATCCGGTTCCGAAGGGGGTGGACTACAATCTTTGGCTCGGTCCGGCGCCGGAGGGTCCGGTAACGCGTCCGCGGTTCCACTATGACTGGCATTGGCAACGGCTCTACGGCAACGGCGACCTGGGAAACCAGGGCGTCCACCAGATGGACATCGCCATGTGGGGACTCGGCGTGGACCGTTTGAGCGACAGCGTCTACTCCTACGGCGGCCGCGTCGGCAAGGGATGGGACGAAGACGCCGGCGACACCGCGAACACCCAAGTCGTCGTCCACCGCTTCGGCGACAAGACGCTCGTCTTCGAGGTCCGGAACATGAAATGCCCGCCGCTCTTGGGAGCGGGCGTGGGCGTGATCTTCTACGGCACGGAGGGGAACGTCGTGATCACCAGCTACAACGGCGGGGCGGCGTTCGACATGGACGGAAAACAGATCGAGACATTCAGCGCCGGCGGGGACCATTACGACAACTTCATCAAGGCCGTCCGCAGCCGCAAGGTGGAGGACCTCAACGCCGACGTCCTTCAGGGCCATCTTTCGGCCTCCCTCTGCCATCTGGGAAACATTTCCTACTACCTGGGCGCGCAGATGCCCATTGCCGAACTGGAGAAGGCGCTCGGGGGAATGAGCGATCCCAACGAGGACGTGCTCGCCACGTTCGGCCGCGTGAAGACGTATTTGACCGACAACGAACTGGACCTGGCCGCGACCCAGTTGGCCTTGGGACCGGTTCTCAAGGTCGACCCCGCCGCCGAGACGATTCTCGAAAACGACGCGGCCAACTTAATGCTCGCGCGGGAATACCGGGCCCCGTTCGTGGTTCCGCAGGTGTGAGGCCTCATGAAGGGCCGCCAAGGTCCGGCGGGTCAATTCCAGCGAAAAACCTGAGAAAGGCGTCCGTTCATCGTGTGCATTCGTGGCTCTCTCGTCGGATTCAAGTTCCGTCACGCGGTCCTATTGTTGGCGTTGTCGGCGTTTGCCGCGTCCGCACCGGCAATGGAGCCGTCCGACTTCTTCGAAATCCAGGTAATCGACCAAGAAACCGGCCGCGGAATTCCGCTGGTGGAACTGGTCACCGTCGACGAAGTCCGTCGGGTGACCGACAACGCGGGA
This sequence comes from uncultured Planctomycetaceae bacterium, assembly GCA_964520785.1. Taxonomy (GTDB): domain Bacteria; phylum Planctomycetota; class Planctomycetia; order Pirellulales; family Thermoguttaceae; genus CAZFQG01. The sequence goes on along the minus strand of CAZFQG010000004.1, from coordinate 41,092 downwards.
CGGGTCGCCTACTTTGAGCCGGGACACGCCGGCCGGACGATCTTCTTTCATATCAAGGCTCAGGGCTACCACGTCCCCACGGACGGCTTCGGCATGTCGGGCGTCCGCTTCAAGATCGAACCGGGGAAACGCGCGGAGATCAAGCTGAAGCGCGAGAACCTCGCCGAGCGGCTCTACCGGTGTACCGGAGAGGGTCTCTACCGCGATTCGGTCCTGCTCGGCTACAAGACGCCGCTTGAACACCCCCTCACCGGCGCCGGCCAGGTAGCGGGACAGGATTCCGTGCTGGTCGTCCGGTACCGCGGCAGGCTTCACTGGTTCTGGGGAGACACCATGCGGCTCTTCTACCCATTGGGGCTGTTCCGCACCGCCGGAGCCGTCTCCGACCTGCCGGAGAACGGCGGGTTGCCGCCGTCGGTGGGCGTTAATTACGAGTACTTCACCGGCGAGGACGGGTTCGCGAGGGCGATGGCCGAGGTTGCCGACCCCGAGGGGGTCGTCTGGCTGGACGGCCTCGCCGTGGTTCCGGACGAAGATGGTGAGGAACGGATGGTGGCCCATTTCTCGCGGCGCAAGACCCTTGCCGATGAAGTCGGGCAGGGAATGATGCTCTATAACGACCGGCGGGAGATATTCGAAGTCCATACGACGCTCCCCCTTTCCGAAAAGTGGCGGTACCTCAAAGGGCATCCGGTGCGGGTGACGGAGGGAGGAACAACCTACCTCGCGTCGGGGCTGACCTTTCCGCTGACGCGCGTCCCGGCGACCCTGGCCGACGTAATGGACCCCGGGAGGTACGAGTCTTTTTCGTGCATCGCGGAAGAGGCGGACCCAAAGACAACGTTACCGTTGCGCACGAAAGACGGCCGATTGGACTGGCGCTGGCGGCACGGGCCTCCCGTCTCGCAAGAGCAAGAACGGCGATGGCTGAAGACGGGCGACATCCGCCCGGAGGAAGCGCGGTTCTTCCCCGAGGACGCCGCCACCGGGCGCCGGGTGATGCTCCACTACGGCTCGGTTTTTTTCAACGAATTCCGCCGCAAGTGGATTCTCATCGCCGAGGAGATCAGTGACGACAAGAATTCCCCTTCGTTCCTCGGTGAAGTCTGGTACTCCGAAGGCGACTCGCCGCAAGGCCCATTCCAAAAGGCCGTCCGCATCGTCACCCACGACAAGCAGTCCTTCTACAATCCCCGGCAGCACCCCTTCTTCGACGAGGAGGGGGGGCAGGTCATCTACTTCGAGGGAACGTACTGCAACACGTTCACCGACTCACCCCCGACGCCGCGGTACAACTACAATCAGGTGATGTACCGGCTGGACTTGAGATGCAAGGGGATTTTGGGGGTGTTTGGGGAGGATTAATCCTTGCTTGTGGGTGGAATCGCGTATTGCTGGACTGGGGATACGGGGGAAAAATCGCCGGAAAAGCCATTGAACCGGGGCTCGTCCCTGGGTAACCCCATCACGGTATCGGTTTTCGACAAAACGGTCACCGTCGGAGGACGTGGAATCGGCTTGGGGTATAACCCGGTTTTCGGGCCTGGAATAACCAGCGTTTTGAGCCTGCCAATCAAGATCGGCTTCAACTCCGGCATGACGAACCAGGATTGCGGAGTGGACGAATGCGTTCCGACGTCCTTCTCCAATAGCCTCCGATGGTTGGACGCGAAGAACGACCATATCGACATCCCCGAGGAGAACAAGAGTATCGACCGGTTTCGGACGTTCTCGGCGCGGCGGTTCTCACCATTGTCTCGCCTCATTCAAGCGCCAAAGCGCGGGGTTGGTGCTCGTGACGGCGCGGCAGCCGCTGGCCAGGACCGTTTCGACCATGGCCGAGTCGCGGACCAGGCCGCCGGCGATTCGCGGGGTGTTCATCCCGGCGAAGGAGTCCCCCACCGAAGCGGCGGCGACCGCCGGGAGGAGTTCCACCGCGTCGGGGCGCGATTTCCGTATGACCGCCAAGGCGCGTTCCAAGGCGCGCGTATCCTGCAAGAAAAAACGGACGACCGAAAGGAGGCCCTGCCGCCTCGCGTGGTCGGCCAGGTGGTGACGGATCGTCACAATGCCGTCCACGGGGCACAAGTCGGCCAAAAACTCCACGCCCGCTTCGTCGTTGGCCAGGCCCTGAATCAGGTCGATATGCACGAGCACGGCCGCGTCGGGGGCCGTCGCCCGGACTTGAGCGACAAGGGCCCCCAGGTTGCCGAGGGTCGTGCCTTGGATGAAAACCGCGGCGGCCGCGCCGAGCGCCGGTTCCTCGGACTCGCGGCTCAAGACCGGGATGACCGGCTTGGCGAGAAGACGTTCTCGTCTGGGCGACTGGTCTCCCGAAGTCGCGGGGGTGTTCTTCAACTTGGTACGAGGATTTGGCTTCGTCATCGCGTAACTCGTTACGGAGGCGGCATGCGACCCTCAGATCGCGGGAGCCGCCGACCGAAACAGGAAACAATAAAAAACGAGAATAAATCCGTTTTATTTGCGCCAGTGATGATGGTTGACGCACGGCTGTCCTTTGATTAGAATAGGGCCCACATGCGATAAATGCAACGCTTTATCGTCGATTTGTTCGCATTCGAGCCTCGAGAATATGAGAAAGGGCTCCGCACGGCGACAGGTGCGGAGCCCTTTTTTTGTCGTTTGGGGAAGGCGCCCTCCTAATGATGCACGATCCATCCAATTTAGCGGAACAGCACTGGGACGTTCTGATTATCGGCGGCGGAATCGTCGGAGCCGGTGTAGCGCGCGACGCCGCGATGCGCGGGCTGAAAACGGCCTTGGTGGAACAGGCGGATTTCGCGTTCGGCACGAGCAGCCGCTCAAGCCGGTTATTGCACGGCGGTCTGCGTTATCTAGCCCAGGGTCGGCTGCGCCTGGTACACGAGGCCAGTCGCGAAAAGCGGGTCATTCACCGGATCGCGCCGCATCTGGCCGATCCTCTGGCGTTCGTCTTTCCCACGATCCGCGGAACCGAGTGGGGGTGGTACAAGCTCAGCCTAGGCGTTCGGGTCTACGATCTTCTGTGCGGACGGAGGAATCTCGGCAAGTCAAGCTCCCTGTTGCTTCCGACGCTCCTGTGGCGCATTCCCTCGTTGGAGGGTACCAAGTTGCCGCTTTCCGGCGCGGTTCGTTATTTCGATGGGTTTACGAACGACGCTCGGCTGGTCATCGACACGCTCCGCTCGGCTACGAATTACGGCGCCGTCGCGGCGAACTACACCCGGTTCGAAAACGCCTCGCGGAAAGACGACACGTGGCGGTGCCGTCTGCGACATGTTGAGAGTAGCGAGGAATTCGAGGTCTCCGCCAAACAGATCGTCAACGCGACCGGGCCGTGGTCGGGAACCATCCCACACAGCCGCACTTCATTGCGGCTGACGAAAGGGGTGCATCTGGTAATCGATCGCGGGTCGCTCCCGATCGACGACGCCGTCGTCATGGCGGACGGATCGCGGATTCTCTTCTGCATCCCCTGGGGAGAGCGCGTCATCTTAGGGACGACCGATACGGATTACAATGGCCCCATCGACGCTCCGGACTGCACGCGAGGCGACATCCATGAGATCATGGAGGTCGTTTCCAAGACCTTTCCCAGCGCGGGCATCACGGAGAAGAACATTCTGAGCGTCTGGTCCGGGCTGCGGCCTCTTGTCGCGGATCGCCACGGCAACCCCTCCGATATCTCCCGGCGGCACGAAATCCTCATGGGAGAGCCCGGATGGTGGGACATCACCGGCGGAAAACTCACCACTTATCGGCTGATGGCCGAACAGGCCGTCAACAAAATGGTCCGGTTCGCGAATTGGCAAACGGCTCCCTGCCGCACGGCGACTGAACCACTTCTGCCGGCGTCGCGGACCGAAGGGATCAGCGCGAATGTACCGGAAGAAGTTTCGGAATCGCTGGTGCGGCACTTCTGTCGCGACGAATGGGCGGTTCACCTGGACGACGTGATGGTGAGACGTTCCAGTTGGCGGTACTATCTTCAAGATCCGCTCGAGCCGGCCGAAGACGTCGCCGAATGGATGGCCCAGGAATTAGGTTGGGACGAAAGGGTCAAAGCGGACGAATTGCACCGGTACCGGCGTTTGTGTGAGAACCGGGGCATCTCGAACGGGTCGGTGAACTCGCCCCACCTCAACGGCGTCGGCACCGCGAGCCGAAATGGACGGTGACGTCACGGCGACGCCTCATACCCTGAGATAGCTCGCGGTGCCCCGGACGGGACGAGCAGACTCCCTTGCCGCCTTTCGCAACGAATCCGCCGGTAATCGATTCTCGCCGGCAGTACGTCAATTTCCCCCCCAATTCCAAAGGTCGGAAAAACTTGCAGGGAATCGGCCTGGAAAGCTTGCCTGATCCTTGAAAACTCCTCACATTTCTGTTTACGGTGATCTTTTTTGTGGTATATTCGGTTCATGCCGAGAATACGAAAGCCGGGTTCGCCCCTTGCTGAAGCGATGCGATGGGTCTCCGAGATCACAACCGTCGCGCTTGAGATGTCCATTCCTCCAATGTTGGGGAACTATGTGGATTCTCGCTTCGGGACCTTGCCCTTGTTGACGCTGCTGGGCGCCGTTACGGGGTTTGTTCTCGGGATTAGCCATCTGACACGGCTGCTCAACAAAAAAGAAGACGAATAATCAGGATTTGTGGGAGAATCCGAGAGAAAATCGAAGAGGAAAAAGGGTTCGGTTGCTATGGCGAGCCCTCCCTCCAATGAGGGAGTCATGAATTGGTTACGCAATGGTAGTGTTTGTTTACGGCTGTCGGCCTTGACTGGCATCTTGGGGGGGGTGTTTTTTGCCGTAGGAGCATTCGCCTGGCGTACTCACGAGATCCGCGGTCTCACGGCGGCGGCGACCGCTGCCGTGTTATGTTGGGTGGGCGCCGTACTGGCCCTCTGCCTGGACCGAGTTATTCGCAGCCGCAGCCATCCTTTCTCGGGGGTCGTCGCCAGCATGGGGGCACGAATGGGACCGGCACTTTTGGGAGCAGCGAGCATCGCAAGTTCAGAGGGGGGGCTGGTAGACGTGGGGTTTTTTGAGTATCTTATATTGTTTTTCGAGACGGCTCTTTTTGCCCAGATAGGGTTACTAACCCCAATGGAGACAAATGCTCCCCGCCGAAATAGGATTCCAACCGTGCAGGATATCGAGCGGCAACTAGCTCGCCCCAATTGGAGGGGTTCTCGTGGAAAGGCGAGGATCGGCCCGAGGTCACGTTCCGAGTAATCTCGCGATTCCGCGATTAGCCATCGGCGCTGGGAGTGCGAAGGCTCCTCCAGACCGAACCGGAGGCCGGTTTTTTCAGAGACACAAGTCTCCATCAAGCGATAAGGTACGGCTTTGGTTCTGCGCTTTCATTTCGAAGGCGCCCGGCACGGTTCGATAGATGGCGTGGCCGTCGCGCGGCTTTTGAAGCTACTCTTGTTTGTACTGCCTATCATCTAACCTTTTGACGACACGCGAATTAGCGGGACCTTCTCATGTCGGCCGATAACGCCGAAGCACTTTCCCACGTTCAAGACTCCACCACTCTGCACTTCCCCGGCGGCGCCTGGGAGATTCCGCAGTTGATCGACCCGGAGGCGGTCCCGGAGGCGCTGCGCGCGTACGGGATCGAAGGGCAGTTGACCCGGTTCATGCTCATGGAGGTCGTCGTCGCGGTGCTGATGATCGCCATATTCGTCCCGATCGCGCGACGCATCAGAACCGGTCAATGCCCTCGCGGCCGTGTATGGAATTTCCTGGAGGTGTTGCTGATTTTCGTCCGCAACGAAGTGGCGCGCCGCGCGATCGGCCCGAAGGGGATGGCGGATCGTTATCTTCCTTTCCTCTGGACGCTGTTCTTCTTCATCCTGTTTTCCAACATTCTGGGACTGATCCCGTTCGCCGGACCTCCGACCGCGGCGCTGGCATGTACGTCTTCGCTGGCGATGATGACGTTTCTTGCCGTAATCATCGCTGGAATCCGGACGCACGGAGTCGTCGGCTTCTGGACGGGTCTCGCCCCGCGAACGGGCCTCCCATGGTGGATCGCGGTATTCGTTGCGCCGCTTCTCGTGGCGATAGAGTTGCTGGGGCTGTGTATCAAGCATCTGGTTTTGAGTATTCGGCTTCTGGCGAACATCTTCGCCGGGCACTTGGTGCTCGCCGTGGTCATGGGATTCATCGCCATGGCCGCCGAGTTCGGAGCGGCGACGTGGTCTTCGGTTACGCTCGCCACGCTCTTTGGAGCATTAGCGTTGAACATCCTGGAAATCCTCGTCGCGTTCCTGCAAGCATACATTTTTACTTTCCTTTCGGCGCTCTTCATTGGCATGGCGATTCACCAGCATTGACGACGTTTCGAGGGCGTTGAATGGAATTTCAATGGAGTTAATCTTTCATGCTAGGAGACATTTCCGTGATCAGGTTTACGAGAGCCGGTCTTTTCTTCCTTCTTTTGATCCTCGCGGTCGCGCCGGCGATTGCCAAAGAGGAGACTCCGGTCACTCCCGAAGGGGAGTCCGCGACCGTCCAAGTTCGCCCCGCGCCTCTATTCTCCCTCGGAGCGCTGAGCGCCGGTGTCGTGATGATCGCCGCCGCCTACGGCATCAGCCGGATTGGAGCGTCCGCCGTGGAAAGCATGGCCCGGCAGCCGGAGGTCGCCGCGACGATTCAGGTCGCCATGCTCATTACGGCCGCCCTGATCGAGGGCGCAACGTTTTTCGCGTTGATCGTTTGTTGGTTGGCGGGCTGATCGCGGGTCCGCTGGGCCGGCTCAGCATCGTCCGGAACCAAGGTAATACGCCGTTGAAGGAGAAGTGATGGTTTCTAATCCCGCACTGCCGCTGCTGGCGATCGTCGCGACGGTGCTTTGTGTCGGCCTGGGGTCCGCCACCGCCTCCCCGCCGCAAGCGTCGGAACGGGAGTTGCACGTGTTCGAGGAGGATATCCGCGAAGCCGCGACCCGGGAAATGCGGCAAGCCACCCGCACCGACAATCCGGCCCCCGCCAAGCACGAGAATCCACTGACCTTCCAGACCGACCTCGCGATTTGGACGGCGGTCGTGTTCGTACTTCTGATGGGAGTTCTCTGGTATTTTGCTTGGGGGCCCATCCGGGACGGGCTGGACCGGCGCGAAGAGGGAATCGCCTATGACTTGGAGCAAGCCAAGGAGGCGCGGCGGCGGTCCGAGGAATTGCTGCGCGAGTACGAGCGGAAGCTGGCCGACAGCGCGGACGAAGTCCGCATGGCCATGGAACGGGCGAAGCGCGAGGCGGAAGACGTGCGCCGGCAGATCATCGAGGAAGCAAGAGAGCGTGCCGCGGCGGAGCGCGAGCGGGGCGTTCGCGAGATCGAGGCCGCTCGGCGCGACGCCTTGAAGGAACTCGCTCAGCGAAGCGCCGACATGGCGGTTCTTCTGGCGGGAAAGGTCATCGCGACGGAGCTTCGCCCCTCGGACCACGCGCGGCTCCTGGACGAGGCGGTGGAAAGTTTCCTCGCCGCCGCGGAGGCGAGCGACGATTCGGCCTGGCCGGGCGGCTTGACCATTAATCCAGAAAACCGATGACGAAAGGCGGGCCGCGACAATGACTCCGGAGAAGCTTTTACGAGACGCCCGTTGCGCGGCGGCGAACGCGGCGGACGCGGTCGAGGAAAAACTGGCCGCGTTGTACGCCGTCGAGACGCTCGGCTCGTTGCTCGACGACGTCCTCAAGGAATTTCCCGAATTCGCGGAGGTGCTTGGTTCGCCCCTCATTTCATACGAGGAGAAATGCAACATCCTGGATCGCGCCTTTGGTTCCCGGGTTCCCCCAATGGTCCTTGGTTTTCTCAAGATGCTCTCGAGGCAGGGCCGTCTGAGTTCGGTCGCGGCGGTGCGCCGCGCGGCGGAGGCCCTTTTGGACGCGACCCAGGGACGCGTGCGCATCGAGTTGACCACATCCATTCCCTTGGACGACGCCTCGTTTTCCCGGGTCGCCCAGCGTCTTTCGACCAGACTCGGCGCCCGAACGGTCATCAGCCGTCGGGTCGACCCGGAAATCATCGGCGGCGCAGTCATCCGCGTTGGAGACACCGTCTACGATTACTCGGTCGCCGCCCAACTGGAATTGATCCGCAAGCGTGTAATTAGTAGGAACGTGCATGAGATTCAAAGCGGACGAAATCGCTTCAATAATTCAGCAGGAGATTGAACAATACCGCCCCCGCGTCGACGTCCGCCAGGTCGGTCGCGTTCTGGAGGTCGGCGATGGAATTGCGCGCGTCTCCGGGCTCTCGACCGTCATGTCGGGAGAGACGGTGGAATTTCCCTCGGGCGCGCGGGGTTTGGCGTTCAATCTCGAAGAGAATTCGGTCGGCGTGATCGTTCTGGGAAGCCACCTGGAGGTACGCGAGTGGGACGAGGTCCGCTCCACCGGCGAACTACTCAGCGTGCCGGTGGGCAAGGCGGTCCTCGGCCGCGTTCTCGATCCGTTGGGAGTTCCGCTTGACGGAAAGGGCCCCGTCGACACGAGCATGATGCGCCACGTCGAGGCGGTCGCTCCGGCCGTGGCCGACCGCCAGCCGGTCAGGGAGCCGCTGCAGACCGGGATCATGGCGATCGATACGATGACGCCCATGGGCCGGGGCCAGCGGGAGTTGATTATCGGCGACAGGAAGACCGGAAAGACGGCCATTTGCATCGACACGATCATCAACCAGCGCGATACCGGCGTGAAGTGCTTCTACGTGGCGATAGGACAGAAGGAGTCGACGGTCGCCGGGATTATCGAGGTTCTCCGACGCAAGGGGGCGATGGACTACACCACGATCGTGATCGCCGGCGCCGGCGCCCCGGCTTCGATGCAGTACATTGCGCCGTATTCGGGTTGCGCGATGGCCGAGTACTTCATGTACAACGGCGAGCACGCCCTGATCATTTACGACGACCTCTCGAAACAGGCCGTGGCTTATCGGCAGCTTGCCCTCCTGATGCGGCGCCCGCCGGGACGCGAGGCCTATCCGGGGGACGTCTTCTATTGCCATAGCCGGCTCTTGGAAAGGGCGGCGAAGCTCAGTTCGAAGCTTGGAGGCGGTTCCCTGACGGCGATCCCGATCATCGAGACGCTCGAAGGAGAGGTGTCCGCCTACATTCCCACGAACGTGATCTCGATCACCGACGGCCAGATATATTTGCAGCCCGATTTGTTCTTCTCCGGCCAGCGGCCGGCGATGAACGTCGGGATTTCGGTGTCCCGCGTCGGAGGGTCGGCGCAAACTCCCGCGATGAAGAAGGTTGCCGGAGGACTGAGGCTCGAACTGGCCGCCTTCCGGGAGTTGCAGGCGTTCGCCCAGATGGGAACCGAACTGGACGCCGCCACCCGCGTCCGGTTGGACCGAGGAAACCGGGTTACCGAACTGCTCAAACAAGGCATGTACCGCCCCATTCACGTGGTCGATCAGGTTTTGACGATCCTCGCGGGAACGTCCGGCGCGCTCGACGGGATTCCCTTGAACGAGGTGCATCCGTGGCTGGAGGGATATCGTGAGTTCATGCGTCAAGTGAAGGGGAGCGTTTGGCAAGGAATAGCCGATTCTCAAGACCTTGACGAGACGACCCTCTCGGAGATCGATCTGGCGATGAAGGAATATCAGGAAGTCTATCGTATGCGAAAACTGCAGTCCGCCAAGTTTGAATGACACCATTTGAATGACCCGAGTCGTGCCGCCCGTTTCCGCCGAACGATCGGGACGGAGTAACGCGAGAACCGAAGCAGACCATGGCAAAAGCCCGATCATTGGATAAGCGGCGCCGCTCCGTCCAGCGGATCCGAAAGCTGACGCGGACGATGGAACTGATCGCGACCGCTCAGTTCCGCCGCGCGATGGATCGAGCGCTCGACGCCGCCGCGTATACCGACCGACTTTCCTCGCTTGTCCGAGATATCGCCGAAGCCGGATGGCAGCGGCCCCATCCCTTGCTGGAATCGCGAGAGGATCCCAAGCGGACGGCGCTGTTGGTATTGACCGGGAACCAGGGAATGTGCGGCGGTTACAACTCCGGCGTCCTGCGCATCGGCGTCCAGCGCTACCGCGAGGCGCAGGACCGGTTTCCCGAGGTGGAACTCGACGTCTCCGGGAGGAAGGGTATCGCGGCATTGAGATTCCGCGGATTCCGCCTGAACCGCACCTTCACGAAGTTCGAGGATAAACCCCGTTTCGACGAGGTGCGAGAGCTGGCGGAGGACTACCTCCGGGAATACCTCGCGGGCCGGCTGGACCGTCTCGACGTCGTTTACACGAAGTTCGAAAGCCTGGGTCGGCAATGGCCCGCCATGGAGACGGTCCTGCCTTTGATGCCGCCGACCGTGGAAGATGAGGCACCCCGCCGCGAAACCGAGTACGAGTTCCTTCCGTCGGCGAGGAGCATCCTGGAAGAGATCGTGCCGATGAGTTTCCGCGTGCGGCTCTTCAAGTGTTTCCTCGACGCGGCCGTCAGCGAGCAGGTCGCGCGCATGGTCGCCATGAAGGCCGCCACGGAAAACGCCGACCAGATGAGTCGGATTCTCTCCATGAAGTACAACCGGACGCGGCAAAGCCAGATCACCGCCGAGTTGCTCGAGATCGTCGGCGGAGCCGACGCATTGGAGCATTGAATTGCCGGCCGGAAGCGGCCGAACCCCATTTTCCCAGCAGAACATATCGTCATGTCAGTCAGCCAAGCCGCCAAAAAGTCGGTCGGACGTATCACGCAAGTCATCGGATCGACCTTCGACGTCGAGTTCCTCGAAGGCGATCTTCCCGCCATCTACAACGCGGTGACGATTCGAACCGAGTGGAACGATTTGCGGCTGAACGTTACCGGCGAGGTGCAACAACATCTCGGCGGGGGACGCGTGCGTTGCATCGCCATGGGCGGCACGGATGGACTGGTACGCGGAATGGAGTGCGTCGATACCGGCGCCCCGATAAGCGTCCCGGTCGGGCGAGAGACGCTCGGCCGAATGTTCAACATGCTTGGTGAAACGGTAGACAACCGAGGTCCCTGCGACGCGAAGGAACGCTGGCCCATCCATCGCGAGCCACCGAAGGTTACGGAGCTTTCCACGAAGACGGAAGTCTTCGAAACCGGGATCAAGGTGATCGATCTACTCACGCCGTTCGTCCGCGGAGGCAAGGCGGGCCTCTTCGGAGGCGCCGGATTGGGAAAGACGGTGATTCTGCAGGAACTGATCGCGCGAATCGCCTCCGCGCACGGCGGGTATTCCGTCTTCGCCGGAGTCGGAGAACGGACGCGAGAGGGAAACGACCTCTGGCTCGAAATGCAGGAGGCCAAGATCGGCAATACCGGCCGCGCCGTCATCGAGCAGACCTGCATGGTGTTCGGCCAGATGAACGAGCCGCCGGGGGCCCGCCTCCGCGTGGCTCTTTCGGCGCTGACGATGGCGGAGTACTTCCGCGACACGACCGGCGCGGACGTGTTGTTGTTCATCGACAATATCTTCCGCTTCTCGCAGGCCGGAAGCGAGGTCTCGGCGCTTCTCGGGCGGATGCCCTCGGCCGTCGGATACCAGCCGACACTGGCCACCGAGATGGGCGAATTGCAGGAAAGGATCGCCTCGACGGACCGGGGCGCGATCACGTCCGTGCAGGCGGTTTACGTCCCGGCGGACGATCCCACGGATCCCGCGCCGGCGACCGCGTTCGCGCAGCTCGACGCGTTCATCTATCTGGATCGTTCCATCTCCGAAAAGGGGATTTACCCGGCGGTCGACCCGCTCGCTTCGGCCAGCCGCCTTCTGGATCCCGAGCACGTCGGCGCAAAGCACTACGAGGTTGCCCGCCGGGTGCAAGGAACCTTGCAGCGATACCGGGAATTGCAGGACATCATCGCGATTCTCGGGGTGGACGAATTGAATGAGCAGGACAAGCTGGTCGTTCACCGGGCGCGGCGCATGGAGCGGTTCCTGTCGCAACCGTTTCTGGTCGCGGAGGTCTTCACCGGCAAGCCGGGCGAGGTTACCCCCTTGGCGGACACGATCCGCGGCTTCGAGGAAATCGCGAATGGAAAGTGGGACCATCTGCCGGAGCAGGCCTTCATGTACGTCGGCACCGCGGAACAGGCCGCGGAACAGGCCGCGCGGATGCAAACGCGGAGGAAATAGTCCGTGAGTCAAATGCACTGCATCGTCGTAACGCCCGACGAGGTCGTCCTGGAGGAGCCGGTCGAGTTCGTCGTCCTGACGCTCTACGACGGAGAAATCGGCATCGCCCCGGGCCGCACCCCCTTGATCGGACGTCTCGGCTCCGGAGAAATGCGTATATACCACGAAGGGAAAGTATCCTACTTCTACATCGATGGAGGATTCGTCGAGGTTCTCGACGAAACGGTTACCGTCCTCACCCACCAGGCGATTCCCGGTGAAAAACTCGACGCGTTCGTGCTTCAAACCAAGCTGGACGGCGCGCTCAGCCGCCCCGCCGCAACGCTCGAGCAACGCGCCTTGCGCGACGCGGCGGTCGCCGAGTACCGTGCGAAGCTCCGCGTCGCGCACCGGACGGAGTTCTCTCCCGAGGACTCCGACGAAATCGACGACTCTGGAAGCGACTCGTAAGCACGGTTCCCCTCTCGCCCGTCCGCCAGGCGGTCGCGCGTCTCAATAGAACGTGAAGTTGACGCCGGAACCCGTCGGCCGCGAGCGCCGGCTGATGGGGGGTGGCTCTTGGAACGTAAAGATGTAGGCGAAGATGTCTTCATCCCGCGTCGTCACGACGAATACGTCGTCGCCGCCGTCGCCGGTGAAGTCGCCCCCTTGAACGTCGTAGGGTCTCTCGTCCCGGGGAATATCCAACGTAACCACGCGGCTTCCGCTTCCGTCGAAAAGACGCCTGGTGCGGGCGGAAGCCACCTCTTGGACGCCGTCGCGGTTCCAGTCCAGGAGCGCATGGTGCCGGGTGCCGTCCGTGATGTACCGGCCCAGGAGCGTTCCGTCCTCCGCAAAAACGCACAGCGGTTTCTCCGGCACCCGCAGGTGGTCCACGTCGACGACGAGTTCCAGCCCCCGCACGTCGGGACGGACCTCTCCCACATCGACCGATTCGTAATGATGGCCGGTCCGTTTCCAAACGAGCTTCCCCTCGCCGTCGGTCATGACCAAGGCGTCTCCGCCGCACATCGTCATGATCAATCGCGTATCTTTCGGGTCCTCCGCGACGCGGACGACCCGCCAGCAATCGGCGTGGCCTCCGTTCCTCTTGCCGTCTTCCAGTTCAAAGACCCATCGCAGCGAACCGTCGGGGTTGAGGGCGGCGTATCCGGCAAGTATCTCTTCACGGCCATCGCCGTCGAGATCGACCGGGTACGGTTGGTGCGCCGTGCGGTATCCGCCGGGCTCTTCGACGCTCCAGAGAAGCTCGCCGCCGGAGGAATACGCCCAGATCCGCGTGTACCGGGTTTTCACGAGAATCTCCCCACGGTACCCTCTGCCTCGCAGATCGGCGAACGTAACGCAGTCACTGGCATGCTCCGGAATGGGAAATCGCGTCTTGACCGTGCCGGTAACCCCGTCCAGAATAACGACCTCCCGGTCCGCGGCCACGACCACCTCCGGCTTCCCGTCGTTGTCGACGTCGTGAATCTGGCACGCCACGTCGTGGTGCAGGTTTTTGCGTCCGATCTTCGGATCGCCCCATCGCCACAGCACGGAACCGTCCAACTTCTGAACGCTCAACGCCGAAGTATAATGGTCGTCTCCGACATTGACGTTCCTCGCCGCGACGATCTCCACCTCGTGGTCGCCGTCAATGTCCCCGGCCAGCACGAACATCCCGCCGTATTCGGGGTCAATGGGCACTCTCCGCCAGGCGGAAACCACCGGCGGTTCGTCCGACGGAAGGCCGCGAACATCCGCGCGAAACGGCTCGTGCCCCTCCTGGAGAGGCGTCTCCTCGGCCCATGCCGGGGCGAAAGCATGAAATGAAAATGAGAGGGCGCTCAGAAGCAGGATTTTCGCGAGTCGCATTGGTAATTCTCTCCAAGACGGCGTGAAATTCGGAAAAAAGGCGGGATCGGGGGGATTCCACGCCGGGGGCGCGCGCAACCCTACCGCTCGGTAACATTCCTCCGAGCCTGACGGGCCCGGCGCCGGAAACCGTTGCCGACGTGAACTCGATTATGACCGGTCGGCAAACCGGAGTCAACGGATTCCCTCGACTCTCCGGGTCCGGGGGATGGTTCGCGGGAGGGGGAACTTTCAGGTTCCGTAGGGGAGGGTCGCTCGCGGGTGGGGGAAGGATTATTTGGGTTCGGGCGGATTTCGGGCCGTCCGTCCGGACGGGCCTTGGCTGCGCCGAGGATTCTCGACGAGCTGTTCGATCGATCCCGCACTCTCGCGCCGGCCAACCCGCGTATCCAAGTCCTCAATCGGGTGTATCGACCACCCCATGATAGTGCTAGTACTTACAGTTTTTCGGGTTTATCCTTGACAAAATCCGGAAACCATGGGATAATGCGGCCTGGAAGGATCGGGTTGTACGGTTGTCCGGCGTCGACTGGCCGGAGCGTTTCTGGTTGCATTGAACTTCCGATGAGGAGGAGAATCATGGTGCCGTTTCCTCGCGCTCTGATCGTAGTTGGGGTCATCTTCTTTCTCGCGCCGGCATCCCCGCTGTCACCGCGACCCGCCGTGGCGGATTGGATTGTCAACGGAGATTTCGAGGACGGCAACACCGGCTTTTCGTCGGACTACGCGTACGTCGTCCCTCCCGGCGCGGAGAACATCCTCGAAGGGCAATACACAGTCTGGACAAACCCGAAGGAGGTTCACAGCAAGTGGACATCCATGGGGGATCACACGACCGGACACGGCAAGATGCTCTTGGCCAACGGCGCCGGCGATTCGGCCGCCGCGGTGTGGCGCCAGGAGTTTCCGTTCTCCGAGGGGATTATCTACGAGTTCTCCGCGTGGGCGACCAGCGTGTATCCCACCAGTCCGGCGACCCTTGCTTTCGAAGTCGCCGGAATGCCTCTTGGAACGCTCGAATTGACGCAAACCGTTCCCGACTGGCGCCGGTTCAGCGCCACGTTCACCGCGGTTACCAGCGGTCCGGGAGAGTTCGTGATTCGCGACTTGTCGACGGTGCGCGTCGGCAACGATTTCGCCTTGGACGACATATCGCTTGTCATCATCCCGGAACCGACCACGGCGTTCCTTCTCTTCCTCTTGGGGACATCCGTGTTATTAGGATGGCGGAGGCCCGGGGGCAGCCCCCTTCGTCATGGACCATCGCTCTGACGGATGCTCCAACAATCCGGGGATTGCCTCCAGGGACCCAACGCAGCCGACTTTCGGACTTCCGGCTCGACCGGGCTTCCCCTCTTTCCTTGGCGGCTCGGGATCGGGTAAAATCGACGCTGGGCCCCGGATTACTTGCAGCCCAGTTACCCCGATTTAGAGAAAGCCCATGAGATGGTCCACGATCACGTTCGCCGTCCTCACCGCCGTATTCTGCCCGGCATCCGCTTCTTCCGCCTCCGATGCGCCCCATGGATCGAGATCGATGGCGTCGTCCATGGCGCCAAACCGGACGAACGCGGGCCGATCGGGGGTGGAGAAGGCTACGGCTCAATCGTGAAGGAGGGGGATTTCGTCGCGATTGATCTCGACGGCCTTTTGGAAGCGCTGGAGAACGCGAAACCGGGGCAGGTCGTTTTCATCCCCGGCGAAACGGAGATCGACCTCACAGCGCGGATCTACATCGAAAACCTGGTACTTCAGGTTCCGGAGGGGGTAACGCTGGCCGGCGAACGGGGAAACAACGGATCGAAAGGGGCGATCTTGACGAGCGACGCGTTGAAAACGCCCGTGATGATCCGCGCCTCCGGGCCGAACGTTCGCGTCACGGGACTGCGCATTCGCGGACCCAATCCCAAACGTTACCTCGATCATCACCGCCGCGCATTCGCGAAAGGGGGCGGTGGACATGGGTATTATTACAAGTTCCCCGTCTCCAAGGGCATCGCTACCGAGTATTCGCGGCTCGAGGTGGACAATTGCGAGATATCGGCGTTCGCCCACGCCGGGGTTTTTCTCCGCGCAGGCGAGGGGCATCATATCCACCACAACTATATCCACCACTGCCAGCACAACGGCCTGGGCTACGGCGTCTCCCACGTCGAGGCGACCTCGGTGATCGAATACAACCTGTTCGACTGGAATCGCCATTCGATCGCCGGCACGGGCCGGCCCGGCTGCGGCTATACGGCCCGGCACAACGTGGAATGCGGGGAGTCGCTGAGCCACTGTTTCGACATGCATGGCGGTCGCGACCGCAAGGACGGAACGACCATCGCGGGAACGCGCATCGAAATCCACAACAACACGTTCCAGGCCCCCACGACGGCCGTCGCCATTCGCGGCGTGCCCCAGGAAAGGTGCGATATCCACCACAATTGGTTCGCCAAACACGCCCGAGCCGAACAAGCGGTGCGAGCGGGCGAGAAGACATGGGTGAAAGACAACGTGTACGGGGAAGAGCCGGCGAGGTGGTTGGGTCCGGACCGTGATGGAGCAAGACAGCCCGAAAAGCCCGAGGAAACGTCGGTTCCCGATTAGGGGTCTCCCGGAGGAGTACAAAGGAGCACAACCAGCGTCAGATACCGGCTCCTTCAACGTTCTCCCTTTTCGCCGGCGCGAATTTCGCTTGAGAAAGACGTGGTTTTCACGGAGGAGGGCTGCCGCGTCGTCGGCCGTCGGCAAGACGGGCATTTCTTGGTTTGGGGAATAATAGGCAAGCCAAGCCAAGAAGTCGCGTTTAACAATGCACGAAAGACGTTGACGAAGAAATCACTCGACTCGGAGCGCCTTCAAGTGGAATCGATCCCCCATTTGGGAAGGAGTGATCGGATCGAGACGGAGGCCCGTGATCGGTCCCTCGTAACCCGAAGCCGCTCCCAGCGGAACTTCATATTCGTGGACGGCACCGTCATTTCGAAGCGTAAGAGACAGGCTGCGTTTCGGACCGAAACTATTCTCCGCCAGGGTCTTCCAGTACAAGCGGCCCTGAATTTCCTGGGGACGCTCCGGCGCTTGGAGCGACGCCTCGATCCGCAGGACATGCGACGCTTCGGCCTGCCAGAACGTGTCCGGGCCGAGGAGCTGCATTTGCGGCCCGTCGGCGATGACTTCGAGGCCGTGGCGAATGGGAAGCCCCGTATCGCAAGCGCCGTGATATATCCAGCCGCCGCGGCCGCTATCGAACGCATACCGCGGGGGGGCGGGGCGCTCGGTTTGGGCGTAAACGAACCGGCGGATGTTCTCGAGGGAATCGAGAATGAGCGTGTAGCGGTACTCGTATTGAATGTCGTGATCGAGAATTTCGCGGCCCAGAGGAGCGATGTAACCGGTGGCGGCGTCCTTCGGACCTCCGGCCCCGCGCCGGCCGAAAAAGCCGCCGCAGAACTGGACCGGTCCCTCGCTCCAGACTCCGAGCCCCCACAGATCGTCGTTGACCAGGGCGGCCCACTTTTCGGTCGCCTGCCAGTGCGCCCAGCGGATGCCGATTCCGCCGACCTCGGGGTTCGGGTTGTCGTTGCGGATTTCTCTGAGTTCCTTTCCCGAGAACGGGGCGTCGCCGTCGTAGGTGAACAGGCGGTGGTACGGCCCGTTCGTGTAGACCGCGGGCTGCTCTTGCCCTCGGCCCGGGTACTGCGTCTTGTCCTGTCGCGCATTGTTGAGCCTGCTTCGAACCCGAACCGTGCGACCCTCCAGTCGCAACCACGATTCGAACGTACACTGGGCGGGAACCTCCTTCGCGGGCCAGTGCATGGGAATGCACCGGACGTAGATTTCCTTGCCGTCGTTCTTATGCTCAAGGAGCCGAGAGCGGTTTCCGAAACAGTCGCCCGACTGGATGGGGTTCCACCCCAGGAATTTCCACTGCGGGTGGACGGTCTTTCCTTCCGGCTCGAAGGGAACGGGACCGCTGTAGAAGGACATCTGGACCTGGCGTCCCCAATCGTGGCTGTTGATGACGTTTTCGCCGCGTCCGGAATCGGCCAGGTAAGTGATGGAACCGCCGATGGAAAGATCGACCCCGAGGCGGATTTGGCCATTGTCGAGGTAGCTCATGTCCGTCTCGGGCGGGGCGGAACTGATGCACAGACACAGGAGGAAGGCGGGAATCATGGCAGGTAAATGCGATGCCGAGGTGTGAGGATTTGCGATACGCTTTCACGATACTCGCTTGTCCGGAAAGATGCAAGCGATCCCATTCTTGCATGCGGGCCTTGAATCGTCTAGAATCGGAGTGAATCTCAATCCTTCCCCTCTCGCTGACCCGAGAATGATCATGCCCTATCAATTTCCCTTGCTGCCCGCCGTCCTGACGGTATTCCTCTATTTGTCCTCGGCCAACGCGTCATGCCTCGCCGCTGAACCGGAGCGGGAGACCTGGAGAATCGCCGAGATGTTTGAAGTGGAACCGGTTTGGTCCGGACATCGCGTTGGGATGTCGCTTCTTACCGCGGAGGACCGCCAGTACGTGGCCTACTACGACGCCGACAGACGCATGTCCGTCGCGTCGCGGGCTCTGGGAAGTGACGAGTGGCAAATCAAAAAACTCCCCACATCGGTCGGCTGGGACAGCCACAATAGCGTGACGATGGCCCTGGACCGCGACGGCAACCTGCATGTCAGCGGCAACATGCACTGCGTCCCGCTGATCTACTTCCGCACGACGACGCCGGGCGACGTCTCGACGCTTACGCAATTCACGAGCATGGTTGGCGACCACGAGAAACGATGTACCTACCCGCACTTCTTGTACGGGAACGACGGCGAACTCATCTATATCTACCGTGACGGCGGCAGCGGAAACGGAATGCGGCTTTGGAATGTCTACGATGAAACCACGCGAGCATGGCGGCGGCTCATCGACACGCCGGTCTTTTCCGGCGAGGGGAAACGCAATGCCTATTACGTCGGTCCGGTGCGCGACGCGAAAGGGACGTATCACATGGTATGGGTCTGGCGCGACACGCCCGACTGCGCGACGAATCACGATCTCTCCTACGCGAGGACGGATGATCTCACTCACTGGACGAAAAGCGACGGAACTCCGCTTGAGCTGCCCATGACCTTGGACACGGCCGAGATCGTCGATCCCGTTCCAGTCAAGGGGGGATTGATCAACGGCAACACGAAAATCGGATTCGACAAGGAAGGGCGGGGCGTCCTCTCGTATCACAAATACGACGCCGAAGGAAAAACGCAAATCTACAATGCCTGGCTGGAGGAGAAGGGCTGGGCGATCTACAGAACGACCGATTGGGACTACCGTTGGGAATTCAGTGGAGGCGGTTGTATCGGGTTCGAGGTCTCCGTCGGGCCGGTCCAGGTCGACGCGTTGGGGCGGCTCGTCCAACACTATCGTAATCCCGAGGAAGGAGGGCTGTTCGAACTCGACGAGGAGACCCTCAAACAACTCCGGCCGGTCCAACCGACCGAACCGCGGATGCCGCCGGAGATTACGCGAAAGACCAGCACGTTTCCCGGGATGCTCGTCCGTGTTCAGAGCGATCTGGCCGATTCCCAAGGACATTCCGGACGAACCTCCGAGGATCGGTCCCGTTATGTCCTGCGTTGGGAATCTCGAGGAGTCAACCGCGACCGTCCCTTCGAAGGCCCCATCCCCCCGCCGAGTCGGTTACGAGTCTACAAGTTGATTCTGGGAGACGGGAAAGTCGCGACGGAGCAACGGTAGAAGACGGCCAAAGCGGGGGAAATGCGACCAGTTCGGTCTCATCGCGCTGCTCCCGAAAAAGACACATATCGTCCAGTGGCCACCTGATTCAGCACTACAGAGGGGGTTCCAGGCCGTCGAAGCGTCGGCCCCCCGCCCCTGCTACATTCCAACTCACCGATCATCTATAATTGAATCGAAACGGTCATTCCACCTTCCCTACCATCACCCGAGAGGATTTTTTTCGATGCACGCCAATTCATTTCTCCGAATCACCCTTTTGGGCTTCGTCGTCGCGGTCGTCTTGCCCTCATGCGTTCTTTCGGCCAGTGCCGAAGAAAACGGCTTCAAGCCCATATTCGATGGAAAAACCCTCGACGGATGGGATGGCAATCCGAAACTCTGGAGGGTGGAAGACGGCGCAATTACCGGTGAAACGAAAGAACCGATGGCGGGGCCGAATACGTTCATCATTTGGCGCGGGGGGGAAGTCGGCGATTTCGAATTGCGGTTCGAATATAAGATTCGCAACCACAACTCGGGCGTCCAGTACCGGAGTTGGGAAGAGCCTGAAAACTGGGGGAAATGGGTTGTTGGCGGTTATCAAGGAGATATCGTCGCTGAAGGCCCCTACAATGGCATTCTCTACGGCGAGCGATACCGCGGAATCCTGGCCAATCGCGGCGAGAAGGTCGTCATCGGCGACGATCACAAGCCGAAGGTCGTCGGATCGGTCGGAGACGCGGACGAACTGCAGTCCCACATCAAGGCGGGCGACTGGAACGAGTTCACGATTATCGCGAAGGGGCATCACATCGTCCACAAGATCAACGGCAAGGTGATGGTCGACGTCGTCGACGAGGACACCTCGATGCGGCGGGACAAGGGCATCATCGCGTTCCAACTCCACGCCGGACCCGCGATGAAAGTCCAATTTCGCGACGTCCGCCTGAAACACCTGGGCGAGGCGTCAAAAAAAAACTAGATAGCGACTCGGCCGCCGCGAGAACGGAGCAATCCCACCCAAAAATCGTCTTCCTCGCCGGAAGGGACAGCCACGGTCCGGGAACGCACGCCCATTCGGACGGCTGCAAACTCTTGGCGAAAGCGCTAGAATCGGCGGTTCCCCAGGTTTCCACCACGGTCTTCACCGAGGGGCGGCTTGATCCCGACGCCCTGAACGACGCGGCCGCGTTGGTCGTCTACGCCGACGGCGGGGGCGGGAATCCGATCATCCGGTACTCAAAAGAGATCGAGGAATTCGTCCGCCGCGGCGGTGGACTAGCTTGTCTACACTACGCCGTCGAGGTTCCGAAGGGGGAACACGGGGATAAGCTCCGTGCGTGGATCGGCGGTTACTTCGAGCAATGGTGGTCGGTCAACCCGACCTGGACGGCCGAATTCACGGAGTATCCGGAGCATCCCATTACGAGAGGGTTGCGCCCGTTCTCGCTGCAAGACGAATGGTACTACCACATGCGGTTCGACGCGGACGCGACGCACTTGCTGACCGCCGTCCCTCCGGAGGAAACCCGGAACCGTCCTGACGGTCCCCATTCCGGCAACGAACACGTCCGCGCGCGGAAGGGAATGCCGGAGACTCTGGCGTGGTGTATCGAGCGGCCCGACGGGGGAAGGGGATTCGGCTTCACCGGTGGACATTGGCACAAGAACTGGGAGCATGACGACTTCCGGAAAATCGTGCTCAACGGAATCCGCTGGATCGCCGGACTGGAAATCCCGTCGGAGGGAATAGAAACGGGACCCATCGACCAATGACGGCCCGATAACCTGCCGAATGAGGAAAATGAGGAATAATCATGAAATTCAATCTTCGGGCATTCGTTTCCCTGTTGCTTTCAATCACGTTCACGATCCTGGTTGTTTCCGGGATCGTTCTCTACATTACACCACGAGGCAGAGTCGCGAACTGGACGGGTTGGGTGTTTTCCGGGTTGAGCAAGGACCAATGGCAGGCGGTCCATACCAATATCGCCGTTCTGGTCTTGATCCTCGCCGTTTGGCACCTCTACTTCAACTGGACGATTTTTTGGAGCTATATCAAGAACAAGACCGGCGCCGGGCTGAACCTCAAGGTGGAGATAGCGACATCCATCGCCGTTGCCGCGGTGTTCTTCTTCGGCGCGTTTTCGTCGATCCCACCCTTTAGTACGATCATGGTATGGAACACCCAAATCAAGGATTACTGGGAACGCGAATTGGAGAGGGCACCGCGGCCACACGCGGAAGAACTCACCCTGGAGGCCTTTGCGCGGACGATCCAACTGCCGCTGGACGAGGTAGTCTCCGGCCTTCAAGAAGACGGCCTGGTTATCAGCGACCCCTCCGTCACGATGGCCGAGCTGGCGAACGAGAACGCCTCCACGCCCCGCGATATTCACGCGCTGATTCGGAAACGGTTTCCCGAAATCTCCGGTGCGCCAAGCCGTCCGGGAAGAGGGCCGGGGAACGGCGGCGCAGAGCCGCGCGAGGGTGGCGGTTTCGGCCGTGGCGGCGGTCGAGGACTCGGACCAGGCGGAGGCGGAGGCGGAGGCTTCGGCCGCGGTGGTGGTGGTGGCGGTGGCGGTGGCGGTGGTGGTGCCGGCTTCGGGAGAAGTTGGCAACGCGACCTCGACGAAAGTCCTGATCACGAGGAACTGGACGAGCCGAAGAAAGGGCCGCGAACTCCTTGAGGAACGGGCCCGCGACCGATTCATTTCTTACCCATTCGCGGCCTTTCTGACACGTCTTCGGTTTCCTCGAGGAAGCTTGTCGAATGGATCGTACAATGTCGGCGTTCTATTGAAATCCGGAAAATGAGAAGCTTAAGGAAGTGGCGAGTCATTTGGCGGCGCAGACAACGCAGGATGCGGCACGCGCTGCGCGAAACGTACATTCACCGGGTTCTCGGAGACCGCATCTTCGGACGCCACATATGGAGGTTCGATGTCAATTCCGTCGCGGGAGGGCTCTCGTTAGGACTCTTCGTCGCCTTCACGCCGACGATTCCGTTCCAAATGCTGATGTGCGCGATCGGTTGCCTCATTCTTGGCGTGAACCTGCCGATTGCGCTCGCCGCCTGTTGGGTCACGAACCCGGTGACGGCCGTTCCCATCTATTGGGCCGAACACCAGGTTGGAAAATTCCTGATTTTGAACTCCGGAATCGAAGATGGTATCTTCGGGTTACTCTCTCACGAAAGCCCCCTGCCGTGGTTGATGAAGAACAGTCTGTACCTGTGGACCGGTTCGCTGATTTTCGGCGCGTTCGCCGCGGTCGCGGGAAATATCGCGGTCCGAATCCTGTGGGCCGCGGCCGCGTGGGCGCGTAACCGGCACGCGATGAAGACCGGCCGCGGGTAGTTTCGCCCATGGCTCGTCCCTGTCCCCCGGAAGGGAGTCTCGGCTCCGCTCCCCCCGTTCCGAGCGCCGGGGTCAGCCCGTGGGCACCTTCACCTCTTCGCTCCTCGCGAGAACGCTCCGGTGCTTCCGCGGAGGAGTCTTCCGCAGGTAGAACCACCAGAAGAGAACGACGCCGAGAATGACGGCGATACTGATGTTCTGCGAAATACTGAAGGACGTCCCCAGGGCCTCCGCCTCGTCCGTACGGATGATTTCGAGAATGAAACGCATCGGGGCGTAGAGAACGAGCATCAAGCAGAAGAGTTCTCCCTCGCGCCGTAGACGCCCTTCAACCGCGAGGAGGATGAGCAGAATGGCGAACGCGTTGAGCGAACTATAGAGTTGCGTCGGGTGAATGGGAAGACTCCGGGGCCTCACCGGCACGGCAGGAATCTTGATTTCGTCGCCTTCCGCGGTCGTAATGACGACCGGCGCCTTCTTCGGGTATGTCTGGAATCGCAGGACGCTGGACACATCTCGACAGGAACGAATCGCGAAGCCGTCGAGGTTCTCGATGACGTCTCCCTTTTTCAGCCCGGCTTCGCCGGCCGGGGAGCCGGGTCTGACGTCCAAAACGACCGGTGGTCTATCCGGATCGCCACTGACCCGAAATCCATAGACTTCTCCGCGTTCCACTTGGCTTTCGTACGGAGGGCTGTTCGTGGGAAAGGTCACCGCCCACGGCAATTCGCAGTGGCCGCCGTAGCAACATCCGTTGAACAGGCAGCCGATTCGGCCGATGGCCAACCCCAACATCATCGCCGGAGCAATCAGATCGCAGGTCGCCAAGAAAGGCAGCTTATGCTTGCGCGTGAATACGACCAACCCGATCAGACCTCCGATCAACGAACCGTACACGACGATTCCGCCGTCCGCGACGTTGAACAGAACACCGACGTTTCCGGCAAGCACCCTTTCCCTGAATTCCTCCCAATACTCGACGACGTAGAAGACCCGAGCGCCGATGATTCCGCAGACGCAAAGCCAGAAGACGAACGAGATCACCGTGTCCGGAGAATAGCCTCGCGAGCGGCCCCGGAAGATACACAGCGCCGTGGACGAAACGATCGCGATAAACAACATCGTGCCGTAACCTCGGACCGGGATGCCCTCCGGTTTCGTGACCGCCGGCAAGATGAACGCGATTACCAACCCGACCACGACCAGAAACAAGAGCGAGGACGACAACTCCCGGTTCCACCCCTGCTTCTTCCATTGCAGCACCAGGAACAAGATCGCCCCGGCACACCACAGCCAAAAGAACACCCCAAAACCGAACAGCGGGACCTCCCCGATTTGGGTGGGAATATGAAAAAGCGTCCGCAACATGGGTTTTACAACCGTTTGGCAGGCGGAAAGCGGATAGTGCAAGAAAGACGACAAGGGTCGCCGAGTACGTCCGACGACCCTTGACTATAGGGAGATAAGGAAATCCCGTCAAGATTGGAACCGGGAAGTTCCCTTAACGCATTTACTTGATCGACCGCGATGGCCTATTTCCCGCAGGAACATCCGCATCCGCACTTCTTCGCCGCGATGGCGGATTGGGCGGCGGCGAGGCGGGCGATGGGGACACGGTAGGGGCTGCAACTGACGTAGTTCAGACCGTTCTTGAAGCAGAAGTCGACCGAGGCCGGATCGCCCCCCTGCTCACCGCAGATGCCGATTTTCAGCTTTCCGCAGGTGGCGCGGCCCTTGGTAACGGCCATTTCGATCAGTTGGCCGATGCCTTCCTGGTCGATCGTCTGGAACGGGTCGGCTTCCAGGATGCCCTGCTTGACGTAGTCGGGGAGGAACCCGCCAATGTCGTCACGGCTGAAGCCAAAGCCCATCTGCGTCAGGTCGTTGGTACCGAAGCTGAAGAACTCGGCCGTTTCGGCCATTTGGTTGGCCAGGAGGCACGCACGCGGGATTTCGATCATCGTGCCGTAGGGGACTTCGAGAGAACCATCGACTTCGGCCTTGACCTTGTCGTAAATCTTCTTCGTCTCGTTCAATTCGGCGACGGCACAGGTAACCGGAACCATGATCTCGGGGCGAGGATCCTTACCCGCGGTCTTGAGTTCCTTCATGGCCTCGAAGATGGCGCGAATCTGCATTTCGGTCAACGTAGGATAGGTGATGCCAAGGCGGACGCCGCGGTGGCCCATCATCGGGTTGACTTCGTGCAAACCGGCGACGCGGTTTTTGACGTCGTCGACCGAAATCTTCAAGGCCTTGGCGACTTCCGCCTGGCCTTCGGGGGTCGTCGGGGCGAACTCGTGGAGGGGCGGGTCCAACAAGCGGATGGTGACCGGCAGTCCGTCCATCGCTTCGAGCGTCGCCTTGATGTCCTTCTTGACGTAGGGGGCCAAGCCGTCGATCCCGGCCTGCCGCTCCGCTGCCGTCTCCGAGAGAATCATCTTGCGCAGTTCAAAGAGCGCCGCTTCGCTGCCGGCGCCGTAGAACATGTGCTCGGTGCGGAACAGTCCGATGCCTTCGGCGCCGAATTCCCTCGCGATCTTCGCGTCTTCCGGTGTGTCGGCGTTGGTGCGAACACCCATCGTGCGAAACTTATCGACAATGTCCATGAACCCCTTCAGACGCGGGTTCTCGGTAGCATCGATGGTGGCCAGGGCCCCGGCGTAGACGCAGCCCTTGGTGCCGTTGAGGGAAATGTGGTCCCCTTCGCCGAACGTCTTTCCGGCGACGGAAACGGTCTTCTTCGCGGCGCTGATCTTCAGTTCGCCGGCGCCGACGATGCAGCACTTGCCCCAACCGCGGCAGACCAAGGCCGCGTGGCTGGTCATTCCGCCGCGGGCGGTCAAAATGGCCTCGGCGGCTCGCATTCCCTCGACGTCCTCGGGGTTCGTCTCCTCTCGGACCAGAATGCAGTGCTCGCCCTTGGCGTACATCGCGACGGCGTCGGCCGAGGTGAAGACGATCTTGCCGACCGCGCCGCCGGGTCCGGCCGGCAGACCCTTCACGATCACTTCCGCCTTGCTCTCGGCCGCCGGATCGAGCAGCGGGTGCAAAAGCTCGTCCAACTGGGCCGGGGCGACCCGCGTGACGGCGGTCTCTTCGTCAATCAGGCCTTCTTCGAGCATGTCCAGCGCCATGCGCAGGGCGGCGACGCCGGTCCTCTTGCCGGTGCGGCATTGCAGCATGTAGAGCTTCTTGTCCTGAATGGTGAACTCGATGTCCTGCATTTCGCGATAGTGCTGCTCCAGCTTATCGCGGATGTCGTGAAGCTCCTTGTAAATTCCAGGCCATTCGGTCTCCAGCGACGGCAGGTGCTCGTTCTGCGGATTCTTCGTCTGCTCGTTGAGCGGATTCGGCGTGCGGATGCCCGCGACGACGTCCTCACCCTGGGCGTTGACGAGCCATTCCCCGTAAAACTTGTTTTCACCGGTCGCCGGGTTCCGAGTGAAGGCCACGCCGGTCGCCGAGGTCTCACCCATGTTTCCGAAGACCATCGACTGCACGTTGCAGGCGGTTCCCCAATCGCCGGGGATGCCCTCGATCTGGCGATACGACTTCGCGCGGCGGCCGTTCCAACTCTTGAAGACCGCGCCGGTGGCTCCCCAGAGCTGGTCCATCGGGTCGTCCGGAAATTCCTTTCCGAGCACTTCCTTGACCTTCGCCTTGTATTGTCCGCAGAGCAACTTGAGGTCTTCGGCCGTCAGATCGGTATCGAGCGTGTAACCTTTCTTCTCTTTCAACTCGTCCATCAGTGCTTCGAGCTGAACGCGGATCCCCTTGCCTTCCTCCGGCTCGATATCCTCGGCCTTTTCCATGACCACGTCGGAGTACATCGTGATCAAGCGGCGGTAAGCGTCGTAGACGAACCGCTCGCTACCGGACTTCTTGATCAGGCCGGGGATCGTCGCCGAGCAAAGGCCCACGTTGAGCACTGTATCCATCATGCCCGGCATCGAACGCCGCGCACCACTCCGCGCAGAAACGAGGAGCGGGTTTTCGGCGTCGCCATATTTCATCCCCATGACCTTCTCGGTCTTCGCCATCGCGTCGAGGACCTGGTCCTTCACCTCCTGCGTGAACTTGCGGCCGGCGTCGAGATAAACGTTGCAGAAATCGCAGGTGATCGTGAAGCCGGCGGGAACAGGCAAGCCGATTTTGGCCATTTCAGCCAAATTCGCGCCCTTGCCGCCGAGCGTATTTCCCATCGTCTTGTCGCCCTCGGCGTCGGAGCCACCAAAAAAGTACACGTACTTCGTCATTCAGAATTCCCTTTTTGAAATAATTGGAAAAACTCTATTCGAAACTGGTTGTATATGGAATCCGCTCAAAAATTCCGGCGCGTAAGTACCGGAGGCGGGGGGGGATGAACACATCCTTCGAGCCGCTCACCCTGGAAAAGCGGCAAAATGGGCAAAATGGCAACTACCAACGCTCGAGGCGGAGGTAGTCCCGAAATAGAACGCAACAGTTTATCAGCCGCCCCCAATCGCGTCAACCATTGTTTCCTCGCAATCGGCCGGCTTTCCCTTCCTGCACGAAAAAACTCACCTCGCTTCAGCAGGCGGACTTTGCTATAGTCCGCATTTTACTTGCCACCTCACCCCAAATATGGGAGCGAATTGGTCGGATTATGTACAAAGCCCTTCTTTGCTGGCGCTATTTGAAGACGCGGTACATCGCCCTGGCATGTATCATCAGCGTCACGCTGGGCGTCGCCACGATGATCGTCGTCAACGCGGTCATGTCCGGGTTCACTACCGAGATGCGCGACCGCATCCACGGAATCCTCTCCGACGTCATTTTCGAGTCGCGCACCCTCAACGGGTTCCACGACGCGCAGTGGCACATGGACCAGATTCAAGCGGTCGCGGGGGAGCACATCGTGGGAATGACCCCGACGGTAGTGGTACCCGGCGTTCTGAATTTCCGCTTGCATGGGGAGAACTGGATCACCCGTCCGGTTACCATTATCGGGATCGATTCGCAGACGCAAGGGTCGGTAAGCGACTTCGGGAAGTACCTTCAGCACCCCTCCAAACGGAGGACCATGACCTTTAGCCTGGAGGACGGGGGCTACGACACGAAAGACTACCAGGCCGGTAAGGACGCCAAGGACCGACCGGCGATGCGCGAGGCCGGTTGGCCGCATCGACGTCGGATGGCCGAGTACGAGGCGTTCGAGCGGCGAATGGCGAAGCGCACCAGGACGAAATCCGACGCGGAATCGCTCGCGACCGCCAAGCCGAGCTACCACGACCCCTTCGCCGCCGCGACGCAGCCGGCCGAGACCGTGTTCGATCCGGCTGAAGAACAACACCCGGGAATCGTCATGGGAATCGCTCTGGCGAGCTTCCGCGATACGGCCGGCAAGGATCAATTCCTCCTGATTCCCGGGGACGACGTCAAATTGACGTTCCCCAACGCCGGCACGCCCCCCGCGGCGGTGAGCCAGAACCTGACGATCGTCGACTTCTACGAAAGCAAAATGAGCGAATACGATTCCAACTTCGTCTTCATTCCCATTCAGGAAATGCAGCGATGGCGGGGGATGATCGATCCGAGTAACGGAATCGGCCGCGTAAATTCCATCCAGATCAAACTCAAGCCGGGAACCGACCTCAATGCGGTCCGCGACGCGATCGCCGGGGCTTTCCCGCAGGAGCTGTATCACGTTCAAACCTGGAAGGACAAACAAAGCGCCGTCCTCCATGCCGTCCAGTTGGAGACGGCAATCCTCAATGTTCTGCTGTTTTTGATTATCGCGGTCGCCGGCTTCGGCATTCTGGCGATCTTCTTCATGATCGTCGTCGAAAAGACTCGCGACGTGGGAATTTTGAAGGCGCTGGGAGCGTCGAGGCACGGAGTGATGCAGATATTCCTCGCCTACGGGCTTTCTCTCGGCTTGGTCGGCTCCGGGGTCGGACTCATCCTGGGTCTTGTCTTCGTGCGCTATATCAACGAAATCGCGGATGCCCTCGGCAAACTCATGGGTCATGAGGTCTTCGACCCGTCCGTTTACTATTTTTTCAAAATACCAACGATCGTCGACCCGCCGACGGTTGCCTGGATTGTCTTTGGCGCGTTAGCTATCGCGGTGGCCGCCGCCGTCTTCCCCGCGCGCCGCGCCGCGGCGCTCCACCCGGTAGAGGCTCTCCGTTATGAGTAGATGCTCCGTCCGTGCCCTCGATTCCACCGGTCCCCATATCGCCACGCGGTACGAGTCGGACGAACCTTGGGAATCTCTCGCCGCCACCGTACTCGAGGCCCGGGAAGTCGCGAAAAAGTACCGAAAGCAGTCGGTCGAAATCCCGGTTCTCAAAGACGCCTCCATCCGTGTCCGCGACGGCGAGTTCGTCGCGATCGTTGGACAGAGCGGCTCCGGAAAAAGCACATTCCTACATCTTTTAGGGACACTAGATTCCCCTGATCAGGGGGAAATCCACTTCCGGGGGGAACGCATAGACAACCTGCCGGCCCGGCGCCGCGACGTGATCCGCAATCGCGATTTCGGGATGGTTTTCCAGTTCTACCACCTCCTGCCGGAGTTGAACACGCTGGAGAACGTCCTCGCGCCCTTGATGATCCGCGAATCCGTTTTTCAATATCTATGGAACAAGAGGGCTTACCGCGAAAAGGCCGCTGAAATCCTGGGAACGGTCGGCTTGGAACACCGGCTGAAGCATAAACCGCGAGAGCTTTCCGGCGGGGAAATGCAGCGCGCCGCGATCGCCAGGGCCCTCATTACCGAACCGGAGGTCCTTCTCGCCGATGAGCCGACCGGAAACCTGGACCGCGAGACGGGCCGTGAAATTCTGAGCCTTCTTGAGAACTTGAACCGGAACCGGAACCTCACTATAGTGATGGTGACCCATGACCCGGCCATCGCCGCCGAGGCGGATCGCGTGGTACGCTTGGTGGACGGATGCATCCAGCGGGAAACCTGAACCGTACGGGGTTTCGGATGGTCCGTTTGGTCATGGACAACCTAGTATTCGCCTCCGGCATGTCACCGGCCGTTCGTCACGGCCGCTTCGAGCGAATCCTCGCAACTTGGGAGTTCCCGTTTTGAAAATCTTTATCAACGGCGATCTGGTCGACAAGGCGGACGCCAGAATCAGCGTTTTTGACCATGGGTTGCTTTATGGGGACGGTGTCTTTGAAGGAATTCGAAGTTACGGGGGGACCGTATTCCGGCTAAAGGAGCATCTGAAGCGGCTGTACGATTCGGCGCAGGCAATCCTGTTGAAAATCCCGATTGAACCGGATGAAATGGCCGAGGCGGTCGAACGGACCCTCGCGGCCAACGGCATTACGGACGGGTACATCCGCCTCATCGTCACGCGAGGCGCAGGCACGCTGGGGCTCGATCCGAACCGCTGTCGGGATCCACAAGTGATCATCATCGCCGACAAAATCGCGCTGTATCCGCAGGAATACTACGAGAAGGGGCTCGAAATCATCACGGTCAGCGTCATCCGAAATCATCCGGCCGCGCTGAGCCCCCGGATCAAGTCACTCAACTACCTCAACAACATTTTGGCGAAGATCGAGGGACTTCAGGCGGGCTGCGTCGAGGCGCTGATGCTCAACCACAAGGGGGAAGTCGCGGAATGCACCGGTGACAATGTCTTCGCGGTTCGCGATGGGCTCGTGCAAACGCCTCCGAACGACGCCGGCATTCTGGAGGGGATCACGCGGGATGCCGTCATGGAACTGGCCGAAGAAGCCGGTCTTGAGGTCGTGGAGCGCCCCTTGACGAAACACGACCTCTATATCGCCGACGAGGTTTTCCTTACCGGAACCGCGGCCGAGGTCGTCCCGGTCGTGAAGATCGACAGCCGCCCCATCGGCGACGGCCTGCCCGGGCCCATCACACGCGACATCATGGCGCGCTTCAAGGAACTGGTAAACGCCTGACTTCGCGGACCGGGCCGACCCTCCTAAGCCCGCCTTAACACTGGCGCAAAACAACTATTCTCCCCACCCCTCGATCACTTCTCCTCCCGCACGGGTGGCCAGCGCCTGGTAGATATCGTAGGCGATGTCCTCGGAGATGAACTGCGTACTCCCGTCGGCGAAGACGAAGTGGCATCCGCCCGGGTGATGGCTCCCAAAACTGTACGAGGCACTGGACCACGGGTTGGAGTCCGGCAGGCGCAGGGCCAGGTTGATCGGGTTGTGGGTTCCCCAGATATTCCAGGAGACGTAGAACTGCCCCCGGTGGCGGTTTCGGACGTCGTTGGGTATTTCTCCAATAAGGAAAGTGTTGCTCGTCCCGTCGGTCACCTCGCTCACCTTCACTTTCGAAAAGCTGTAGAGCATTCCGTTGCCGTCGAGCCTGGGCCATTGCGCGTCGCACCGCCAGTCGCGGCTATCGGCGACGCCGGCCATGTTCGTGTTGGCGTTGTCCTCCTCCGGCAATGGGCCGTTGGAACCGCGGCCGGTGCTGGAGACAAGTGACGGGCCGACCGGATCCGACGGGCAGAGGTACGTATTGACGAACTCCGCGCTGGCAACGAAGCTCACTCCGGTGTTGTAGTCGGCAAGCTTGAAATCGAACCGCTCGTAGAGCGGGACCTGATCCAGGTACGGCAAGAGGAACGCGCCCCAACCCCAGCCGGAATAGTAGTAGTTCGGCCTCACCTCCGAGCAGGTGCCGCGGGCGGTCATGAACGTTCCCGTCGGGAACGATCCGATCGCGTTGTGGTAGGAGTGGGACGCGATCCCCACCTGTTTGAAGTTACTGGCGCACTGCATCCGCCGCGCGGCCTCCCGCGCGGCCTGGACCGCCGGCAGCAGAAGCGCGATCAGTATCCCGATAATCGCGATAACGACCAGTAGCTCAACAAGGGTAAAACCGCGGCGTTTCATGGTTCATGGACTCCTGGCGTTCTAATCCGGGAAAGCCGGTCCCCGACTTCCTTCACTTCGTTCAAAATAGCCAACATTCGGGGATGCGGTCACCTTTCGATCACCGCATCCGCGAGAACACTCCGTTCCACCGGCAGCTTGTTTTTTAGCATCCCGCCGGGTCAGGCTTGCAAGCCTGCGTTATTGCGGGGGCGCACCCCCGCCCCAGTTTCCGGTGGGGGCGACCATCACCCCGGTCAACTCGAAATCCTTGGTGAATCCCCGCTGACCCGATTCCACCTCGATTTCGTACTTCGACTGATAATTGCAGCTCGGCGGGAGCAACTGGGGCCGGTCGGCGGCGCCGGGACCGGACGGCTCGGGATAGCGGGTATCGTACGAGAAAAACTGGACCTGGTACCTCCCGACGGGAACGCCGCCGGTAGTGGAGGTATCGTATTCGCCGTTCTTGATCGGTTCCACCGTCAGAGGCATTTTGGTATCCTCCTTCGGCATGAACCGGATTTGGCCGTCCTCGATCGGCTTACCGTTGAAGGTCACCGTTCCGGAAAGGGGAATTCGTTCCAATCCTCCGCCGCATCCGATCAACACGGCGATGAGGGTGATTAGCACCAGCGTCCGTATCATTGTTCCCATCCTTCGATGACTTCGCCTCCGGCGCGCGTGGTCATGGCGCTTAGGACGTGTTGTGAGATTTCTTCCGATATGAAATGTGAACTGCCGTCGGCGAAGACGAAATGGCATCCGCCCGGGTGGTGGCTGCCGAAACCGTACTTGGCGCTGCTCCAAGGGGTGGCGTCCGGCAACCGCAGCGGCAGGTTAATCCCGTTTTGCGTGCTCATCAGGTTCCACGAGACGTAGAACTGCCCGTTATGCGGCTGATTCACGATGCCGGGAATCTCGCCGACCAAGAGCGTGCTGCTCGTACCGTCGGTAACTTCGCTGACTTTAACGTCGGACAGAGCGAACATGATCCCGTTTCCGTCCTTGCGCGGCCAGCGGACGTCGCACCGCCAATCGCGGCTGTCCGCCACTCCGGACATGCTGGTTCGGGCCAAATCCTCCTCCTCCTTGGTGCCATTAGACTTACCGCTGCAGCAGGAAACGAGCGTCCGCCCCAAAGGATCGGACGGGCACAAGTAAGTGTTGACGAACTCACCCCCGGCGCGGAAATTCATGTTCATGCCGTAGCTGGGAGCATGAGCGGGGTGTTCGAAATCGATTTGTTTGTAGATCGCATCCTGCTCCATATAGGGCAGGATGAACGTCCCCCAGCCCCAACCGGCGTAATACTTGTAAGGCGAACTCTGATCAGCCGAACAGTTTTCATCGCGTTTCTCCCACATGGCGACCCCCATGGGAAAACACCCCAGAGCGCTTACATAAGCGTGACATGCCACCCCCACCTGTTTGAAATTGCTGGCGCACTGCATGCGCCGCGCGGCTTCCCTGGCGGCCTGGACCGCCGGGAGCAGAAGCGCGATCAAGATGCCGATGATCGCGATGACCACCAGCAGCTCGACCAATGTAAAAGCATGGCGTTTCATTTCTCCACGAACTCCTTATTCAGACGCGTGAACGTAATGTGCCGGTAGTCGCCGCGCTCCCAGAGCACGCCGATTGTACCGTCCCCCAGAATGGTCAAATCGGAATACGCGGCAGGCTCCGCCGCGATCAACGTCTCGCGAGGAAAGGTCTTGCCCTCGTCGAAACTGACGCGGATTACCAGGTTGTTCCGGCCCGGACCCTTCGGTCCGGTCCAAATGACGCGGTTCTTGTCGTCTCCCTTCGATTCGAGCGTATACCGCTCGATGGCGCAGGCGACCGGTGAGACCTCCAGCCCCGGCCGACCCACCGACCAGGTTTCTCCGCCATCCTTGCTCTCGTAGAACCAGCGGTGTCCCTTATTGTTCTTGTTCTGCCGGCAGTCCAACAGGAGCGTCCCGTCGGCCAGTTCCACGACCTGGTCCTCGTCGCCGCCGATTTCGCCCGGCACGCAAGCACCGCGCTTCCACGTCGCGCCGTGGTCGTCGCTGTAGATGACGCAATTCAGGTGCGGGCCCTTCGAGACGGTCGAGCCCCAGACCGGAGCGACCAGCCGGCCGCTTCGCGTCTGGATCGCGCCTCCGGGGCCGATGATGCTCGCCTTCCACTCCGGGTCGTCCATGTCCCGCGCGACGTCGGTCAAATCGATCGGTTCGGACCAGGTCTTGCCATTATCTTCGCTGTATCTGGTGAACGTCATCATGTCGCGCGTTTTCGGCCGCGACGTAACGCTGCTGCGGCCCGGTTCCGAACGTAGATAGAGTACCCAAACCTTCTTCGTGTCCCGGTCGACCACCGTCGCCGGATTCGCCGCCGACCAGCCGTCGCCGGGGTCCTCAAGGATAACCATCTTGGACCAGGTCTTGCCCTGGTCGCTGCTCGTTTTGTAAACGAGATCGATATCCTGTTTGCCGAACCCGGGGTCGGCGCCACCGTGCTTGCGGGCTTCGGCGAACGCAATGAGCGTTCCGTCCGGCGCGGCCTCGATCGCGGGGATGCGATAGATGGCGTAGCCGTCCTCGCCGGAATGGAAGACGTCCGTGCTTTCGCACATCGGTTCGGCCGCGGCGGCGGAGGTAAGAACGACAAGGACGCAGGTGATGGGGAGGAGGTGTTTCATGGGGGTGTTGTCGGGTTTACGTATGGTTTGAGTATTCAGCATCAAACGAGCCCCAACGGGGCGCCAAACAATAGCCTAGGGCGTCAGCCCTAGGAATACGGAAGTCTTAAGGAATCGGGAGCCCCAACGGGGCGAAAAATTCCGCGGTTGATTTCGTGTCGCCCCGTTGGGGCTTAACGCAACGCATTTCGTTCGCGTTTTCGGCTCCTAGGGCTCACGCCCTAGTATGACAGCGCTATATATCTTTTGGCCAGTGGGCGCGGATTTGTGCGCGTCGGCGTCGGCTTGCATAGGATAGTTCGTTTCGGTATTGGTAGTATTGATTGATGGTTGCCAGTAAGCGTACAAAATCGGGATCGTGTTCAAGCGACCGCTGGAGAGTCCGCGCGAGCGCTCGGCTTACTTGCTCGAAGGTGATTTGTGGATTTTTTTTCCCGAAGGTAGGTCGTCTCCGCGGCCAACAAGTACATGGCGATTCGCGAACAAAGCCAGTGCCGGATCAGGCTCTGATAGGTTCGAACCTCGAAAGAGCCGAACCCGCACTGCTGTTTCGCCCGTTCGAACCATTTCTCCACGTGCCATCGGGCAAAGGCGGCTCGAAGCATCTCCTCGATCGACGTGTTCTCCGAAGCGTTGCTGATGAAGTATTTGATTTCGTCCGTTTCCGGATTCTTGGCGAAAATCAGCCAGTACTGGCGATCCGTGGGGGACGAGTGTTTTCCACTATTCTTGACTGGAAGGTGAACGCGAGCGGTCTTGATGTCCCATACGCACTTGCCTCGCGTGGTATCTTTGATGTGGATTCGACGGAATTGCTGTTTCGAAAACACCGGGCTGAAGCGACAAATATTCTCGACGTGTTTCGAGGCATGCGGTCCTTGAACGGACCGACAAGCGGGTCGTTTGGTCCAACAATAGCAGTTGGCACGGATTTCTCCTACGACCCGCTGTCCCGCGCGATCCATGCGAAAGACGAACTCGGGGACCGAGGTGTATTCCTCGTCGCACGTAATCCAGGAGAACCGGACTCCGTCGGCAAGGCACGCGTCGACCTGATCGGCGGTGATTTCCCATCCCTTTCGAAATACCGCTTCCTCGGGAATATGGGCTTCGGCGCGTCGTACCGGATCATTGATCCAGCATTTCGGCAGATAAAGATCCGACGCGATGCACGCCGTAAATGGATTCTTTGGGTCGTTGTTCGTATAGATCAGATGCTGACCCACCACGCAGTTATCGATCTTTCCGGATTCCCCGCACCATTGGCGCTGCACGCCTGGG
Source organism: uncultured Planctomycetaceae bacterium (assembly GCA_964520785.1). Lineage (GTDB taxonomy): Bacteria > Planctomycetota > Planctomycetia > Pirellulales > Thermoguttaceae > CAZFQG01. The sequence goes on along the minus strand of CAZFQG010000004.1, from coordinate 5,200 downwards.
GTTTTATCTCCCTGCTTGGCGTGTCCCGAGCCGTCAATGACGCCGATCGCCCCCTCGGAGCCGAATTCGTCGATGACCATACGGCGCAGCCGCGACTCAATTCGCTCGTGGTTCCAGGCGAATTGGGACAGAAACAATTGAAGCGTTCGCACCGCCGTTCCAATCCAGAGAGCAATCGGTTCGATACTCTTTCGATCAAAATCCGCCAACAATCCCAAAGAATACATAAGGAAATGATTAAACACCGGCGCCTTCGCGAAGCAGTCCCGAAACGCTTCCAGTCGACGCCGCGCATTGGGCTCCAACGCCCTGATTTGATCAGTCGTCATAGTACACCTCCATGTGTCGTACACCGTTATCGGTGTTAGAACATGGAGGTCTTGAGCTTAAATAGCGCTGTCATACTAGGCTACATTCTTGCCGCCTCCTTCGGAGGCTCTTTTTTCTTAACTTGCTCCGTCAAACCTACTCAATATCGGAATTGCTTACCGGCTCTCCGCCGGCCCGGGTCGTGAGGCGCTCCAGCAGGCTGTTGGGACCGGTCTCGATGTCCTGGCTCAGGAAGGTGACGCTCCCATCCACCAACAGGAAATTGCACCCGCCGGGGTGAAAACTCGAAAAGCCGATCTCGTCGAACAATTGCTTGTGGCGGTTCCCTCCGGCTCCGTCGAGCGGATTTCGCGTGTCGTCGCGACCCCCGGGAATGCTCCCCGGGCCGTTGATTCCCAGACTCGTCGTCTGAACCGACTGCGTCATAATGAACATCTGCAGGAAACAGGGTTGTCCGCCGGACACGCCCTTGGCCCCGGTAATCTCGCCGACGAACAGCGTATGACTCGTCCCGTCCGTGCAATCGCGAACTCGCATTTGTTTCTGGCCGAAGAGCATCCCGTTGCAGTCCTGGCGGACCTCCGTGCTGGGTTCGCGACAGACGCGGCTGTCGGCCACGCCGGCATACGAACAAACCCGCATGTCGTCGACGGTCCCGCCGCAGCCGACCTCGCACCACCCGCCGCCGTTGGGGTCGCTGGGACAGACGAACGCGGCAATCGGAATCCGCCCGACCGCCCAGTTTCCGGTGTTCGTCTGGCAGCCGTCGTAGTACATCTTTCCGTAATCGATTTGCTCGTCGACCACCCCCTGTTCCAGGTACGGCAAGATCAGCGCGCTCCACGCGTACCCCCAATAGACGTTGTTTTGCCTATCGCGAGAATACGTTCCCGGCGGGAACGCGCCTTGAGAGGCGTGATAGTTGTGCAGTCCCAAACCGAGCTGCTTCTCGTTGTTGACGCACTGTATCCGCCGTGCCGCCTCCCGCGCGGCCTGAACGGCCGGAAGTAGTAATGCGATCAAAATGCCGATGATCGCGATGACGACGAGTAACTCCACGAGCGTAAAACCGTGACGTTTCATGAGCGTTCCTCACTCAATCAGGATTGGAATACTAATCGGGGCGTGCCCCACCAAAGTACCGCCGTTTCACGGCACTTCGCTGGCCACACTGTTTATACTAACCCGACGCGGAAAAATCGTCCAACATCAAGCACAACGTTTTTCCGTGCCGAAAACAGGGCGGGTGGTATTCCAGGCCGGAATATCCGCCCGCCCCGAAAACTCACCTTAACTCACGCGGGGTCGTCTCGATTGCATCGAGGTTGACTCCTGTATCCCGGCGCTCTAGCGGCGGCGTGTCGCCAGCACCGCCAAAAGGCCGAACAACGCCAGCGTCAACGCGCCCGGCTCCGGCACGGCCGCCGCGGCGGTCGCGCCCCAGTTGGCGCGGACGATGTCCAAATCGGCGCTGCCGACGACGCCGTCGCCGGAGGGATCGCCCATCGTCAGGTCGCCGGCCGTAACCGTGGCTCCCCAATTCGCGCGGACGATGTCCAAGTCGGCGCTGCCAACCATCCCGTCGCCGTTGAGGTCGCCGGGAAGATCGTCCGCCGGCGGATACGTCCAGCCGACCGGCGCGTACATCCCCTGGGTGAAGCGGACGTAGTCGACTTCAAAGGAACCGCCGGGGCTACCGCTCATGTCGCCGAAGTAGAGCGCGTCGCGGACGATTCCCCACTCATTGCTAAAGGCCTCTTCGGTGAGCAGGACCCCGTCCCGCCATACCCAGTAGGCGGACTTGGTATAGCCTTCGTCAACCTCCATCTCTCCGCGGACGAGGCGGTAGACGTGGAAATCGTCCGTGTTGTCCGAGTCGTCGAGTAGTCCGGCACCCGATGCACTCGTTCCCTCCTCGGTAAGAATAATCGCGCCGTACTCGTTGGCATCCTCCGGACTGCCGACGATGGCGAACACTTGCGTCGCCCCCTCCGTCTGGCTGAGGACCTTCGCGCGGACCTCATAGGTGAATCCGTCGGCGGCCGCGAAATCGGCGGCACTCCATACCGTGGTATCGAAATAGATCCCGCCGTCCATGAAGCACTGATCGCCTTGATCCGGGGAGTTGACCAGCCAGGTTCCGTCCTCGGTGAATTCGTGCGTCGCGTTGCCTTCATAAACGAGGTAAAAGTCCGGCAGCCCGTTTCCGTCGAGATCGATCTCCGCCGAATTCGACGGATCGACGTCCATTTCGTACTTGTACGTGAATGTGTCGGACGCCGCCTCGGACAGATCCTCGACCGAGGGGGGCACCGGGATGACCTGTCCGATCGGAGCCCAAGCGCCGGTCGTGTCGATCGCGATGCCGTCGATGAGGATTTCCCCGTCGACCTGGGTCCCGGAAATCTCTCCCAGAAAAACACGTACAAGATCGTACTGGCCATAACCGGTGAGGTTGTCGGCATAGAGAATGCCGTCAACCCATAGGGCCGAGTCGCCGGACCCTCCTTCGGCCGGCTCCGCGTACCGGACGGTATGCACGGCGTCGGTGAAGTCCTTAAGATAGTTTTGGGTCCCCAAGGGCGTGTCGCGAACTTGCACGCCGACGTCTCCCATCAGGAAGACGTTGTATTGACCGGCCGTCCCGTCACACGCGATTACGGCGAAGGGGTGGGAACCGGCCGTGGAAGGCTGCGTGATCTGGAACGTGAATTCCATGGTCCACCCGGCTTCGTGTGAGAGGGCGTTAGCCCAGGAATAGTACCCGCCGGCCGTCGCGCTTGCCGTGAAACGCAGTTGCGTGCCTTCCACGGCTACCGTGCCGAAGGTGCCGTTCGCGGTCCAATCAGCGTGGCTGGTGAGGTCCGCCCCAGTGTAGAAGTAGTTGAAATCGGCCCCGGCCTTCTCGTCGAGAATCTGGGCCGAAGCGACCCCGGCGATGCACATCGCCGTCAGACAGAACAAACAGTTGCGGTACGAACTCATGTCAGTAACCTCCAAAAAATAAAACGGAACAAAAACGTAACGCTACGCGAGCTTTCGCTCGAACTGGGGACTCGGGCGCCGGTCGGTTTCGACCGGCACCCTCGTCCTGTTTCCAAAGGTCCGCCCCCCCGCACACCAACGGGAGGGGGACAACTGCTTCCGCGGCTCGCGTTCCGCACGGCCACCGAGGAGACCGTACCCAACGCGGGTGTTTACCGCCGGCGCATCGCCAAACCGGCGAAGACGCCACAAAGTACCAATACCAACGCGCCAGGCTCCGGCACGGCCGCCGCGGCGGTCGCGCCCCAGTTGGCGCGGACGATGTCCAAATCGGCGCTGCCGACGACGCCGTCGCCGGAGGGATCGCCCATCGTCAGGTCGCCGGCCGTAACCGTGGCTCCCCAATTCGCGCGGACGATGTCCAAGTCGGCGCTGCCAACCATCCCGTCGCCGTTGAGGTCGCCGGGAAGATCGTCCGCCGGCGGATACGTCCAGCCGACCGGGGCGTACATCCCTTCCGTGAAGCGGACGTAGTCGACTTCAAAGGAACCGCCGGCGCTACCGCTCATGTCGCCGAAGTAAAGCGCATCGCGGACGATCGCGTGGTTGTTGCTAAACGCCTCTTCCGTGACCAAAACACCGTCCCGCCAGATCCAATAAGCCGATCTGGAGGGAAAACCCGGAACGGCCATCTTGTCGCGCACCAGGCGGAAGACGTGAAAGTCGTCCGAGTTATCGGAATCGTCGAGAGCACCGGCGCCGTATCCTTGGGTCTCGCTCTGATTGACGATGATCGCGCCGATCTCGTTGGAGTCCTGCGGGGCCGAGGCGATGGAAAACACCTGCGTGGCATCCTCCGACTGGCTGAGCACTTTCATCCGGACCTCGATCGTATACCCGTTCTCGCCGGTGAACTCTCCCGCGCGCCAGAGAGTCGTTTCGCTTCCGATTCCGCCGTCCATGTAGCACTGGTCTCCTTGGTCGGGCGAGTTGACGACCCAAGTATTCTGGGGAGTGAATTCGTAAGTCGCGTTGCCCGCGATCACCCACTCGAAATCCGCCATTCCGTTCGAATCCAGATCGATTTCCGCCGGATTCGTCGGGTCCAGGTCCATCTCATACTTGTAGGCGAACGTGTCGGAAGCCGCTTCCGTCAGGTCCTCGGCGGACGGCGGAGTCGGAATAATCTGGCCGACGGGCGAATAGGCGCCGGTGGTGTCGATCGCGATGCCGTCGATGAGGATTTCCCCGTCGACCTGCGCGGCGGTGGCCTTCCCAAGGTAACACCGCGCCAGCGTATAGTTGAACCCCGTGAGGTTATTCGCCATCAGGACGTCGTCGATCCAAAGGGACGTGTTTCCCGTCCCACCGCCGGCCGGTTCCGCGAAACGGACCGTGTGCATCGCGTCCGTATAATCGCGACGGTAGACCTGGGTTCCACGCGGGGTATCCCGATATTCGACTGCGCCGGCGTCGAAATACAGAATGTTGTATTCCCCCGCCGTGCCATCGGAGACGATCGCGCCAAACGGAAAGGAGGCGTCGGTGCCTTCCTGAGTGATTTGAAACGTGAACTCCATCGTCCAGCCGGTCTCGTGCGAAAGGGAAGGAACGTTATTCCACTGAAAGCTGTCCCAACCGGAGGGATTCGGCGAATAGCGCAATTGCGTTCCCTCGACCTGAGCCAGGCCCGGGGTTCCACTCGCGGCCCAGTCGGCATGACCGACCAGGTCGGCCCCGGTGTAGAAATAATTGAAATCGGCCCCCGCTTTCTCTTCGAGGATCTGGGCGGAAGCGAACCCGGCGACGCACATCGCCAGGCCGAAACACAAAAAACAAACGCGGTACTTTCTCATGAGGTCTCCCAAAGTGCCAAAAAAACAAA